>JAHISP010000051.1 GCA_018818165.1 Bacteroidota bacterium | reverse complement strand
CTGTTTCCGTGTCCTTCTACAAAGCCAATGGTTTCCCAATTGTGGCACAGATTACTAATCTGTGCTACGCAACGTTCTATTTCGAATCCATAGTTATTCACTTCCGTTGCGGTTTGCCAGGTTAGCCGAACGCCCTCATCAATCTTGGAAACTGTAAAGGAAGTTAGCTCAACCGGAAGTGGAGTTCCACCCGTGTTTTGCCAATCCAAGTATGGGTAATTATTATTCATTGCTTCACCAATATTCCATATATTAGAATCCCATGCTGAGAATGTGGAGGCTGTTTTCATTTCCGTTGTTGTTTTTGTGGTTGCACCAGCACCACTACTTTGTACGGTAGTCTCTGAATCAAAAAAATTATCTGAACAGCCAGTAGCATTGTAGTTTCCTATAAATCCTTTATCCGTTGGATTTGTAGCATTTTGATAAATGACTGCGCCTGTTGAATAGCAATCCGTAACCACAGTTGTATTTTCATTCTTCCCAACAAAACTGCCAAAATCACCATCACTTCCTTGGCTTCGACTTACTGAACCTCGGCTATAACAATTACTGATCGTAGAACCATTATTATCTCCCACCAAACCACCTGCAATATTTATATAACCAACAACTGTAGCTTTGCTGTACGATTCTGTAATTGATGATGAATTAGTGCTATACCCTACAAGACCTCCTACATCATAACTTCCAAAAATAAAACCACCTTCGGGTGTAGTTGAATAGCATCTATTGATCATATCTGCATCATTATAACCGATTAATCCGCCAGCATACCAGTTGCCGATTATTGTGGCTGAAGCATATGAATCTTCAACTGTGCCGCTATTATACCCTATCAATCCCCCAAAATAATTGCTTCCATCTCCATCATCAGAAACTGTTCCGATGAATGAACAATTAGAAACAGTACCACCGTTTTGACCAATCAAACCACCCACATATGAGCCATCTCCACGCACCGTGTCAGAAGCATGGCAATAACTCACAATATTACCCTGAAATTCACCGACTAATATACCTGCCCTGGTATTACCATCTCCAGTCATATTAATAGATGCGTTAGATATTGTCAGGTTCTGAATTGTGCAATTATCTCGACCAACTCCAATGAAACCTTGATAACTACTATTTCGGTTTATTGTTAATCCACTAATACTGTAGTTTCCACCATCATAAGACCCGTAAAAAGCATGATCCCAGTCATATCCAATTGGCGACCAACCCGCCCCACTATTCCACGTTGAAGTAGTTGAAGCATCAATATCAGCAGTTTGGATAAAATATTTATTCCAATCAATTAACCGCTGTACAAGTGTACTCAAATCAGTTAACGTACTTATTTGATATGGGTTATCAGAAGTTCCTAATCCGCCGGAATATGCCAATATATTATCAACACCCGTTTGCCAAGAAAGAATCGGATAACCGCTATTAACAGTAACTAACTGATCCATATCCCAATAATTATTACTTCCGTTGGCAGTTTCAATAATAAAATCCCACCCGGTAAAAGTAGTATAATCCTTCATCTGGTCTGTGGTTTTACCGATGCCCGCCCCACTGGTTGGATAGGTTGAGGCTTCGGTATCCCAAAAACAGTCATTCACCGTAGCGCTCGAAATAGAACCAACGAAACCACCTATGCCGGATATTCCTGAGGCAACAACGCCAGCAGAATAACAATCCGTTACTATTGAACTCACAATATGGGAAGTGAATCCTCCCCACTGTCTTACAGGGCCAGAGACATTTGCAATACTGTAGCAATTACTAACATTTGAACTACTCTCAATTGTTCCAATTAATCCTCCAGTATATGCATAGTCTGTTCCATTGCCCTGACCATAAACATTTCCGCTTGTATAGCAATATCTTACTGTTGTGTTAAATGCTTTTCCTATTAAACCTCCTGTATGATCATAGGCTGCAATGTCAACACTTGTAGCGCCTAGGTTTTCAATAGTTGCACCATTTGTTACACCGAAAAGACCAATATTAGCTGCGGAACGATGAATATAGATTCCCGAGATAGTGTGTCCCTGACCATTGTAGGAACCAGTAAAATTCACCGAGTTATTTCCGATAGTTACCCATCCGCCTCCTGACCAACCAGATGTTTCCGAAGCATCAATATTTGTGGTTTGTTCGTAATATGCCGCCCAACGAGTTGTTGAAGCAGCAATCCAGTAAAGATTTTCCAATGACGCAATTTGATAGGGGTTTCCACTCGTGCCATCGCCTGCTGCCGGTGCTGTTGCCGTTTGTCCGAAAAGCATAGGAAAGGATAATAAAACAAAAAATAGAATAAGTGTTCTCATTGTTTAACTCCGTAGTTTTTTGACAAATTTATCTATATTTCAATAAAATGTACTGTACATTCGGAATAAGTATACTTGACTCTAATAACGTTTGAAATTACATCCCGTCTTCGCCGACTGAATGCAAATTCTTATCTATTTTTTTGATTCCCTTAATTGATTTCATAAGTTGGAACAGCTAAAAAGAGAAATAAGGAATCAAATCTATAAAAAAACAAAAAAGATTCTATTTTTCGATAATCCTATCGCTTTAATTCTGAAAATATTACCCTTGAAAAATAATTATTTAATCCAAAAATAGTAAGAAAAAATCATCTCGCAAATAGAAAATTCTTCATCTTTACTTAATTTCGATTCTTGCTCTTATATGGCAAATCTTCTCTTTGAGACAAGAAATCTTTATTTTAAGCTCCTTAAAAATGCTTTTGCCATAATAAAAAAGTTCACCCTCTTGGCAGAAGTTGAACTTTTTCTTTGTGAAAATCAGTATAATTCGTATGTTATTTCATCAAAACAAACTTTTTAGTATTTACAAAATCACCACTTTGCAATTTATACAGATAAACTCCACTTGCTAAGTTTGAAGCATCAAATTTCACTTCATAATTGCCAGTACTTTTTTTCTCATTTACCAAAGTTGCTACTTCGTTTCCAAGAATATCATAAACAATAAGTTTTACGTTTGACGTTTCACCTTTCACATTATTTGGAATTGAATACTTTATTGTTGTAGTTGGGTTAAATGGATTTGGATAATTCTGCTCCAATTTGTATGCTTTTACATTTTCGGCTAAATTTACTTCCACAACATTCGAATACTCATAATTTCCGTCAAAATCTATTTGCTTTAAGCGATATGAAATTGCACCATCTAAACCTTCGAGGTTTTTAAAAACCTCGGAGGTTTTATCATCTAAAAAGCTATAATCTTTTGGAGAATTGCTGTTTCCGTGTCCTTCTACAAAGCCAATGGTTTCCCAATTGTGGCACAGATTACTAATCTGTGCTACGCAACGTTCTATTTCGAATCCATAGTTATTCACTTCCGTTGCGGTTTGCCAATTTAGTACAACATTTGCTTTTTCGGTTGCTGAGCTTGTAGAAACAACGGTAAAAGAGATTAATTCAACTGGAAGTGGAGCATTTGCATCATATTCATAAGCTCCTATATCTATTGTTCCGCCGGTATTTCCGCTTGCATCTAATTTTCTCCCAGTTCCTTTTATATCTGCCGTTTCAGCATTGTAGGTATTATTTCCAACATTTAAACATGGCGAACTGCCTGATATTGAGTAAGGATGTGTTGCGTCGTTTGAACTTCCTATAAATTGTGGATTGCCGGAAAATAGGTTATCCGTATTTACGGAAAAATAATTATAATCGGTATTTTCTAAATAATCCAGACTTTCTTCAAACAGTGAGTTGTAACTTACAATATCAAGTGAAGATGCAATATTGTTTGATTCCCCGATATTTCCGTACAAAATACTGTTTTTCATAGTTAATGTACTATAGCAATAAATACCTCCAGTTCCATCATTCGATGCCGCACCTGTATTATTTGTTACGGTTGTGTTTATTAAAGTCAAATCACCAAATGAATTAATCCCGCCAATGGCACCAAATCCACTAGTAACTCCTAAATCTAAATTGTCAGAAACAACACAGTTTATCAATGTTAAATCACCGTAATTATCAATTCCGCCAACAACATTTTCAGTATCATTTCCACCTGATATTTTTATGTTTTTTAATGTTACCGTGCGAGTTGCTCCCATATACGAACCAATTTGAAGTACTTTGGTGGAATTGTTGCCATTCAGAATAATTCCATTGTCTGAACCTAAAGCTATTAGTGTCAAATTCTTTTCTATAAGCAAAGGCGTGCTTAGAGTTATAGTATTCGTCCCCATTGTTGCCACATCAAATTCTATCACATCGCCATCAACAACTGTGGCATCATTGATAATTCCTCTTAAGGTATTTGCGCCGTCATCGGCTGAACTTGTAACTGTGTAAGCTCCTTCGCCACCACCGAATTCAGAGAAACTGCTTAATCCGCTTATTGTAAATTTACCCCAAACGCCATCGGTTTGTCTGCTTACTATTGTTCCATTATGAGGCTCTCCTGTTATATCCTTCCAATAGGAACTTGCATCGGCTCTTTTCATTATCTTAAATCTGTTCCACTTGGCTTCAGTTAAACCTAATGAGGAAAAGTCAAGCACAATTGTGTAGCTTCCCGGAGTTGCATTGGTTGATGTAATGGTAAAATACAAAGGCGACATCCCTCTCACTCCGGCATTCCCTTGAAAATTTGCAGAAGGGGCTGAGGAAGTTTTGCTGGCGGATAAATCGGTACCCGTTGTGCCATCGGGAAAAGTAATATTAACTCCTGCATTGGGGAAACTTGCTGATGCAGCTTCACCGCTGGAATTCCCTACAGTCGTTGCTCCATCAGTGGAAATTATTGTATTGCCTGCCAACGGATTGGTGGTAAGGTAATTTGTTGCGCTTGCACTGCCGTTGAATGAAAATATTTCATAATAATAGCTTCCTTCAGACACATTCGCATCCGTGGCAGATGTTGCTGTTCCGGAATAGACGACAGTTCCGCCGGTCTGTGAACCAGGAGAATATTCAGTCCCGTCTGCAGGATCAAATGTGGGAGCTGAACCAATATTCCGAACAACAATATAACTACTTGCAGAAGCAGACACTGTCCAACCTAATAAAATATTATTCTCATCAGGATCGGGTGTTGTATTTACTTCATTTGAAAAAGTAAGGTTAGTTGGCTGAGCTGTGGGCTTTTCAATAACAGGACCAAATGTCTGCCATTGCAGATAAGGATAACCATCATTATTTTCTAAATTTATTGACCAATCACCAGTGTTTTCAGTAAAATCCCAGTCAGTATAAGTAGATTGAGTTTTCATTTGAGCAGTGGTTTTCGCTGTTGCACCACCTATCGCATCTGTTGATTGATTGGATATCTCTGAATCAAAAAAGTTAGCTGTATAGGAGGCTGTATGACCAAGATCTTCCCCAATAAATCCTTTATTTGTAGGAGCTACCGCATCAGCATAATATACATTACCAGTAGAATAACAATTTGTTATTGTTGTATACTGATTCACAAATCCGCAAAACCCTCCGAATTGAACTCCCGTAGCAGTCGCTTTTCTTGTAACATTTCCAGTGCTATAACAATTTGATATATTTATCTCCACGCCTTTTCCTATAAGACCTCCGATCGCACTTATACCATCATATACGTCAGCAGTGCTGTATGAATTTTGAATATAATTCTGCTTACCTGAGAGATCACAATCATTATACCCAAGAAGTCCACCGATGCCATTTCCTCCCATCCAACCCATCATCCCCATATCTGTAGGAACTCCCGTTAATGTCCCTGTAGTATAACAATTAATTATACTTGCATAGCCAGGATCACCGGTAGATGTAGCCCTCCCTACAAGTCCACCGATACAACTCCGACCTGTAATATCCACATTTTCAACTCCGACATTTTTTATGACTGAACCATTAAATATCCACCCAAATAAGCCAATGTAATCATATGTTGGTCTGTTTATGTACAGATTAGAAATTTTGTATCCACCACCATCATATTGTCCTTTAAAAACCCCCGCCGCGGGCCCCGTTTTCGCAATCGGCAAAAATCCTAATTGATCGTCTGCATCCCAACTAGCACTGCCATCACCATCCCAGTCAACGGCAGTTTCATCTGCCCCAAAATCAATATCTGCGGTTTGGATAAAATATTTTCCTGCCACCCAATCTGCCGATGTTTTTGACAATTCGATCAAATCTGCCGTTGTGGCAATTTGATAGGGATCGCCCGAAGTGCCAGCACCACCAGAGTAACCAACACCGAAAATATTGCTTACATTGAATAATAGCATTAAAATAGTCAAATATTTTGGTTTCATAATAATTCCCCTTTGTTTGTTCATTGCTTAACATTATTCATAAAAATTCTTGATATAGTTCTCACACAAATCTTTTTTCCAGTTTATTTGTATTAAAGATTTCCATTTCTTACGAAAACACAGAAGAACAAAGCAAAATAAATTTTTCATAATTATCTTCATATTCATAGTAAAAAAATTTAAGACAACAACTAAATGAGATTTTTTATTTTGATTTAAACATATAATCGGTACAAAGTAGTTGTTTTTTTGCTTTATAAGACAACTTGTTTGCCAAAATTGGTACAAACGAGCAAGAAAAGAGAAATAAAAGGTTTTTTATCTAATGAATACAATTTTTCATATAATTGTATATAAAAAAAAGGATACAAGCATTAAACACTTAAAACAAAAATATCACTTTTTTTATTTTTTACTATTTCTCAGTTTTATTGTTAGTGCAAAAACAAACGAACTCTCATATTCCTACTTCCAAAAAAGAATACAAAACCTAAACCAGTTAGATGAAAAAACACGATACAATGCGTTAACTGTTTTAATAGGAGAATTAATTACAAACAGTGATACAGCATTTATAAGAAAGCAGATAGAAAACGTGATAACTGTTACATCAGAATTTGAAAACAGCAAATCATACACCTATGCTTTAGTTGCATATGCGCAGTGCCGAACAAAAAAAGCTCTTCCAAATTTGAATAAGGCACTTAAAATTGCTAAAACTGAAGGTTATTACGATTTAATTGGACTGGCATTAGAAGCTAAAAGTATAGTTTACCGAGAATCTGAAATGTATGATTCATTGATTGTTACACTGATTGAGGCGAAAAATCATTACGAAAAAACAAAAAATATTGATGAACTTGTAGCGATATTACACCTTACAGGTGAGGTATATTACAATGCCGGACTCTATAATAAAGCTGAAAATATTTTTAATGACATTTTAGTAAAAAAAGGGAATAAAGTTGAATGGGAAATTTGGAGACACGTTGTTGTAATTAATAATCTTGGTTTAATTGAAATGGAGCAAGGAAATTTTAATAAAGCTATTCAATATTTTAATACTTCCTTAGAATTAAATAATAAAAAAGAAAAAAACTCGGGGCAGGAAATATCAATTGGCTATATTCAACAAAAATTGGCTATTTGTTATTTTGAACTTGGTGATGATAAAACTGCGCTATTATATTATAATCAAAGTCTTGAAAAATGCCTTTCTCATAAAATGTATAAACAACTTATTGGCTTATATTGTTTAAAAGCGAGATTATTGCTTAATCAAAATAAATTTAATAGTGCGTTACATTTTTGTGATTTAGCAGCCAATATAATTACCACTAATAAAATTTCGCAATCGCAAATGGTTCTTGTTTATAAGCTCTATTCTACTTTATATGAAAAATTAAATGACAATGATAAAGCTATGTTTTATTATAAAAACTACACTATATTGAAGGATTCTATAGAAAACTCGGCTAAAAATGCAAGACACATGCAAATTCTAGCTGAAAATGATTACGAAAAAGCAAATTCTAAAATTAAATTTATTCAAACAAAGTATAATTTTATTATTGCATTTTTTATTGTAACTGCAGTTTTATTAACAATAATAATTATCTATTATTTTCGTCTTAAAAAATCTTACTCGGTTTTAGTTCTAAAAAATATTGAATCCGTAGGAATTGTTAATACTACAAACTCTTTTAAGAAGCATGATAAAAACAAAAATAACAAAAGAGCAACAGAAGATATACAAGAAGATATACAAGAAGATAATAAAGATTTTTACAAAGAGTTGGTTGATAAATTTATTAAATATATGGAAACAGAGACAATCTATTTGAATAAAGAAATAACTATAAACGAAGTAGCCGAGAAGCTAGTTACGAATAGAACATATCTTTCTAAAGCTATTAATTTAGTGATGAATAAAACATTTAATGTTTGTATTAATGAACTGAGAATAAAGGAAGCCATACGCAGAATATCTTCTGGGAAGGTTAACAAAATGACTTTAGAAGGAATTGCCTCGGAAGTAGGATTTAACAATAGAAATACATTTACTTCATCATTTAGAAAATACACTGGTGTTTTACCCTCGTATTTTATTAATGAAATTTCTAAAAAACACTGAAATTCCCCCTTTAGGTTTAAGAGGAAATTAAAGTATATTGCTTTGTTTATAATATTAGTCTTATTACAACAGCAATTGATCTGCTTTTTTTATTTATTATCAACAAACAAAGGGTCACGAAATGACACACATGATTTCAAACTATTCGACTAAGATGGTTAATAAAACTGGATTGATAAATGAGGGTACGGCAGTATGTTTTAACCAAACAAATCAGAATAAAGTGGAAATTGTTAAAGATTGGTTAAAACAAATGACAAAATAATCTCAATTGGAGAGATTTGGGCCAATTGGAAAAATTATCCTGATGATTTAACATATCCACTTTCTGGATTATTTGTAAAAGAATTGATTGATAAATTTGGTAAGGAAAAATTCATTGAGTTTTTCGGTAATCAGAACTATGAAAATGAGAAATTAGTCTTTGGAGAAGAACTTGATGAAGTGATTAAAGACTTTGAAAATAAGATAAATAAGTAAATAACTACTTTCCAGATGGACTTGCAATTTTGTGAGAGATTACAAAGATTAACTTTTAATATTTTAATAAAGTAAAATTATACACCATGATAAATATGACAAAATATAATTCAAAAATAGGATTTGGGATAGTTCTTTTTCTAATTATTGTTTTAGGTGGAATATCAATTCTAATGATTTACAATAAAATATGGATTGGACTCGCAATTGTTCTATTGGTAATGGGATTTATTGGATATATTTTTATTACAACTTATTATTTGATTATCGATAAGGATTTAATTATAAAAAGTGGATTTATGGTTAATAAATCTGTACCTATTGATTCAATTTGGGAAATATCTGAAACTAATAATCCATTGAGTTCCCCAGCTAATTCATTTGACAGATTAGAAATTAAATACAGTCGTAATGAGACAATATTGATATCGCCCAAAAATAAAGATGGATTTTCAAAACAACTAGTTGAGATTAATCCAAAAATTAAATTGTTGGTAAAAAATAATGATTTATTGAACAAGGTTAAAAGATTAAATATTGAAAAATGAAAAATGAATAATCACCCGCTACCAAAACACAATATAAGTCAGTTGTGGTTCAGTGGTTTGCAAGGGTTTGGTTCCGGTATCAGCATTCTTGTCGGTGGACAAGTACGCAGCCCAAAAACTCAACTGTTTCATATTGTCAAACGTTGTGCATCATTATAAAAGACAGATAAACATCTAACTAAGAAAAAAAACTAATTGAGAGATAAAAATGAATAATATAAATAATATAAAAACACAAAATCAAATTGCGGATATTTCAATAAATAATGCAGCTATCATTGCAGGGATTTCCCTTCTACTAATGGCTATTATTGCCCCAATTGCAAATTTTTCGATTTTTCAAGAACTAATTGACCCCAGTGATGTTGCAAAAACTGTAAGTAATATAAGGGAAAATATCGGAATATTTCGCATTGGAATTGTTTTGTTCTTTATTGTTGCTTTACTAGATATTCTTGTAGCATGGGCTTTATATATTTTTCTAAGACAACAAAACAAAAGTCTTTCTTTACTAACAGCATGGTTAAGAGTAGTTTATGCCTCAATTCTTTGTGTCGTAATTATTAATCTTATAAATGTTTTGCAACTTTTGAATGGAGCCGATTATTTGTCAGTTTTTTCGGAGAGTCAATTACAGACGCAGATAATGTTATCATTAAATATTTTTAATAAAGGTTGGGAATTTGGATTAATTATTTTTGGCTTTCATTTGTTGCTTCTTGGTTACCTGATTCTAAAAGCTGGATATATGCGTAAAATATTAGGGATTCTTATATTATTGGCAGCATTAGGATACATAATTGATGGTTTTGGCAAACTTCTTTTGTCCAATTATAGTATTAGTATCAGCATGTTTACATTTATCGGAGAAGTGATACTTATATTTTGGTTGTTGATAGTTGGACGCAAGATAAAGGAATAAATAGATAAGATAAGAATAACGAACATCTAACACGCGGTATAAAATATTGCAGGTTCAGTGGTCTTTCAAGGGTTGTAGCCCGCTTCAACTTTTGGTTAACTTGACAGAAAATCGCCCTCAATGGGTAACTTTTCATACCGCCAAACGTCAGACTGTCTAAAAACCATTCATAATTTCCTATAAATGCTTATCTTAGCATAGTCAATAAATGGGATAAGATGAAGTATATTACTGGGAAAAACAGAGCACAACTTGTATTGTT
>JAHISP010000101.1 GCA_018818165.1 Bacteroidota bacterium | reverse complement strand
TTTTTTAATTTCCTTTTTCATAGCTGCAATAGTAAACTTTAATAAGGCTTTTGTCAAGGAAAAAGTTAAGCATTATAAAGATTTCTATCGTTCGTTGCCCGTATGCAGTTTGCCGCTGGGAAAAGGTGTCTGTCACCATTTTCACCATTTCCAGGGTTCTCCTGGCCGAGGGGTAAAAGAGGCTGTCGCCTCGCCGCTGGGGAAGAATTTATCTACAATCGCCTCACCATCAGTGAGTTGCGAAGAGTGTCCCCCTATTCTGCCAAGATTACCTGTGGACGATTCTGTCCGAAGCGAAACTTCGGACAAGGACTATTCACTAATAATTGCCGCCTCGCCGATTCTTTCTAACGCGGGTTCCCAACATCTTTTTGTCTTGGGAGCAATCGGTACAGGAGGAGCCATAGGCGGTATAGGCATAGGGCTTTATTTTATCTTAGCTTCTTTTAGAAAAGAGATGGTTGATTGGTTAGAGTTACACTTAAATGGCCCGCCTTGGAGAAGAATTCTTGATACTATTTTCCCTGAGCCTATTTTTAACCTTGCCCAGCAACTGCGCCGAGAATCCACTAACCTCATTAGCAATAAAATTAAGAAAATTATAGACGGTGCATTTTTATCCCCCCTACGTATTTCTTCTGTAATTCCTTCTCTTACAAGGAGCTTCTTAAAGCGCCTACAAAAACTTCATTCTTTCCATAAACTCATAAAACACGCCCAAGATATAATTGAAATAACAAAACCTGGTTCCTATGAGGTAGGTGAAGATGGCCAGGTAAAGAAAGTCACTTCCAGCCCAATTAAAGACAAGAAAGATTGGGCGTCAAATCCTCGGTATTATTCTTATCAGGAACTAAAAAAGTGGTTTGAAAATAATTTTTCATGCTTTCATTCTGGTGACCCATTCTTACCTCCTCAATATCGCGGGCTTGTCAATGAAGAGCTCCGTCTCAAGAGGTTTTTTAGCTTTAAATCATCTAATTGTTTTTCTGAGGAACTACAAGAAAAAGTTATCAATATTTTGGCTAATATTCCTAAAGAAATCAATATTGGACACTGGGCATTCACACTATATGTTAAGGAAGATGGTAGTTGTAAATCACAAATTTTCTATCACGGAAAACCGCTATTTTTCTTTATCGGATATGATTGGAAAATTTTTCTTGAACGTGTAATCTTTGGTTCTCGCTGGCAAGGATTAATCGAATTGCAAAGTCTTAAACCTTTCTCAAAAGTTCTATTTTTCACGCTCATTGATGATTTTATTTATCGACTTTGGCCATGGTTAACTGCTCCTTCTCCAGAGTTAAGGAGCTCATTATTCTCTCAATGTCCTGAATTGAAGAATTTTCTTAAGAAATATTTCTGCAGGGAATTTTTCTATTCACCTAACATTAAAGAGTATTTTCAGAAGAAACCTAAGATATACTTGTGTCAAGAAGATACAAAAGCATTAGATAATTTACATAAGCAGGGTTTAATGCCTAAGGGCCAATATTTATTATTAAGATATGTGCTGCCCTATCATCAAACTATATTTGATATAGAGAATGAGTTTCAAAAACAGATTTTTTATCATACTGAAGAAGGTAGGCTTTATTGTAATGTTTCTTATGATAATCTTAGGGATATTCTTATTGATTTAGAAGACAACAGGCTTATCAAAAGAAAAAGCAGTGGAGACTATCTTTTTAATAAAACCAAGCTCAAAGAAGAATGTCAAAGTATTTGTAAGGCAAAAGCAGAGGGAAAAGTTGTTCTTTTATTTGGCAGCAAGATTTGGTCAGATGCAATAGCCCCTATTATTGTAAAGAAAGGCGGCTATGTGATAAAAACGAATAGCAAAGATGAGTTATTAGGCTTGGTTGAGAAAGATGGGCCAGATTTAATTTTTGCCCAAGAGGTGATGCCTAATAGGGCAGAATCTCCAAAATGGATGCGAAAGGTAAGAGAAGAAATAGGCAGCGATATACCGATTATAATGTATTCTTTAGAGGTGTTATCAGAGAGGTTAGAAGAACCTCAACTTTCCCTACGTGACATTAAAGAGAGAGATTTCAAGGTAGAAAAGCTTCCGGGAAAACTATCAGGACTAGATGGGGATACTATAGAAGAAATTAACGATATCTATTATCCGGGCTTTATTAGAGAAGGTAATGGTTGTTTCAAAAAAGGTGAATATCTTCAAGCAATTAAGTTATATAAAAAGGCGCAAGCCATCTATCCTGAACGCCTTGATGCTTGGCATAATCTGGCTTTGGCTTATTTAATGTTAGAGAAATATGAAGAATCCCTCAGTTATTATAAAAAGGTAATAAGTATTATGGAAGGGCATTATGAAGCGTGGTGGAATATTGCTGAAATTTTCGCCAAGCATAGAAAGAAAAAAAAGATGCTTTATTCTTTGTTTAAGGCAATTACTCTTTGTCCTCTTTTGAAAGATAAGGCAGAAGAGAGTCCTGTATTTAAGCCATATTGGGATACGGAGGGATTCTTGTGTTCTAAGGATAGGGGGTATTTTAATAAGTTGAGCATGAGATTTCAAGGTACATGGTGGATAACACTACTTACCGAGAACGAGAAGAAGACTAGACAGAAGAAAGAATTAGGTTTAGTCTCTATTACCTCCAGCCCAATGGAGCACTTAGGATTCAGGATTAAGGATTCAGGATTCAGGATTCAGGATTCAGGATTAAGCATTCAGAATCCAAGATTACCTGACGATTCTGTCCGAAGTTTCGCTTCGGACAATTACTGTCAACTAATAATTGGCAGCTCGGATGCGGTTATAGAAGAGGGGAGCTTAGGCTTTACGGATTCTATAACGTCCCTTTTGAGCGATTATCAAACTTCCCAGGAGATCCTTTTCAGGAATACGGGAAAGAAGATCTTTGACAACGGAGATGATTTCATTAACAGAAAGGAGATGTACTCGCAGGAGAATGATTCCACATTGGGCGGTAACAGGATAACGCAGGATATTGCCGAAATCAGTATCGCGGGTAATAAGGATGAGAGAGTTTTTGTTTATGGGTTCGTAGATTTTTTGG
>JAHISP010000050.1 GCA_018818165.1 Bacteroidota bacterium | reverse complement strand
ATTTAATGCCTCATCAAACCACGCTTTTAATGGTTGTTCAGAATCGGTGTGTTTTTTCCAATACTTTGTTAATGTTTTTCTTGAAATAATACGCATAATTTATAAACTAATATACAAAATAGTTCCCATAATGGGAAAGTGGTTTTTAATGGTTGTGGAGTGATGCCACGATAGAGTGAACAATTGAACACGGATTACAATGAAATTCCGCTCCTCCCTGTTCCATCTCTTTTTGCGGAATGGAGTTTTTAAAAATGTATTTTTTTTTGTTGATTACCATAATGACGGATACTTAGTGATACTCGATGTTTACCATAATTCCCCCATAGGGGCAAGCTGTGCCTACCTGTTCCGTCTCTTTTTGCGGAATGGCACTAGAGTTAGAGATAACTGTGTTTAACAAATATGTTTTATAACTTTTTTCAACTCCGTAGGTGTGGTATTATGGTAACTTAACGACCAACCACAAGACTACAAGCTCCATAGGAGCGATACTGTTTTTGAGATTACCATAATGTCGCTCCTACGGAGCTTTGAAAGAGCATCGGTTCCTCCGGGTTACCATAGTTTCGTGCCTCTGGCACTAGACAAAGCCTACCATAATGTCCCCATAGGGGCACAAGCTGTACCAATAGTACTCAACAAACAACCGCAATTCTATGATAATTCCATTTATGTCACTTTATAGTTCTTCATCTATCCACTCAAATAAATACTTCTCATCATAGTCAATCTCAAATCTTTTTAATAACTCCAAATATTCATCCTTAAATCTTTTCTTTTGGTGATGCTCTTCTTGGTTTAAAATATATTTTATTACATTATTCCTTTGTGAATGTGAGTAAGAAAATGCACCATATCCTTTTTGCCAGTTAAACTTGTTTTTTAGAAAACCTTGCTCGTTTATCCATTTTGAGGAGTTAGTTTTTACAATTCGTGCTATTTCTGAAACTGAGTTATTAGGGTTAAGTTCAAAGAAAGCATGAACGTGATCTGAGTATCCATTTACCGCAAGGGGAAATTGGTTTGTTTCTTTGAGGATGCCACTAATGTATTTGAAAAGATTATTTCGAAATGTATTTTGCAGTAGGTTATCTCTACCTTTAACTACAAAAATTAGTTGGATGTTTAGTTGTGTAAATGTATTTGCCATATTTTCCCCCCTCATCATAATGTCGCTCCTATGGAGCTTTTAAAAATGCATTTTTTTGTTGTGTTACCATAATGTCGGATGCTTAGCGATACTCGTTGCTTACCATAATGTCGCTCCTATGTAGCTTTGAAAGAGCATCGGGTTCTCAGTGAGTTACCATAGTTTCGTGCCTATGGCATTTGAGTTAGTGATAACCACGTTTAACTTAATAGGCACTTTATTAATCTTTTCAACTCCGTTAGGAGTGATATTATGGTAACTTAACGATCAACCACAAAACTACAAGCTCCATAGGAGCGATACTGTTTTTGAGATTACCATAATTCCCCCATAGGGGCAAGCTGTGCCTATATGTTCCGTCTCTTTTTTTTTGCGGAATGGCACTTTATAAATCTTTTCAACTCCGTAGGAGTGATATTATCGTAACTTAACGATCGACCACAAAACAGCAAGCTCCATAGGAGCAATACTGTTTTTGAGATTACCATAATGCCGCTCCTACGGAGCTTTGAAAGAGCATGGGTTTCTCCGCGGGGTTACCATAGTTTCGTACCTACCTGTTCCGTCTCTTTTTGCGGAACGGTACTTTTGTCATCTATCTTCCGATGTTCTGTATCGGAAGATAGATCTCTTAATTTCAATGTTATGCATGAGATTTACCTTCGGTGAGCTCGCAAGCTCGGTTCTCCCTACGTTCAAAATGACATTGAAAATTATGCTGCAAAAATAGCAGGGCATTATTTGCTGTCATAATTAGAACTCAGCCCTATTTAATAATTCATGATTAACCATTTCCAAAGAGGAAGTATTTTTATTTCCATATCTTCTATGCTAATAGTTTCTTCGTTAGAATTAGTTAATAAAAATGATTCCTTTATATTAAAATATTTCATTCCTTCTACCAAGCTATTTATTTCTCTTTGCTTAGTTGAGGTTTCTTTTATTGAGTAGGAAGCATTTATTAAATTCATTTTGCCATTGTATTGATAGCAAAAATCAATCTCTTGCTTAAGCTTAACATAGGATACATTTTGATGTTTTCGTCTTAACTCTAAAAAGAGAGTATTTTCAAACTTTCTGCCAATATCTTTTGTAATAGTTACAATATCCACCAAGCCGGAATCTAATGAATAGATTTTTTGTGGATTTCTTTGAACTTCTCTAATATTATTAGAAAATATTTTTACCGGGAAAAGAATATAAGCATCTGTTAAATATTCTATATATTGATAAAGACTATTTTTTGAAACCTTTACAGATTGTGATTTTAGATCGTTATATATTTTTGAAATACTTATAAGATTAGCCGAATTAGATAGTAAAAATTTTATGAGATACTTTATTAAGTATAAATTAGTGATTTGATATCTCTCTATTAAATCTTTGTAAATAACTAAATCTAAATATTCCTTTAATATTTTGGGTTTCTCAATTTCTGTGGCTTCTAATAACTCGGGGAAAGATGAATTATGCAGATAATATTCAAACGCGTTAACAATTTTTGCTCTGTTTTTGGATGATAAATAATTGCTATCAATTCCTTTTATTTTTAAGTATTCGGTAAAGTTAAATGGGAAAACTTCAAAACTTATTGTTCTACCTCTTAGCGAAGTTGCAATTTCTTTACTTAAAAATTTAGATGATGAACCTGTAATAAATATGTTACAGTTTAATGAATCATATATTCTTCGAACAAATTTTTCCCAGTTTTCAACATTGTGAATTTCATCAAAAAAGAAGTAAGCTGTTTTATCCCTATTGTTGGGGTACAGTTCATAATAAGCTTCAACAAACAAATTTAAGTCTTTAAGAGTTAGAGGAAAAAGTCTATCATCTTCAAAATTGATATAAACAATTTGGCTGTTTTGCTGCGATTCTCTTAGTCTTTTTATTACTGAATAAAACAGATATGTTTTGCCTGTTCTTCTTGCCCCAACTAACGATATTATTTTCTTAGAGCTAAGTGGTATTTCAATTTCTCTATCAACAAGTTTTGGCATCTCCGTTTCAAGAAAATCTGATATTATTATTTTAAATGTTTCTTTCATCTGTTTATTATCGTAATCTGTGAATAGATTTTTATACGCTCGTTTCACAAATTAGAATATCATCCCTATACTGAGGGACAAAGATAGCCATTTGTGTCTCTTTATGCAAGGACAAAAGAGTCTATCATAATTTCTTTCCTATCTGTTTCGTCTCTTTTTGCGTAACGGTACTTTTGTCATCTATCTTCCGATGTTCTGTATCGGAAGGTAGATCTCTTCATTTCAATGCTATTCATGAGATTTCTCTCCCAACAAAAAAAGTTGGAATCGAAATGACATTCTTTTTTTTGTCATATCGATTCCGATGCTCTATATCGGAAGAGATATCTACAGCAAACACTTCAATACCACATTGTCATATCGAATCCCCGCTCTTTGGGGTGAGATATCTCTAACAATCGTATTGCCTCAAAAATGAGATTTCTCTCATCTGTTCGAAATGACATTCCCCTTTTGTCATCTTCTTGAGGAAATGATAAACTATATATAACTATCTATGCAAATCAGTACCAATCATAAAAATCCGCGTTACTATTTTTTTACTTTATTCTTAAAATAATCTAATGTAATTTTTAATCCTTCGGCTCTTTCAACTTTGGGTTCCCAGCCAAGAATGGTTTTTGCTCTTGTTATATCTGGTCTTCTAACTTTTGGGTCATCTGTTGGAAGTGTTTTGTAAACTATTTTACTTTCGCCACCTATCAGTCTTTTAACTTCTTCCGCAAATTCTTTTATTGTTATTTCTTGAGGATTACCAATATTAACCGGATTTACTTCATCGGACATAAGTAATTTATAAATTCCATCCACTAAATCAGATACATAACAAAAGCTTCTTGTTTGTGGTAGTAAATTGAAAATATGGAATTATATGTAGTTGAAAGAGATAGCTTAAGATTAATTTTGAAGGGTATATTTGGGATGGTGAATGAAATGGTTAGCATATTATTTTTCTAGCAAAAGAAAATATTTACATTCCATTTTATTTTTTAATAAGCATTTTTATCCCCTTTGAGCATATTCCCATTCGTATACGGTAATAATTATGCTCTCCCTTTAATCTCTTTAAATTTCTTATCTTATTTAATTCATCTATTTTCTGAATTTGAATAATTAATGAATACACTTTTGATAGAACATTTTGGTCTTTAATTTTTGAAATATCTTTTTCAAATGCCTTATTAATCCGTACAATCATTTTGCAATTTTATTTAAGAATTTATCAGTATCTACATACTCATGACTTCTTCCGCTCTTTATTGCCTTTATCAAGCCCAATTCTTCTTCGTCTTCCTTTGAAAGGAGTTTCGTTGTTATATTTATTTTTTTTGCTAATTCTAAAAGTAATTTTAAATCTTTGCTTGACTCTGTTGTTATTATTGCACTATTCATGTTTCACACCATTAATATTTCTTTAAACTAAACTATATATACACTTTTATCACTAACAAATCAAGTGCTTTTGCTTACACCATAATGTTGTCTTTTTGTGCAAGCTACATCTATGAGACTTTTGGTCTTAATCTAATTCTTATCCACTTTTGTAGTTAATTCCGTTCAACCTGTCCGCCATCTTGTTTGGAGTATCTGCGCCTGCACTGAGCGGAGTCGAAGTGTGCTATTTTCATTTTATTAATCCTACTCTTTTTGTATATGGTTTAATTTTGTTAGTGTCATTACGAGGAATCATTTTTTTTGATGACGAAGTAATCTGCAGTAGATTGCCACATCCAACAAAAAACGTTGGATTCGCAATGACAGCTCTTTAAATTATTTAATATCTGTTCAACCTGTCCGCCGTCTTGTTTGGAGGTTCCTCGCCTGCACTGAGCGGAGTCGAAGTGTGCTATTTTTAAAGAATTTACCACTAAAGCTAAAACAAAAAAGCACAGAATGCTATTCTGTGCTATGAATACTATTGAATTGTGGGCTGTTTTTTAATTTATCGGGATGGATCAAACAATCTTGCGATTTTTAAAATCCATAGTTTAAGGACATAAAAAATTCATTTCTGCGGATGTCAATAAAATTGCCATTTTCTTGTTGGGTGGAAGTTAGAAAGGATTGGTATGAGGCTCTTATTAATACGTCATGTATGGGTTCATAACTAATTCCAAAACCCCAATTACTATATTGGGTATTAAGTCCCCATAGAAAAACATGCTTCTCTTGGTATCGTGGTTCATCCGCGGATTCTCTTTCGCCACGCCGCACATAGCTGTACCAAAGTTTAGCATTTAAGCCACGAAAAATAGTCTTGTTTGCCGAAATATAAAACTGATCCGAATTACTTCCTATCCAATGACCGAGTTGATAGTTATAATTTGTGTACATTTGTGCATCATCGCGATGAAAATATACAAACGGATCTAACTTTGAATACTCAACATTAATTTGTAAATCCTCAACATATGGATTAACAACACTTGCGCCTATTGTATAGGCAACTGCTTTTGGTCCGGGAGTACCAGCCAGCATAGTTTGTACAGAGAATTCATCTATATAAACAGAGCCATAAAATCGAGTATTTATTTTGGAGTAGTTATACCAAAACGATCCAAAAAGTTGAGCATTTCCGGCGGCATTATCTGGTACTGTCAAATAATGATCTGCTAATCTAAAAAAGAGGACTGGAATTAAATATACCGGCTCAAAACTGTCGCTATATACAACAGACTCTCCGATGGATAAATTGAGTGAATTTAATGGAGTAAATGAAAACATGTGAGCAACGTAATATTTTGGAATATGTTTAAAGGTTTGAGATCCATCCTCGTTATATCTAATTGTAGATGAATCAATAACTTGTGAGTTTAGCCAGCCATAAACGTACGAGAAGCGAAACCACTCAACGGGATTTACTTCCAATTTAATGTGTGGAAAAGATGGGGCTTTGTTTCCAAGAATAATTTTTCCTTGAGTACCTTCGCCATAATAAATATAATCTTTTCCTAAAGTAAGAGAAGCCCAATTGTTTGAGAAAGTTAAATTGGCATTAACTTCATCAAACTCCATGCTTCCGTCCTCTCTAGAAACTTTAAAGGAATAGCCAGTTTTAGGTGAAAAGGCTCTAGTTCTATCAACATTTCCATCTGCGCTATTGTCTCTAAAATTAAGTTCAAATCCAATAAAATCTGATATTGACCCATACAAATTAAGGCCATTCCAAAAATGTGTTGAATTTATGCTATCAGACGAGGCACTGCTGTATCCATAAATTGGGTCTAACTTAAATGTAAATGATTCGTTTTTATAATCGAACAAATGAAATCTTCCAGCTTTATTAAAGCCAACATGATTCCAGATATTGTAATCACTCATATCAGATTTAGGTAATTGACTAATCTCAAAACCCAAATTGGTTAATTCATTTGAGAAATCCCGCAAATAGAAAAATAGTTCATCCTCTTCTATTCTGGTTATTCCGTTCTTGGAATTAAATATTTCAATGAGCTTGTTTGCTATGTATATGCGGGAAAAGGGTTTAATTTCGGTATTTAAAACAATATATCCTTGAGCTGAAATATTATCTAAATAATTGTAAATACTTTTATGTAGTGGCTCGTAGTTGATTTGTCCATAAAGGAGGGTGTTTAAAAGGAGGAGGAGGAGGATTTTTGTAATATTTTTATTCATTGGCTTATGTATTGGCTTTATTGATAATTGTTGTTACCATAATATCCCCATATGGGCAAGCTGTGCCTATGGCACTTGAGTTAGAGATAACTGTGTTTAACAAATATGTTTTATAACTTTTTTCAACTCCGTAGGAGTGGTATTATGGTAACTTAACAGCCAACCACAAAACTACAAGCTCCATAGGAGCGATACTGTTTTTGAGATTACAATAATTCCGCGCCGTTGGAGCTTTGAAGAACAGATCTTTTTTGGGGGTTGCCATAATATCGTGCCTTCCTGTTCCGTCTCTTTTTGTGGAATGGCACTTGTTTAGTGATAACCATGTTTAGCACAATATACTTTGTAAATTTTTCAACTCCGCTAGGAGTGGTATTATGGTAACTAAACAATCAACCACAAGACTAAAAGCTCCACAGGAGCGATACTGTTTACCATAATGTCCCCATGGGGGCAAGCTGCTCCTATGGAGTTTTGAAAGAGCATCGGTTTCTCAGTGGGTTACCATAGTTTTGTGCCTATCGCACTTGGTTAGCGATAACCATGTTTAGCACAATATGCTTTGTAAATTTTTCAACTCCGTAGGAGTGGTATTATGGTAACTTAATAACCAACCATAAAAACCAAAAGCTCCATAGGAGCGATACTGTTTACCATAATGCCCCCATAGGGGCAAAACTGTCCCAATGGTACTCAACAAACAAACGCAACTCTATGATAATTCCATTTATTTATCTTACTTTATAGTTCTTCGTCTATCCATTCAAATAAATACTTCTCATTATAGTCAATCTCAAATCTTTTTAATAACTCCAAATATTCATTTTTAAATCTTTGCTTTTTGTGATGCTCTTCTTGGTTTAAGATATATTTTATTACATTATTCCTTTGTGAATGTGAGTAAGAAAATGCTCCATATCCTTTTTGCCAGTTAAACTTGTTTTTTAGAAAACCTTGCTCGTTTATCCATTTTGAGGAGTTAGTTTTTATAATTCGAGCTATTTCTGAAACGGAATTTTGTGGATTTAATTCAAAGAAAGCATGAACGTGATCTGAGTATCCATTTACCGCAAGGGGAAATTGGTTTGTTTCTTTGAGGATGCCACTAATGTATTTGAAAAGATTATTTCGAAATGTATTTTGCAGTAGGTTATCTCTACCTTTAACT
>JAHISP010000049.1 GCA_018818165.1 Bacteroidota bacterium | reverse complement strand
TACTGATGATAGAAATCCAACATATTTTGCATACTCTGATTTAGTTCCAAAAGCGAATCCATTTGCAATTCTCTTAATACTGAACGATTTTTCATCATCTTCATATTTTTCATTTAGATAATCAACGGCAGTTTCTACATCTTTAGGAGTAATTTCGGTGTCACTTCCATCAATTTCTTTAATTGCTTTAATAATTTCAGATGAAGGAATAGGATCATCTGAGGAAAATATTAGCGCTTCAATTATTGAATTGTAAATATTATCCATTTTGAGTTCCATAAATGATAAAATTATTAAATTCTGTCGATTCCTTTAAACCAATTTTACCCATTTTAATTAATTCTAATAATGCAATAAATGTAACAACTATTCGCAGTTTTTCAACCATTCCTTTAATTAACTCAACAAATGAAATCTCTTTCCCAAAATCAGTTTTATTTAAAACCTCAACCATTTGTTCTTCAATTGAGACATTAAACCGTTCAACTTGATGAATATGTTCTGGCTTTGGAGCTTCTAATGCCGATTTAAAAGCTTTAATCAAGTCGTAAACAGAAATATTTTTCAAAAGTGAATCAAGTTCATCCGGATCTTTTTTCTCATCTCCTAAAAAGTTACCTCGATATTTTATTCTTCTTTCCTGCATTTCCTGAATGGATAATTCTTCCGACATTTCTTTATATCTTTTATATTCCAATAGAGCATTAACTAAATCCATACGAGGATCAATTTCTTCTCCCTTTTCATTTTTCACTTTTGGAAGCATCATTTTTGCTTTAATTTGCATAAGCGTTGAAGCCATTAGTATAAAATCACCTGCTGCTTCAAGATCCAATTTTTCCATCAACTCAAGGTAAACCATATATTCCGAAGTAATATTAGAAATTGGAATATCGTAAATATCTAATTCATCTCTCTTTATAAAAAAGAGAAGCAAATCTAATGGACCTTCAAAATTTGATAGATTAATTTTATACATTTTACTTTAACTTATCCAAACTTCATTACTTTGTGAACATCTTCCATAGTTGAAACAGCTACTATTTTTGCTCGTTTTTCACCATCTGATAAAATATCTTTAACTTCATCCAAATTGTTTTCGTAGTAATTCCTCTTCTCAATTATTGGGTTCAGGAATTCACTAATTTTCGATGAACATTTTAATTTACAATCCGCACAACCTAATTCACCAGATTTACATCCTGCTTCAATTTCTAATACTTCATCTGGATTAAATTTTTTCTGATAAGTGAAAACCAAGCATACTTCTGGTCTGCCTGGGTCATTTCGTCTAACTTTTTGAGTATCTGTTTTAGCTTTTTTTAATTTTAATTTAACTTCCTCTGCCGAATCGGAAAGAAGAATTGTATTATTTAGTGATTTACTCATTTTGGCATCGCCGTCCAAACCTGGCAATCGGGCAAATTTTGTTAACAAAGCTTTCGATTCTGGAAAAACATCTCCATAAACAGAATTAAATTTCCTGGCAATTTCGCGAGTAATTTCCACGTGTGGAACTTGATCTTCACCAACTGGAACAGCTTCGCCTTTGTACAATAAAATATCTGCGGATTGTAACACAGGATAGCCTAAATGTCCATAAGTAACATTTTCTATATTCAAATCTCTTACTTGTTCTTTAACTGTAGGATTTCGCTCCAAACGAGCAGCAGTTACTAACATCGAAAATATTAAATGTAGCTCAGTATGCTGTTTAATTTGAGATTGTCTAAATATTGGTGATTTTACGGGGTCCAATCCAGAAGCAAGCCAATCAATAATCATATCAATTGTGTTTTTATAAATATCATCATTTCTTAAAGCTGTAGTTAAAACATGGTAATCAGCAATAAGATGAAAACTTTCATATTCATTTTGCAATCTAACCCAATTTTCTAAAGCACCAACATAATGTCCTATATGAAGCTTTCCTGTAGGACGCATTCCACTTAATATTCTCTTTTTTGCCATGTAAATTCCATTTTGAATAACTATTTTAAAACAAGTTGCAAGATACAAAAATTATAGATTTTTTTATTATAAGATTTAGGATAAAAAGTGTTAGTTCATTTTACGGATATGTCTAATTTAGGTCAGTTATAAAAAAACCACGAACTTTTGATTCGTGGTTAAATTATAATATTCAATAATTATTAAACCATAGTTTTTTTAGAAAACTGAAATATTTCTGGTTCAACAAGTCTAACAAAGTCTTCTGTTTTCATCTTTATTAATTCCTTATGAGTTCCACTATTGAAAGCAATTACTTTATCTCTCATCAAACTTTCGGCTGTATAAACTTCAATATTATAAAGATTACCAAAAGGTGGCATGGCTCCAACTTCGCATTCAGGAAATTTGTCTTTAAATTCCATTTCATTTGCCAGTCTGATATTTTCACCCAAACCAAGATGTACAAGATTCTTAAAATCTATTTTGTACGAAGCTGGAAGTACAGCCATAACCATTTTACCATCGATTTTAAGAATTACTGTTTTAGCAAATTCATCGCCCTTTATATGGGCTGATGCTGCAATTTCTTGAGCTGTATAAGCTTCAGAATGATTAATTGTAATATACTTGATATTGTTATCGTCAAGATATTTTTTAAGTGTTTTAGATGGCATAACTACCTCCCCAATTTTGTTGTTATTAAAAAACTTATGTGTTCCGTATAACAAAAGAAAATATATTGCCGAGAAAGGGTAATTGTTTATATATGAATGTAAGAACATATTTATTATTTATCAAGGGAGATATTTTATTTTGAATTTTATTGTTATAACTCTATAAAAATGTCATAGATATGACTCGATATAAATGTCAGTAAAAAAGATATATTAGTATTTCATAAAAAAAAGGATATTAATATGGAAGGGAATTTGCTGATGAGTTTAAAGGAACATGAGAAAGTACATTTATAGATACAAGTAAAAAAACAGCAACCCCAACAGTGTTGAAATATTATTTTACATTGGAAAGTATTGTGAATTTTGGAAAATATAAAACATGACAAATATTCATCTTTTATAATAAACTATTGCAACACAAGTAGCGTAATTATCAGAATGGCTAATTGATATTTTTAACTCTTTATCATCACCGAGAATATTTTTCACTTTTCCATAAAGGCGAGCACTGGGAAAACCATTTGGCTCATTAAACACTTCTATATCGTGCCAGTTGAAGCCTTTATTATCTGGTGTGGCTAGTGCTTTTGCTATTGCTTCTTTTGCTGCAAAACGAGCTGCGAAATGTTGATATGGTGAGCCTTTGGAATTGGAGTATTTTTTTTCAACTTCTGTGAAAATTTTATCGATAAAATGCTCACCAAACTTTTTAATGCTTTTTTCAATTCTATTGATTTCTATTAAATCTGTACCTATTCCAAAAACCATCATTTTCTCAAATTTCAATTTGTAAATTATTATAACAAAATAATAATTAAAAAAAATGCTAAAACATCAAACAGTTCTCGTATTACGTTTGGTCATTTTAGTTTATCTTTTATTCTTTTTTATTTCTTGCTCAATATCCTGCTGCTTCTCCATATCCACGAGGATCGGATGCGCCCCAAATAATATTATTTTTATAGTCTATAATAATTCCTTCAGCTCTACCAAGAACTCTCTCTTTACCAATAAATTGACCTTTTCTGCTAAGATTTTTCTTTACATCTTCGGTCATTCCATAATGTTCAAAATCAATTCTATCAGGTTTCCATTGATGATGGAAACGTGGGGCATCAATTGCTTCTTGTATATCCATATTAAAATCTATGACATTAAGAATAACTTGCAAAACAGTTGTGATAATAGTTGAGCCACCAGGTGAACCAATAACCATAAACGGTTTGTCCTCAGAATTTAGAATTATTGTGGGAGTCATTGCACTTAACATTCTTTTATTTGGTTCAATTGAGTTTGCTTCTCCACCAAGTAATCCATATTGGTTTGAGGTTCCAGGTTTTGCAGAAAAATCATCCATTTCATTATTCATTATAAAACCAGCTCCAGAAACAACAATTTTATTTCCAAAAGTAGAATTTAAGGTAGTAGTAACACTAACTGCATTTCCATAAGAATCAACAACAGAAAAATGTGTAGTTTCTTCACTTTCTTTTGCTGGAGGATTTGCATGAGATATTTTATTGGAAGGAATCGCTTTATCACCAACAAGCGCAGCAATTTCTTTACCTCTTTCTTTTGAGATTAACCACTTTTGAGGAACTGGATAAAAATCCATGTCGCCAAGATGCTCTGCTCTATCTGCAAAAACATATTTTAGCACTTCAGAAACGGTGTGGATGTAACTACTACTTCCCCATGCTTTATTTTCAAAAGAAAACATTTCAAGCGAATTAAGTGCTTCAACTAACGCAATACCACCAGAAGAAGGTGGTCCCATGGATACAATTTTGTTATTGCGGTACAATCCTAAAATTGGAGCACGTTCAATTGGTTTATAATTACTCAAATCTTCAATGGATATAAAACCACCATTTGCTTTTGATTGCTTTGCAATTAAATTAGCTACTTCCCCTTTATAAAATCCATCATTACCAATCAACTTTATTGATCTAAGTGTTTTAGCTAAATCTTTTTGAACTAATAATTCCCCTTCAGTGAAATCTTCATCAGTTTTAGTAAATATTTTCTTTGTGGATTTATATCTTTCAAACTCCTTTTTATAGTCATTTAAAGCTTCAGCAAATCTATAATCAATTATAAATCCGTTACTCGCCAATTTAATTGCAGGTTGAAGAATTTCATCACGAGTCATTGTTCCATATTTTTCAAGCGCATAAAGCATTCCAGCAACACTACCAGGTATGCCTGATGATAACCATCCCTCTGTACTTTTTGCTAAAACAAATTTCCCATTTTTATTAAGAAACATATCACGAAATGCAGTTTGAGGTGCTTTTTCTCTATAATCAATAGTTGTATTAGTACCATCTTCTAGATGAATTACCATAAATCCACCTCCCCCTATATTACCAGCTTGAGGATAAGTTACAGCAAGTGCAAATCCTGTAGCTACGGCAGCATCAATTGCATTTCCACCTTTTTCAAGAATTTCAACACCAACTAATGATGCAATATCACTAGCAGAAACAACCATTCCATTATTAGCTCTAACTGGGTCTTTGGATTTAGCTAAAAATGGAATACTTATTAGAATAATAAATAAAAGGAAATTTCTAAAATATGTTTGCATCAACTTTAATACCTTTCTCACGTAATTGTTTATTTATTGTATCACTTAACTCTTTAAGCCTTTTTAATGTAACCGACAAATTATCTACTAACTCCTTATCATACATTAACTTACCTAAATTATTTTCTTGATTTTTAACTTCATCAAAAAAACTATTTAATTTTAGCATAAGTGTGTCTGTACTTTTTACTAATCCACTTAAATCATTTAATGAAGATTTAATATCATCTTTATTTTCAAGAACAAATTTGTTTGAATTTGAAACAAATTCATTGCTATTTTTGATCAATTCTGAAATAGAATTACTATTATTAGAAATAATTTTATCAGTTTTTTTAATAAGCAAATTTAATGATGTAACACTTGTCTGTAAATCATCAATAAACTTAGGGTTATCCATTATTTTATTAAATGAAGTTAGTGTTATTTTTATTTCACCAATAACGCTAATTAAATCATTTTGAACAGAGCCAAGAGCCGCCATGGCAGTAGAAATATCACCTACGAATTGACCATTTTGGACTTTTGAATAATCTAGAATAACATTAGAAATACCTGGTGAAATTTCTATTTTTTTGCCCCCCATTAAATCAACCATCATAATTGAGAATTGTGCATCACTTTTCAAATTCACTTTATCAGAAATAGAAACATCAACAATTACAGAATTATCTTCGTTATGAAGGTTCTTAACATAGCCTTCTTTAATTCCTTGAACTGCAACTATATCGCCAACAACAAGGCCAGCAACATTTTGGAATGATATAGAAAGCATTTTTTCGTGAGAATTTAAACTGAAATTTTTCGCCCATCCAAGAACCCAAAGAAGTATCACTATTGCAACAATAACAGTAATACCAACCTTTAATTCTGCTTTTTTTTGATTTTTCATAAAATTATTTTTTTAATTCAACTATTTTTTTTAGATTTTCTAATGATTTGCTGTTCAAATTATTTTCTTTTATTATTTTATTAAAACTACTGATTATCTCTTCAAATTTTGCATCGGAAAATTCGTTTTTCCTTTTTTCAACATCTTTTAACATTTCTGTGAATTTATCTTTTAGAGGATTTTCTATTTCCCTTGTCTTAAAATCCTCAACCAATTTATCAATTTTATTAATTGCCAATTCCTTGGCTTTTTCAGTATTTTCTGATATAAAATCCTTTCCATATTTTTCGTAAAGATAAAAAGATGTTCCAAGAATAACTACAATAATTGCAATTAGTTTGAAAATACATCCAAATTTCATTTATCTCCCTTTTTCATGATTCTAGTAACCATTACTTTGGAAATTCGATTATTATCAATTTCGACTACTTTGAAATTATAATTATTAAAATCAAAGTTATAACCTTTTTCTGGAATACTTCCAGCTTGCTGAAAAATAAAACCACCAATAGTATCATAGTCTTCATCTTCATATTTAAAATCATCCCCAAGTAATTCACTTAAAGAATCAATATCAACTTTACCAAGAAGAATGTATTTATCATCATTAATTTTTATTATTTCTTTATCTTCATTATCATATTCGTCTTGAATTTCACCTACAATTTCTTCCAAAATATCTTCTAATGTAATTAACCCTGCAGTTCCACCATATTCATCAACAACTATTCCCATATGTCTATTCATTTCTTGAAATTCTTTAAGCAAATCACTTATTAACTTTGTTTCAGGAACAAACATTACATCACGCGCAATATTTTTCAAATTAAAATTCTTTTCGGCTTCTTTATTTCCAAGATAATTTAAAAGATCTTTTGCATATAAAATGCCAATAATATTATCCAGACCATCATTGTGAATTGGAATTCTACTATGTCCAGAATCGGTAATAGCTTTAATTACTTCATTAAGAGTAGATTTATATGAGAGAGAAATAATATCAACTCTTGGAGTCATAACTTCTCTAGCAATTATTAATTTGAAATCAACTAATCCGTGTATTAACTCGTGTTCGTCTTCTTCAAGGGAACCATGCTCTTTTCCAATATCAGCTAAATCAGCTATCTCAGAAGTTCTAAGAGCAGTTTTTGATGAATCAATTTTAATATTAGAGACTAATATTTTAATTGAATCAGTTAATATTTTCGCCACTGGGTAGAGAATTACGGAAGTCCAATATAATGGGATTGAAACTAATTTAGAGTAAGCAACGGGATTTTTAGATGCAAATAATTTTGGTGTTATTTCACCAATTATTAAAATAAATGCTGTTAGTACAATTATTTGAAGCAGCAACATTACTTCTACAGGATAATTGTATTTTTCCGAAATACTTATCGCAAGTGAAACACCTATTATTGTAGCTAATACATTAAATATTGTATTTCCTAGAAGAATTGTCACTAATAATCGTCTTGGAGCTTCAAGTAAACTAATAATATAACGACTAAGAACTGATTTTTGTTCTTTAAGCAAATTAATTTGTTTTTTGTCAAGTGAGAATAGAGCTACTTCAGAACCAGAAAAGAAAGCAGACATAACTAACGAAAGAAGTATTATAAATACCCCAGAATACGAATCAAATTCCAATTAAGTCTTAAGACCTCATAATGTTTTACATAACCAGACTAAATATAATAAAAAAGAGTAATTAAAATAATTTAATTACTCTTCGTGAATTCATTTTGAATTGTTTTAGAATGGTAAATCATCTTCAGTATTTGCAGAACTACTTGGAGCTGGAGCACTTTCTGTAAATGATCCACTTTGAGATGAATCATAACTATCGTCTTTTTTATCCAAAGGAATAATTCCGTTGAAGTCAGTAATAATACTAGTGAAATACTTTGTCTGACCATCTTTTTCATAACTGTTATGATCAATTCTACCTTCAACATAAATTTTTGCACCTTTTTTAAGTTTATCCTTAAGGAAATCATTTAATCCAAAAGCAGTTATGTTGTGCCAAGTTGTTTCATTTTCCCAATTACCATCTTTTGTCTTTCTGCTGTGCGAGGTAGCAACTGAAAATTTTGTAACCGATAAATTTGTAGTTGTAAATGATGTTTCAGCATCTCTCCCAATTGTGCCTATTAGTTGTGCTTTGTTTAATGAAAACGCCATAATGTTCCTCCTCTTTGAAGTTATTTATAATTAGGTACTGTAAATGTACCTTCTAATTCATTGATATTTCTTAGCTCATCTCTAACTTTATCAGCTTCTTCCTTTGTTCTAAACGGTGGAAGTTGAATTACATGTAAACCCTTCTCAGTGTTAAAGTTAATATTTAAATCATAATTAATTTTATTTTTAAATTTTAATAAAAATAATTCCGCTTTCTCTTGAGTAGTAAATGCACCAATTTGAACAATAAATAATTCAACAGCTTTTTCAACAATTACTGGTGATTCAACTATTTCAACTTCTGAATTATTTATTGAATCAACTAATGTAACATTATCGAAGACATAGGTACTAGCAGTGTTTGTACTGTCTGAACTTTTTGTTTCAGATTCTTGCACAGATGAGCAACTAATTAAGACTAATGTAGATGATAACATTAAAAATATGCTTCTAATTAGTTTTAAATAGTAATTATATTCACAATTGTTAATACTTCTGTATTTATGAAAATATTTAAATGTTTGTTTCATATAAAACCTGTAATTAAAATATTTAGCCCACTTAATATAAAAAAAAGCGGGCATAAATAACCAATTATAAATGTTTATTAATTATTTAAAGAAATACTAGCTGGATAAGATGAAACATTAACTTTAGAGATAGATGACTTAAATTTACCATTAATTGCACTAATAAATTCATTAGCAATTATTGCATAACCTCTTGTTGTTGGATGTACACCATCTAAACTAAAAGTATTTCCAAGAATAAAACTAGTTGTGAAATTAATACCATCTATCATTATTCCACCATCTGCTACATCATCAAAGAAAGAATTAATGTCAACTAATACCCAAGTTTTTGTATTTGCTGTTGCAACATCACTAATTACTTTATTTAAATTTGTTGTAGCTGCTTGAGCAATTGTAATTTCAGCTGGCTCAAGTGTAAATTTATCTGGCCAAGGATTATATGGACTAAATCCAAATGCAGAGTCAGTTACAACTCCAGTAGGAACAGCAATATTATTCATTGCATAGTATGCTCCACTTCTATCACCCAAATAAGCTGTTGCACCACTTCCAGTAAGTGTTAAAAGAACATTGCCATTTTTCAAATCTGCTGTTGTGGCAACTCCAAATCCCATTCCGGTGTGAGTTGATTGATAAACCATTGCTGGAACACCCATAGCTTCAAGTGATGCAGATAATTTAGGACCAACTGTAGTGAAAAATGGAATATTTTGAACATCTGGAATATTTGCAACTGCAATTTTTCTATGACCAGTTGTATCAGTTAAAGCCAAAGCAACTTGATTATAAAGATAAGTAAAAGTTGGAACGTCAGTTGGTAGTTTTCCCGTTGCTGGGTCTGTTCCTGTTGTTCCACCGCTTGTTGCATATCCAAGTACATCATTATTTCCAATCCAAAGAGTAATAAAAGTTGGTTGAAGATTTAATGCTTGTTTCACAATGCTGGCACCAAATGCTGCATCTCTTAAGACAATACTAAAATATGGATTTTCTCTTGCAGCAGATTTTGCTGTAAAACCTGTTTCATCTATTAAATCATACAAAATTGCACCAGGTACACCTAGATTATTATAAGGTGCTGCATAAGTTGAATTAAGAAGCGATCCTAATTCAGAATTAGCAATAATAGTGGGTGTTAAATCATGCAATTCTAATTTACCAGGAATTCCAGGTTCACTAATTAGAGGTTGTTCATAAGTAGTTCCAACTTGATCTGCAATAATTTTACCAAATGAATATACTTGTGAACTTTCATATAAAGATCCACTTTGATATCCAGCTGTTAAACTATTGCCAATTGAAACAAATCTTGTAAAATCTGCATCTCCAGTATTTGGAGCTGTAGGTGCTGTCAAATCAGATCTATCCTCGCAAGCAACAAAAAATAGAAGTGTTGATAATGCAAAGAGTGTAATTATTTTTTTCATTATTATTCCCCTATCCTTAGTTAATGTAGTATGATAAATTAAGACCAATTAAGTGAGCAGAAGAATTATAAGTTCCGTTAAAACCTGCAGCACCATTTGTATAATCTACTTCAGAATTTTCAATTTTTCTTTCAGCAAATCTTAAAAATAAATAAGCCAAATCAATTGAAAGGTTAGGAGTAATTTTATATCCAAATCCAATATTTAGACCAATACGATCAGCATCTGGAAGAGTTGGTTCAACCAATTCATCTTTAACTGGATTACTGTCATAAAGAAGTCCACCGCGTAAATCAAATTCATCAGACATATGATATTCAGCACCAAGACGAGCAATCCATCCATCAGAATAATCTCTAATTGATGTACTAATAACACCTGATTCTACAAATGTGACTTCCAATTTATCGTAACTAGACCATCCAACATATTGGAAATCAGCAGAAACCGTTAATTCTTTTGAAGGCATAAGTGCTAAACCTACTGTTGCATTATACGGAGTAGTTAAAGGAGCTTCAACATCGCCGGAAGGTAATAAACTTATTAATGCACTAGGAGCAGTAACATCAGCGGTTCCAGAAAATTCCAATTTAGAACCACTTCTAAAATTAAACCCAATATTCATCATATCAGTGGATTTATATAGAAGTCCAACTGAATATCCAAATGAACCTGCAGTTCCTGTTAAATCAATTGTAGCATCTGCATTAAATGGAGCAAGTGATTGTTTTTTATTAATTGCAACATTACCATAAATATAAGAAGCAGTAACACCTAGAGACAATTTGTCTGAAAATTTGTAAGCCGCAGCTCCAGTAAAATAAAATGTTTGTATTTCTGTATCAATTGCAAGATATTTACCAACCCAGTTTTCATCCCATGTGCTTCCAAGTCCGTATTGATTATTAACACCAAAACCAAAAGCCCAGTCTTCATTAAGTTTATGAGTTAAGTAAATATTAATTGGATTAAAAATTGCTGATTTCATTGATGATTCATCAATTGCAGGAGAAACGCCTCTGAACGAAGAAGATGGAGCGATTACAGTTGCTCCTACCATTATTTGTGTACCATTTAGCTGAGATAATCCAGCTGGATTGAAGTAAAGTGCTGACCCATCTAATGCCAATGCTGTGTATGCGCCAGCCATTGCCATTCCTCTTGCACCATGTTCATTTATTTGAAATCCACTAGCAAAAAGCTGAGTAGAAACAACAAATGAAACAATCAAAAGACGTAGTTTTTTTTTCAAAGTTACCTCTGGTTTAGTTAGAAAATAATTTTAACAAGGCAATATATCGTTTTTTTTCTTTTATTGCATCACTCATTTCAAATTAATTATTGTTACACCTTCCCCACCAAATTCTATTTTTGCAAATGCATAATCTTTAACTCCAGCATGTTGATTCAATAATTCGTGAACCATTTGTTTTAACACACCGTTGCCTTTTCCATGGACAATCTCTATGCTAGCTAGATTATTGCTATAAGCATTGTCTAAAAATTTTACCACTTCAAATTCAATTTCTTCAGGTTTATTTCCTCTTATGTCTAATCGTGAACTAGCAATTTCAACATTATAATATTTATATGATTCATCTACTTTCGTTTTCAATCTTTTTGCATACTCTAAACGATTAACCTTTGCTTTCACTTTAATATTACCTGAAACTATTGATGCTACATTTCCACTAACAGAAATTATTTCTCCAGTTGTGGTTGTATCAATTATTCTAACAAAATCGCCTACTTTAGGAATTTCGACCTTAATATTTTCATTTTTTGGTTGAACAATTTTACTTGCTTCTTTAAGACTATTTATATTTTCCTTTGCTTTTTTGATAACTGTTTTATCGGCTTTGCCTTCTCTAATACTTTTAATTGTGAGTTCAACTTCGCGATTAACTTTATTCAATATTTCGGATGCTTCAAGTTTTGCATCTGATATAATACCCTTCTTATCGGTTTCCAATTTATTTAATTTTGCCTGATAAAGATTTGCAAGACCTTTTAATCTAGTATTTTCAATTTCATACTTATTTAACTGCACTTGAATTTTTCTTGTCTTATTTTCCAAGTCAATTAAAAATTCCTCTATTTTATTACTATCATTTTTAATTCTGCTTTTTGCATTTACAATTATATTTTCACTAATTCCAATTCTACTAGCAACTTCAAAAGCATAGCTTGAACCAGGCAAACCCTGTTTAAATTTATAAGTCGGTTTCAATTCTTCAATATTATATTCCATGGATGCATTCTCTAATCCAACTTCACTATTAGCCAATATTTTAAGATCGCCATGATGTGTTGTTGCTAGCACAGTAGAGCCTTTATCGCGCATTTCTAAAAGAATAGCTGATGCGAGTGACGCACCTTCAGTAGGATCAGTTCCCGTACCGAGTTCGTCAAGAATTATCAAAGTGTCTTTATCAATCACTTCAAGAATATCTCTAATATTTGCTAAGTGAGAACTAAATGTACTTAAATCATCTTCAATAGATTGCTGATCACCAATATCCACTAATAGATTGCTAAAAAAGTGGAAATTGGAATCTGGACTAATTGGTACATGAAGTCCAGTCATAACAAGAAGGGTTAACAAACCAGTGGATTTTAATACTAAAGTTTTTCCACCAGCATTAGGACCTGTTATTACAATTATTTTTGCATCCTTAATTTCGAGATTAAGTGGAACTGTATTTTTACGTGAAAGTTTCTTTAAAAGAATAGGGTGAAAACCATCTATAATTTTAAATGGTTTTGAATTATCAATTGTTGGGAAATCGCCTATAATTTCTAGTGAATATTGAGCTTTAGCAAAATACGAATCCAATTCGGCAATTGTATTTAGTGATAATTTCAATGCAATACTTGCTTCACCAATCCTTTTTGTAATTTGCTTCAATATTTTTTCAATCTCTCTACTTTCTGCAAATCGAAGTGAAAGCAAATCATTATTTAATTCCAAAGATTCTTCTGGCTCTATGTAAATTGTCTGTCCAGTTCCAGATTCCGAATGTATAAATCCTTTTACTTGTCGTTTGTGTTCGGCTTTAATTGGAAGAACAACTCTTCCATCTCTCATTGTTATATATTCTTCTTGAACCAATAACGATTTACTTAATTGCTTTAATATTTTATTAACTGTTTTTCGTAGCTCATCACTTTTTTCGTTAATATTAGAACGGATTTTTTTTAACTCGTTGCTTGCAGAGTCTTTTATTTCGCCAGAAGAAGTAAATATCAAATCAATTTCATTTTCTAAAGATTTATCCGAAAATAATTTGTAGTTAAATTCTGAATTAAGAGAAGTACTTTCACACTTGGAAATTAAAAAGCTTTTAAGTTTTCTTGAAACAGCTAAAAGATTTTGCACATCTCTAATATTCTTTATTGTAAGAATACTTCCTTCAATTTTACTTTGTGATAATTGTGTATGAATATTTGGAATAAATTCTAATGGAGGAATATCATTTTCAATAAGAATTCTCTTTGCTTCAGAAACCTTCAATCCACATTTCGTTGCTAAATCAGAATTGTTAAATGGAAGAGAGGTAAGTATCAGTTCTTTGCCAATTTCTGTATAAGAGTACTTGGCTATATATTCCAGAACTTTGAAATACTCAAGTGTGTTAAGTACTTTTTTCGTTATCATTTTGAATCTTCTATATCACTACTTTTTTCTATAAAATCTTTTACTAAATTCATTGCCTCAGAGTTTTCGCCAATAATTAAATCAATACTGTATGGAATTACATTATACGCTTTAGAATATAATAAGGAAGTTTCTTGAATATCTTTTGATGGGATTTCAAATACATTTAGAAATAATAAAAATCCACTTATAAAGAAAAGTATTTGAAGTGTTCCGGAAATTCCACCCAAAAGTTGATTAGTAAATCTATTAACTTTATCTAATGGATGAATTATTCTTTTCAGGATTGAGGCTAAAAAGATTGTCCCAATAAAAATGAATAGCCACGCAACAATTTCAGCAAGATATATTTCATTATTAATGAAAGGAGCAATTAAATATGCCACTCTTTGATAAAACTCAAGTGCTAAAATAAATCCTAATACAAGACCAATAAGACCAATAAGCTTTCGAATAAGTCCATCTCTGAAACCTAGAGCAAAACCTATAAATAGAAATAATATTATTACAAAATCTATATAATTCATCAGTTAATAATCATATTTGGCATATTTTTATATATTTCAATGAATAGAAATATATTTAGCTTAAAATTTTCTCAACATATTCTTTAATCTTTTTGCCATCAGCCTTGCCTTTTAATTCCTTTACAGCAAGTGGCATAAGTTTAGGAAAATCAGATTTATTTACAGCTCCAATTTCTTTTGCAATATTTCTAATTTCCAACTCAATTTCTTCATCAGATAGTTGTTTAGGAAGATATTCCGCCAAAATAGAAAGCTCTTTTTCTTCAATTTCTGATAAATCCGTTCTTCCAGCATTTTTATATTGTTCAATTGAATCTTTGCGTTTTTTTGCAGCACTAGATATTAAACCAATTTCTTCTTCGGCAGTCAATTCTCTATTTGCACCACTCTTCTCAAACTCTAAAATTAAGGCTCTAATTGAACGAATAGTAGATAATCTAAGTTTATCACCAGATTTCATAGCATCTTTAAGATCAGAGTTTATTTTTTCTTTTAAATTCATTTTAATTCCAAACTATTTTTTAATAAAAAAAAAGGCAGGCCATATTTTCAACATAACCTGCCTTAATAAACCTATTTAATTTTCTTACTGTTTCAGCATTGCAGAATAATTTATACGACGCGCATCAGCTTTTCTTAAAGCTTGTTGAATATCAGTAACAACTCCCATATCAGAATCTTTATCAATTCTTAATGAAACAATTACATTAGGTAATTCAACACGTTTCTTATACATTATATCTTGAATTTCATCTAATTTGACAATAACATCATTCAACTGAATTCTACCATCTTTACCAACCCAGATATATGAAATTAATCTTTTATTTTCAATTTTCTCTATTGCTACTGCTTCCGGTAGTTTATATTGAACATAAACATCAACCTCTCTTAAAGTTGTTGCAACCATAAAGAAAAGTAGAAGCATAAAAATAATATCAGGCATAGATGAAGTAGGTATTTCCTGCTTAACAGATGCTCTTTTCTTATTAAAAGTCATTTCTTTTCCTCAAATCCTTTATTTTATCTTTTCTGGTTCTGCTATTGAAATAATGATAGGAACCTTCTCTTTTTTAACAATATTTGCTTCTTCAGGAGTTAAATCAAGAAGTTTTTTCCCATAAGCTTGCTGTGCATATGCACTTTGTACCTCTGCATAAGCAAACTTAATTTGATCCAATGCTTGAATATAAAGATTATAGTTTGTTTTTCTGTCAGTTTTTACAGAAACTACCAATTTTTTTGTTGAAGGCAAATCAACTTTACTTTCAATTCGTGGTTTTAATGTTTCACTTATTTGAGGAATTGCTATTATCTCCCCATCAAGAAGAACATCACCATTTTCATTAATATTAAGTGCAGCTAATCTATCTTTTGACAATGGAACAAAAACTTGTTCCTCTATTGGAATATATTCAGGTAAACTTAATCCAATACCAGTATCTACATCAATTGTTGTTGAAACCAGAAAGAATAATAAAAGTAGAAATACAATATCAGACATACCAGCATCTGGTATTTTTGCATCTCGTTCTTTTTTCTTTTTAATCTGAACCATTATTTATTCTCTCAATAATTTTTGTAATTATTTTTTATTTAATTCATATAATGCATCAATCAATTCGATTGAACTCTCTTCCATATCACCAACAATTTTGTCAATTCTAGAAATAAGATAGTTATAGAATACTTGAAGAATAATAGCAGTAATAAGACCAAATAATGTTGTTAATAACGCAACGGCAATAGGCGCTGCAACAACAGATGGTGACATTTGGGCAGAAGCAGCAATAGAGTCAAAGGCTTCAACCATACCTTGTACTGTACCAGTAAATCCAAGCATAGGAGCAACAGAGATAAATGTTGATATCCAAATCATTCCTTTTTCAAGAAATCCCATTTCGATAGCGCCATAAGCCATAATTGCTTTTTCAGCTGCGTCAACACCTTCATCGGCTCTTAAAAGACCTGCATGAAATACTGATGCAATTGAACCTCTTGAGTTTTCACATAATTTTATTGCTTCATCAACTCCGCCTTTTTGTAGAGCGTCTTTTACTTGAACGATGAATTTTTTAGTATTCACACTAGCTCTTGTAAGTGTAAAGATTTTCGCAAACACAAATCCTAATCCAACGATTAAAGAACCGAGAATCGGATACATGAATGCTCCACCAGCAATGAATTTTTCTTGTAAATAAGTAAGTGCACCAGTGCTCTCTACTTGCGCAATTAGGTAAGAAATTGAACCTATTATTTCTGAAAATTGCATAAGAGTTAACCTCCTAAGTTATGTTGTTTAATTAAAAAAAATGCTATGTATTATACTGTAAATTATAAGGGCTAATATTATTCAAATAACCTATGAATGTCAATAAATTATTTATTTTGAAGTTATTATTTTTATACAGTACACTAAAATAATGTAAAAATTCTTTATTAAATATTATTTTTTTTTATTTTTTTGGCTAACGAAATATTTTTGACCATAACCACCAAAATAAGTTTTCTGAAAATTATGATTAGAAAAAGAGAAAAAGTTTTTATTAGAATAAATTTAAATTGAAATAATTATCAATTTAGGTGATGAGGAATATTGCAAAAGATGAAGTATGTATTGGAAGAAAAACTATAAAAAATGGAACTAAATTAGCACCTAGCATTGTCCTAATTCGGCTCCATTTTTTAACTATAGGAGTATACTACTTTTTAATTTTAATTTGAGGCAATTAAAATTGACTTTAATTTGTCTGCTAATTCCTCGTAATATCTGTTATCATCATCTCCATGGTTAAAATCGATTTCACCAATTTTATCTTTATTAGTTAAATACCAATATGTTAATTGTGCTTTATATCTAATTTTTGCAGTTTGACCCTCAGTTGCAAGCTTTACAAGTTCATTTGTAAAAGCTGTTAAGTCCATTTGTGGATTACGATTTTTTAGAAGTAATAAATTAAATATTGCAGATTCAGCTACTGTCTCAACTTCATGGTTCATTGAATGAAGTACATTAATTTCCGTGTTTTTTGAAATTTCTCTTTTACTTGTTGTATGAGCAAAAAGTGTAATTGAAAATAATTGTGTAGCTATTAAAAGTACTTTTATTGTTTTTTTCATTTTAAATCTCCATTAAATGTATTGTTTTTGATGTACCTATTAAACAACATATGTGCCAAAAAATGATAATTGGAATAACTAGTTATATTATAACAAGTTAGAAGTATATTTGATTTTTACTGATAATTAAAGTGGGTGCCACAAATATTCAATAATAGTGATAAATATTATGCTATCTCTTTATAATATAGTACTTTAGATGTCGTACAGTTAAGTGGCATTCCACAAAAATGTGGCAGTAGAAATGTTAAGGAATTGTTAATAAACTATCAATATGATGAGCTAATCTAATCTTTATTTCTTTGAATACGATTGTTTAATGCCCTACGACTCATTTTTAGTAGTTGAGCAGCAATTGTTTGATTTCCATCGGAACGTTTTAATGCTTCATTAATTAAAATCTCTTCCATATCTTTCAAAGAAGGTAATGGATCTGGCAACCTTAATACCTTATCCATTTTAATCTGACCCTTCTTAAGGTATTCATTTTCTTGAATACCATCACTAAATATTTTTTGCTTGATGGTTTCAAGCGAAAGAACACCAGCACTGTGCATACTAACAGCATTATAAATTAAACCACCTAATTCCCTTACATTTCCCGGGAAATTATAGTTTGATAATAATGTATAAATCTGCTTAGGAATAGTAGGAACCTTTTTGTTTAAGTCAATTGCAGCTTTTTCTATGAAATAATCAACCAATAAAGGAATATCCTCTTTTCTATCTTTTAATGGTGGAATAATAATCTGATGAGATTGTAAGCGGTAAAACAAATCTGCGCGGAATTCATTTTTGTCCTTCATTGCTAATAAGTCCCTATGAGTGGCGCATATAATTCTTGCATCCGAATATTTGGGAAGATCAGAACCGAGAGGATAATAATGCCCATCTTGCAATAAGCGCAAAAGCTTAACTTGCGATTCTATACTCATGTCTCCAATTTCATCAAGAAAAAGCGTACCACCGCTCGCACGTTCAATCATACCTTTTCGGTCAATTTCAGCACCAGTAAAGGCACCTTTTTTATGCCCGAATAATGTATCTGAAAAAAGTGTATCGTCAACGCCAGCAACGTTTAAGGTTACAAGTTCACCATTACGCCCACTTACTTCATGAATTGAAGAAGCAATAAGTTCCTTTCCAACACCTGTTTCTCCATTTATTAAAATTGGCAAATGAGTTTTACCAATTGCCTCAATATACTTGAACACACCGCGCATCTCTTTGCTCTGTGTAATTATATGCTCAAAAGCTTCGGCATATTGAAGTTTATCTTCAAGTAAATACTTTTTGAGTAATTGATTCTCACTGCGCACTTGGCGTAAATCAATACCACTCTTAATGGTAGTAACAAAACGAGTTTCATCAACTGGTTTCAATAAATAATTGAAAGCACCATTCTTCATACTAAATACTGCATCTTCAACTTCATTAATTGCTGTAATTATTATTACAGGAATATCTGGATATTTTTCAAATATTTTTGGAAGGAGTTCTAGTCCAGTAATATTAGGCATATCAATATCCAATACAACCATTGAATACTGATCCATAGCCAATTCGTCCATAACAATGCGGCTATCGCTTACTTTTTTAATATTATTAATACCGTTTGAAACCAGTGTTAATTCTGCACTTAACAAAAACTGCTCTTCATCATCAACGAGCATAATTGGTAGTTTAGGATATAAAGCTTGACTCATAATTACATCTTTCTATTTATTAGAAGTTTTAAATAACAATGTGTGCCGTCTCCAACATCACTTTTAATAACTAGTTCACCGTCGTGATGTTTAACAATATTGTATGAAATAGATAAACCTAATCCAGTTCCACCAGAATTTCTTTTAGTTGTAAAAAATGGATCGAATATTTTCTTTAAAGCTACTTTATCAATTCCTACACCTTCATCAGCAACTTCAATAACCGCATAATTATCGCTTTCATCATGATACAGATTTATTGTAATTGCAGAATCTTTTGAATCTAAGGATTGACATGAATTATTAATTAAGTTAATTACAACTTGTTCAAGTTGCTGCATATTCCCTTTTACAATTGGGAGATCACTATTATAATTTACTTCAAATTTATTAGTAAACTTTCTAATTAAATTATCTGTAATAAGAACAGCATTTTGCACAACTTCATTTAAATCAATATCATCATCAAGTTTTCCATGATCTTTCTTTGCATAATTAGTTAAGCTTCTAGTTATTTTACTAATACGGTTAGCTCCCTTTGTAATTCCATCTAAAGATTGTGCAATATTTTCTTCAATTTTTTTTGCACTCATTCCTACAATAAGATAATCTTCATTTTTACTAGCAAAATCATTCCATACTGGTTTTAGTTCCTTCCATACTTTTTCTAAAAATTTAACATTTAATGAAATAAAATTATTTGGATTATTCATTTCATGAGCAATGCCAGAAACAAGAACTCCGAGAGAAGCCATTTTATCTGCTTGAATTAATTGTCTATATTTTACTTGATTCAAATATTCTGCATTTTTTAACTCAGTTATATCATTGATAATTCCATCGTAAAAAAGAACTTTTCCATTATTATCTTTTGAAAGAACAATGCTATTTTTCACCCATCTAGTATAACCATCCTTATGAATAATACGATGTTCCAAAGGTTTTACATTTTCTCCTGCTGTTGCTCTTTTTGCTTGATCTACAACAAGGTCTTTATCTTCTTTGTGAACCATTCTTAACCAAAGGTCTGGATCATTTTCATAATCCTCTGATGTATATCCAGTTACGGCAACGCATCCGGAACTATGATATGTATCCATTACTTTATCATCTTCAATAGAAACCGTATAAATATAATCTGTTAAATATTCTAATAGGACATCAATTCTATCTTCAATCTTTCTATTTGGTAACACTAAAATTCCATTTCTATATTTAGATTATTGTAAATGTTAAAACAACCTATTTAAGTCAATTTATTTACTAATTAAAAATTTTGCTGCAACAGGTATGTGATCACTATACCCACCCAAATATGTTTTTCCTCCAAAAGTAGGTTTTGCAGAGCCTTTGTATTTGCCATCTTGCTGAATTAAAAAATCAGGCTTAATTAAATGAAAAGAATCACAAATATATTTCACATTTCCTTTACCAACAACATCACTGGAAACAATTATCTGATCCAACATATTCCAATTACCACGATATAAATAACTACCATTTCCATTAGTAAAATCTTGATAAGCTAAATTATATAATCTATTTGGCTCTATTATAGTTGAACAATTATAATCGCTTGTCCATAAATAACGTGCAATTGAAAGATTGTTTGGCATGTCATTGAAATCGCCCATAATTACTATATTTAAATTATTATTATCTTGATAAAGTAAATCTATTTCTTCTCTTAATACTAACGCCGCTTTAATTCTGTTTGGTTGCGATTTTTCTTCTCCACCGCCTCTTGAGGGCCAATGATTTACAAAAACGAATATTTCTTCACCAGATTTAGACTTTAATTTAACTTCCAAAATATATCTTGTTGGGTATTTACTTGGCAATTCAACTTCAATTGGTTTAATATTAATTACTTCAAATTTATCTGCGTTGTAAATTAGTCCATTATCAATACCACGTTTGTCTAGTGATTCAACATATGCAATTTTATAGTTTTTGTTTTTGAAATTTCTTGCAAGAAGAGTATCTAATAACTGCCTATGCTCTACTTCTTGAACTCCTAAAAGATCAGGTCCATTTCCATTATTCATCCACTTAATAACTTTTGCTTGATTTTCAATCTTGGAATCAATTTTTTCTTGCGTCCATTCTTTCTTGCCATTTGGTAAAAATTCTTCATCATTATTATTTGGGTCATCTATGGCATCAAATAAATTTTCCATATTCCATGAAGCAATAAATAAAGTGTCGTTAACGCTTTGTGAATATATTGGAAACATCCAAAATAGAACAAGAAGTGAAGTGATTAGCATTTTTGAAATTTTCATTATTTTTCTCTTTTTGATAATTGTATTATTGAAATTTTACATTTGCGCAATAATTAAATAGATTAACATTCATTTTAAAGAATAAACGTAACGTTAAAGATAGAGATTATATGGAAAACCTACAAAAACGATTTGTTATAATAGATGCAATGGCAATTGCTTACCGAAGTTATTTTGCTTTTATCAAGAATCCCTTAAAAAATTCAAAGGGTGAACCAACTTCAGCAGTTTATGGTTTTGTAAACCAATTATTCAAAATAATTCAAGATTCACGACCCGATTACTTAGCAATAGCTTACGATTCTAAGGAAAAAACTTTTAGGCACGAAAGATATGATAAATATAAATCCTCCCGAACCGAAATGCCTGAAGATTTAATTCCTCAAATTAAAAGAATAAAAGAAATAATTGAAGCACTAAATATTCCACTTTATATTTTGCCCAGATATGAAGCAGATGATTTAGTTGGAACCGCTGTTAAGCGTGCGGAGTCAGAAGGACTAATTTCCTTTGCCGTTTCTCCTGATAAGGATTATGTTCAACTTGTAACCGATAAGGTTACAGTTATTAAACCAGGTCGTTCTGGTGATGATATTGTTAAAATGGATAAAGCAAAAGTAATAGAAGAATATGGTTTTGAGCCAAAATTCATGATAGATTATCTTGCTTTAGTTGGTGATTCAAGTGATGATATTCCAGGTGTTGCTGGTATTGGACCAAAAAATGCTACTCCTTTAATACAACAATTTGGACATATAGAAGATATTTACAATAATATTGAAAAGATTGAAAAAAAAGGAGTTCGTGCAAAATTAGAAGCAAATAAGGAAAACGCTTTTTTATCAAAGGAATTAGCTACAATTGAAACAAATGTTCCTTTTGAATTCAATTTTGAAGATGCAAAATTTACTCCTCCAAATTTTGAAAAAGTAATTGATATTCTTAATGAATTGGAATTAAAAAGTCTTATCAATAAAGTTAATAAAATTTACAATTCATCTGAATCAGAAGTATCTTCTGTGGTTGAAGAGAAAAATATGGATTCTAAATATGAAGCCGATAAAGTTGAATATAAATTAATTACTGATTTACGAGAAGCAGAAAAATTAGCCTCTCTTTTAAATAATTCTGAACTTTTTGTTTTTGACACAGAAACTAATTCACTTGATACACTAAATGTTAAAATTGCAGGAGTTTCTTTTGCAGTTAAAACACACGAGGCTTTTTTTATTCCAATTAATCCATTTGTAATTAGCAACACACTTTTTGATAGAGATTTAAGTGATAGGATAAATATAGATGACTTCACAAAAATATTTAAACCAATTTTTGAAAATAAAGAAATTAAAAAAGTTTGCCAAAATGGGAAATATGATATTGCCGTTTTAAGAACAAATGGAATTAATGTTGAAAATTTCTATTTTGATACGATGCTCGCTAGCTACATTATTGATCCCGATCAAAAACATGGAATGGATGCATTGTCAAAAAAATATTTGGAATACTCCCCTATTTCATTTTCGGAAATTATGGGCAAAGTGAAAGACCCTAATTTAATTTTTGATGTTGAACTGGATAAACTTTCAATCTATGCATGTGAAGATGCTGACATAACTTTTAGGCTATACAAATTATTCAAAAAATTACTTATCGAAAATAATTTAACTGAAATTTCTGAAAAAGTTGACTTCCCTTTAGTAAAAGTTCTTGAAGATATGGAGCGTACGGGAATAAATCTAAATACAAAAGCGTTAAATGATTTTAGTGTTCTATTAAAAAAATCAATGGAGGAATACACAAAAGCTATCTACGAAATTGCTGGAGAAACATTTAATCTTAACTCGCCAAAACAATTACAAGTAATTTTGTTTGATAAAATGAATCTTCCTTCAAATAAAAAAACAAAAACTGGATTTTCAACAGATGCTTCATCACTTGAAGCACTAAAAGGCACAAATCCAATTATTGATTATTTACTTGAATTTCGCCAAGCTACAAAGTTAAAATCAACTTATGCCGACTCACTTCCAAAATTAATTGACCCAGTAACCAAAAGAGTACATACGTCATTTAGCCAAACCGTTGCTTCAACTGGTAGGCTTTCTAGCTTGAATCCCAATTTGCAGAATATTCCAATACGAACTGATTTAGGTAAGAAAATTCGTGAAGCCTTTATTCCACGCGATAAAAATCATGTTTTGCTTAGTTCAGACTATAGTCAAATAGAATTGCGAATTATGGCTTCAATTTGTGAAGATGAAACTTTAATGAAAGCATTTGGCAATGGTGAGGATATTCATACTTCAACAGCAGCACTAGTTTTCCAAATTCCTAAAGAAGAAGTTACACCAGATATGCGTAGAAAAGCAAAAGAAGTAAATTTTGGAATCCTTTACGGAATTGGAGCTTTTGGTCTTTCAACAAGACTTGGAATTACTCGTGCTCATGGCAAAGAAATAATTGATACATATTTTGAAAATTTCAGCAATGTTAAAAATTTTATTGATAATTCAATTGCACAAGCTAAAGAAAAAGAATACGCAGAAACTCTTCTTGGACGAAGACGATATCTTAAAAATATAAATAGTAAAAATAGAGTTTTACGTCAATTTGAAGAAAGAGTTGCTGTAAACATGCCAATTCAAGGTACAGCCGCTGATATGATTAAACTAGCTATGATTAAAGTTCAGAATGAGTTAAAAAGAATAAGTGCTAAAACACAAATGGTATTGCAGGTACATGATGAGTTGGTTTTTGATGTTCCCAAAGACGAACTTGAAATAGTTAAACCAATAATTAAAAAAAGTATGGAAGAAGCATTTTTATTAAAAGTGCCAGTAGTTGTTGAAATTGGTGTTGGAAATAATTGGTTGGAAGCTCATTAAGGAATTATTGTATAATTGCTAAATTGTTTTAAGAATTTTATCCTAAAATGTAATTCTTAAAAACCCAACTTTTTGCTACATTTTTAGGAGAGTTTCATTTAAAAATGAATACTTTTTAGAAGCAATTTAGTTTCAATAGTTTGACTTTCCACTAGTAATATTTTAACAATTCAACAATTTAAAATATTATTCATCTTTATTTTTTCTAAAGAATGATAATCCGCCAAATCCACTAATAATAGCCATGTAAAAACCGAAATCGTACCACCAACCAGAATTCTGTATTTCATAAATTCGGATTTCTGGATTAAACAATCCAAGAATTAAAGAAATTGGTGCTATCCAACCATGCCAGATGCCCAGAAAAAAGCCAGCAAGATCATCTGGTCCACTAGAACCACCACCTGGTACACAAGATGTAATAAACACAACAGAAATTAATAATATTAAAATGATAAACCATTTCTCTTTTTTCATATTAAATCCTTCTAATTAGAATAAAATTCTTTTGAACTTTCGCCGAATTTATCAAAATAAAATTTATCCAGGGCATCATGAATTTCTTTTTCAGTTTTATATTTCAGACAAACTGCAACTAATTCAGAAATTTCTTTATAATTTAATGCGCGAATTATTTGTTTTGCATGTGGAATTACAGAACCGCTAACACTTATTGAGTCAAGTCCTAAACCAACTAAAAGTGGAAGTGCTATGTAATCAGCAGCCATTTCGCCACAGAGAGTAACTTTAGTTTCGTATTTCTTTGCTTCACTAATTATAAAATATAAAGTTCTAATAATAGCTGGATGAAACTCTTGGTATTGGTTTGAAACAATATCATTTCCTCTATCAACTGCAAGCATATATTGGATTAAATCGTTTGTCCCAATGCTAAAAAAGTCGACTTCATCAGCTAAATCTTTTATCATTAAAGCCGCAGATGGAACTTCAATCATAATTCCAAGTTCCATATGATTATCAAAATTTACACCTTCGTTGGTTAATTCATTTTTGCATTCATCAAATAATACTCTTGTTAACTTCACTTCTTTGAAGGATGCTACCATTGGAATCATAAATTTAATGTTTTTATGAATACTTGCTTTTAGCACAGCTCTTACTTGCGATTTGAAAAGACTTCTATTATCAAGCAAAAATCTTATTCCTCTCCAACCTAACATAGGATTTGGTTCACGAACATCAACAGGAAGAACTTTATCACCACCAATATCAAAGGCACGAATTGTTAACGGAAGCGGATATAATTTTTGAGCATAATTTGAATATACAGTTGTTTGTTCTTCTTCACTTGGAAATGAATCATACTCCTGGAATATTTGCTCTGTGCGCATTAAACCAACACCTTCACCACCATTCTGTATAATTAACTCAAGTTCTTCACTCATATCAAGATTTGCTAGTATATCAATTTTTTTACCATCTAATGTTATAGCTGGTAAATCTTTCAACTTTGCAAGTTCAATATCCGCCTGGGAAAGTTTTTTTAATTTCCGTTGGTAGAATTCTAGTTGTTCATCATCAGGATTTACAACAACAATTCCATTGAAGCCATCAATAATTAATCTATCACCGTTATTTATGTTTTCAGTTGCTTCATGAAGTCCAACAACAGCAGGTACATTAAGAGATCTTGCAACTATTGCTGCATGTGATGTTAATCCACCAAAGTTAGTTACGTAACCAGTAACTTTTAACCTTGAAAAAAGCACAGTATCGGCTGGTGTAAGTGAATTTGACACAAGAATTATTTCTTCTTCGGTAATTCTCGATTTCCATTTTTTCTTTCTAATATTCCTAATAATTCTGTTTTTAATATCTTCAATATCATGTGACCTTTCTTTCATGTATGGTTCTTCTGACATAGACATTAAATTTTGATATTTTAAAAATTCACTATTTACAATAAATTCAGAGTTTTTTTTCTCATCAATAATTCTATCAACAATTGTTTTTATTAGAATGGGATCATCTAGAATCATAATTTGAGCTTCGAAAAGTGCAGCTCGTTTTTCCCCAAGTTTATCAACTGCTAAACTAAATACTTTACTTAGTTCATCTTTTGATTTTACAAGTGCTTCGTTGAAGTTTTCGAGTGCTTTATCAACATCCAAAATATCTTCTTCAACCACACGTTCTATATCTTTTTTAAATAAAAAGGCTTCAGCTATTCTAATACCTGGAGCAGCAGGAATTCCACGATAAACATTTGCTTTTTTTAACTCAGTCATAATTCATCAAATCCTCTGTTAAAATATTCCAATATTGCTTTTGACATTTCCACTTCGTCAATTCCATCAAAAGTTAATTTTATAATTGAACCTTTAGCAGCCGCTAAAGTCATAACTCCAATTATACTTTTACCATTAATACTAAATCCATCTTTCATTATAAAAAATTCAGATTCAAATTGAGCAGCAATTTTTACTATAGTTGCAGCAGGTCTAGTATGTAAACCAGCGTTATTTATAATTTCAACTTTTTCTTCAATCATTATTTATTTCTATTTATGAGTAAATTTGCCAACCAAATTAAATTTTCCTTAACTTCAGAATCCTTAATATTTTTAATAGCTTTAATTGCCAAGTTAGTATATCTACTAATTTCTTTCTCAGTAATTTCAAGTATATTAAGTTTTTCATAAAGCTTTTTATACTTGTTAATTTGGCTTTTTCTAATACCCTTATTTTCTATAACTTTTAATAACTCTTTTTTGTCATCACCATTTGCTAATTCTAAAGCTTTTAGAAAAAGAAATGTTTTTTTGCCTTCAACTAAATCTCCCCCAACATTTTTCCCAAAATCCTTAACATCTCCAATAATATCAAGTAAATCGTCTTTTAATTGAAAAGCTAAACCAAGATTATTTCCGTAATTTTCAAGAGCTTTTATTTCTTGTTTTGTTCCATTACCAAGTTGTGCACCAATTGAACAGCACATTTGAATAAGAGCAGCAGTTTTTTTGTAAATCATTACTTTATATTCATCAATTGTAACATCATTTCTAATTTCAAACTCTTTATCAAGACTTTGCCCTTCGCATATTTCTATTACACTTTCATTAAATGTATTTAGGATGCTAGTGGTATTGATTTTACAATCCTTTAGTAAATTTTTATATGCAACTGCTATTAAACTATCGCCTGCAAGAATTGCTGTGCTTATATCATACTTTATATGAAGTGTTTCTCTACCGCGGCGTTTTTCAGCACTATCCATTATGTCATCGTGCACAAGTGTAAAGTTGTGCAATATTTCAACTGATAAAGCAGCATTATAGGCTTGTGAAAATTTTCCACCAACTGCCTTTGTGCAAAGTAGAACTAAATATGCACGTAAGTGCTTACCTCCACTCTGCAAAATGTAACTACATGGTTCATATAATGATTTGGGACTTGCATTCTCCAATAAAATTGATAATTTTTTATCTATTTTTTCAGCTTCTTTGTTATAGTTTTGTGAGTATTTTTCAAATTTCTTTTTCAATATAATTCCTTTATTATCTAAACTTATTTTTTTGCACTACAAATTTATAATAAAATATATAACTCCCCTAATTACTGATAAATCAAATGTAGATAAAATTGTACTAGCAGATCCTGCAACTTTTTATATGCTCTTTTTTCTCTCTGTATTACCGTGATTTTCTTTCTATCTAATTATTTATTTTGATTTATGAAGATAATTATTTTCACTATAAATTTCTTTTAATGTTTAGCTAAATCTTTATTCTACACTTAATATAAAACCTTACCATTGGTAAATATATTTATAAAGAAATGAAACTAAATTTAGTATTATTACATTTATTGTTGGATTTTAAGTTGAAGAAGATATTGGCAGTTGGTATACAAGTTTTTGAGTGAAGAGCAATTCTCTTTTTACCATATTAGATATAAATATTACTTCTTAATAACACAGCAAAAACAGATAGAATGTAGTATTAAAATATTATGGTATATTTTTGCTCAATTTTGCTTCTTAAATACTCTGCAAAAATTGAAGCTACTTCCAGCTCAGAAACTTTAAGTTGGTAAGCCTTAAAATTTAAGAAGCGTGCTTGTAAGTTCATAAAATATTTAAATGTTACTTGTTTCATTGTGGTCTCATTATTTAGCTAAAATACCACAAGTAATATGCCAAATGATAAAACAAAAAAAGCGATTGTACTTTTAAGGGAAATCTTCTTTTTTTGTCTAATTTGCTAATTTTTCAGCTATTATTATTTGAATATAATTTATCTAAAGTGCATAAATTTGATATATTATCAAATTGATTCAATTAAGTGAAGTGTTTTGACTTCACATTAAATAATATTATTTCAAAGATATTGGAGTTTCAGTAAAATATTGGATCTGTTATTTTGAACCATTTCTGTTGGCTTGTCACGCAAAGCAGAATTGAATTATGAAAGATTTCTCTCCAAGTAGTCTGTCTGCTGAAGGAAGGTCAGAACAATAAACACAAATCTGTCATTTAGAAATAATTTCTAATGACGGTCATCATGAAAAACATAGTCTAACATATTCATTTATAATAACTTAGAGTTGATAAAAATTCTATTATTTCATAACTGCCTTTGCGAGCATATTCACTTCGTTCAGTGTATATACTCCACGAAGCAATCTTTAGATATTGGGTTATAATCAAAAGATTGCTTCTCCCTATGAATCGGGCGCAATGACAAAAGCAAAGTATTTATCGAATCTTCCTTATGCTAATTTTTAACCAGTTGAATTTTATTATCCAACTTTTGGATGTTATTTATTCTTCTATTATGTTCTATTCCATTTTTTTTCTGTGCTTTTCCCATCAAAGATAATCTCCCGAATCTTAATCTCTTTTTTCACAGAATTAAATATTTTAACCTCTTCAGCATTTAACAATTCATCAATTCCAAAACTCTTTTCAGTAACATTTTTCTTTTTGGAAAGCAAATATTCACGATAGCATCCGTTTAGCAAACCATCTTCAATTGGTGGTGTGATAAAACCATTTTTGTGTGAAATCATGATATTAGTAATTGCACCTTCAACAACGTTACCATTTTTGTTCAGAAATATTACATCGTCAAAACCTTCTTTTTGCCATTTCTTGATTTCAGAATTGTACAATTCTCGGTTAGTTGTTTTAAAATATTGGAACATATTATTACTATCAATTATTTTTTTAGAGATTAATATTCTTCCATAATTTTTATTTTCAGCAATTTGCTCCAAATTATATTTTAATTCTCCCCACTTAGTAAGCGATATTTTTAGTTTGAATTTAAGGTTTTGATTTAATCCAACAACAATTAATTTTAGCAGCTCGCGCAAATTAACTTCATCAAGATAAAAGAGAAAATGTTGTGCTGCTTTTTTTAATCTACTAATGTGATTTTCTAATAAGAATATTTCTCCATTTTCAATCAGCATAGTTTCAAAGAGTTCAAAATAGTTAGTGGAATTTGTTAAAAATTCGCTTTTAAGTTTTACTTCCTCAAATTCAGCTTGTGGATTACTATCCCATACAACTCCACTTCCAAGCCCAATTTCACCTTTATTTGTGAACTTACCCAATGTAATTGTCCTAATTGGAATATTAAATGTGAAATCATTTTTATTAATAATTCCGATGGTTCCAGTATATACACCCCGTTTTTCTTTTTCCAGCTCATGTATTATTTCCATCGTCCTAATTTTAGGAGCACCAGTAATTGAACCACATGGGAAAAGGTTTGTAATTATCTCAGAAAATGATTTATATTTCAACTCGCCACTAACAGTAGAAGTCATTTGATATAAAGTCTCGTATTTTTCAATCTCAAATATTGGTTCAGCTTTTACAGAATTATAATTACAAAGTTTTCCAAAATCATTACGAAGTAAATCAACAATCATTATGTTTTCAGCTTTATCCTTTTCACTATTTCTAAGATTCATACTTTGGACAGAATCAATTTCAAAATTCACGCCTCGTTTAATAGTTCCCTTCATCGGTTTGGAAATAATTTTATTTCCCTCAGTTTTAAAAAATAGTTCAGGTGAAATTGAAATAATAAAATAGTGCTTTTCATTTATGATTGATGTAAAAGAAGCAGATTGTTTGAATAAAAGTTGGGCAATGAAATTTATAATTTCACCGCTATAATCAAACTTAGCTTTTAATGTATAATTAACTTGATAGGTGTCACCTTTGGAAATGTAATCTTTAATTCTTTCAATTTTTGCTTCATATTCCGTTTGTGATTCATTTAATTCCAAATTATTGATAGTAAAATTAGTATCATTAAATAATTTATTGACATTTCTAAAATCAATATTTTTTGTAGAAATAATTTCCACTTCATTGTCATCAAAGAAATGAAAAGTAATAAATTTACTATCCTTACTTGTTATAAATGATTTCAATTTTTCTTCAAAAAAATATCCAGTTTCATAAGGAATTGAGCCGTAAGCAAAATCATATTTTTTTGATAATTCATCAATTAATTTTAGCGACTTATTTATGTCATTCAAATTTTTACAAATAACTGATTCTGTGGATTTTTTGAACAAGTAGCTTGTTTCATTGCCATTAATTAAGGGAGTATAAAAAAATGCGGATTCTTCGTTTGAGGTTACAAATTCTAATATTTTAACTATATCTGTTATCAAGCAATAATTCTTATAAAATTAACTGAAACGCAAATTTAACAATAATACATCATTATTTGTAAGATTTTAATCGTTTTAATCATGTGGATTATGCAAATTATTCAATTTTTATAATCATGTATTAACTTTTGAAATGAATAAATTATTTTATTAATTCTATACCATTATTTAAGAAATAAAATCAACTTTTTTTCATTTAAAACGATAATATAAATTATATAAAATCAAGATGTAGAATGATTGAATGTAAAATTGATATAGAAAATAATCTCCTTTTAGTATTTATTACTTCTGGTATGACAAAAGAAGATATAGCCAATAGTATTGCAAGCGTTGGACCATTGGTCGTGCAGTTGAAAGAGAATTTTTCAATTATTACAGATCTTTCTGAATATGTATCAGAATCTCTGGAACAAATAGCAATATTGAATAAGGTAAATCTTTCCATAAAGCAAAAAGTTAAGGTAGGAAAAGTTGTAAGAATAATTGGTCAATCAAAAACAAATCTGCTTAATTTTAGTAAAATGGATAAAATATTTAAGATGCGAGAAATAAAATATGTAGCCAGTTTTAAGGACGCAATTAAATGGTTAAACTCTTAAAATTTACACACATAATTCTTCCTAATTCCAATTTCGCATCAAAAATATAACATTTCAATTACTTATTAAAATCAAAAAATAAATGATTTTATTTAATCAAATTTCTCATCTCAGAAATTGCTTTTTCTAATCCTACAAAAATAGAACGAGCAATAACCGCTTGCCCAATACTTACTTCATCAATTCCCTCAACTTCAAGGAACTCTGTAATATTATTATAATTTAATCCGTGTCCTGCATTAACAGTAAGTCCAAGTTTTTTGGCATGTTCAACAGCAAGTTTAACTCTATCCAATTCAATAAACATATCAACTTCAGTTTCAGCATTGGCATAATTTCCGGTGTGGATTTCAATCATATCAGCATTAATTCCATAAGCAGCATCAATTTGCTCAATATCAGGTTCTACAAAAAGTGATACAAGAATATCCTTCTCATGAAGTCTATCTATAGCATTTCTTAATTTTTCAATGTCGTCAATTACGTTTAATCCACCTTCTGTTGTTAATTCCTGCCTCTTTTCAGGAACTAAAGTAGCCATTTCTGGTTGGATATCACAAGCAATCTCAATTATTTCATCAACTGCAGCCATTTCAAGATCAAGTTTTGTAGTAATTAATTCACGAAGAAGACGAACGTCACGTTCGTTTACGTGTCGTCTATCTTCACGCAAATGAACTACAATTCCGTCCACGCCAAATTGCTCCGCCATTAGCGCAAAAGTTACAGGGTCAGGTTGCATTTCTCCCCTTGCATTTCGTAATGTAGCAACATGGTCAACGTTTAATGTAAATTTCATTATATCCTCAAAATATTTTTTTTTATAGATTAAATTTAAGATAATGTGAGCGAAAATGCTTGTCCCTATTTATTTAAAGTATAAATGATTTTCAGATTACATATACCAAATAATTTTTTAGGAAGTTTTAAAGTATCTTAATTGAATTAATGGAAGCAATTATACTAGGATAAACTTCCAAATAGTTTTCTTCATTAATTGAAAAGTCAAATTGAATAATCTCTCTGTTATGATTTTCAAATAAATACTTAAATGACATTAAATTGTTTCTAACTATTTTCATTTGCAAAATTGAAAAATTGCTTACCCTAATATTTGAAGTTTCAATTTGCAATTCATTATTGAATTTTTGAAAAAGAGCAGAATATTTTTCAATTGATAGTGAATCATTTGAGATGCTATCTTTATGTATAATTTTACCAATTCGTAATAAAGCGTTTAATGAGTTTGCATAATAAAAAGTTTTGGGAGAATATACGATAAACTCATCTTCACCTTTTTTATTGATTCTTGCAACTAATTTATCCGATAGTGAGGCTGGCATTTCATCCCAGTTTTGAGGAACTTGATATGATATGCTTAAATCGTCATCAACAATAATTTTGTCATTTAATGATATTATAACATTTAAGTCTTCAGTATTATCTTTTTCAACTTCACTACATGCGGAAATAATTATAATGCTAACGACTAAAATTATTTTTGCGATATTTATTTTCATTCAAAGCTCATTTTGATAAAAATAATATTATTGAAATGATTAGCAAATATCAAATAATTCGAATTGTAAACGCTAATTTATTCCAGTAAAAATATGCTGGAATAAATTAGCGTTTTGTTGATTTTAGCTTTTAAATAATCTATAGTTGATACTATCAGTAAGTGCTTGTAATGATGCTTGAATAATATTTTCAGAAACTCCAACTGTTGACCAAGTATTATTTTTGTCTCCCGATTCAATTAATACACGCACTTTTGCTGCAGTTCCATCGCCTTCACCAAGCACGCGCACTTTGTAATCAATCAAATGAACATCATCCAATTCTGAATAAAATCTTCTTAAAGCCTTGTGTAATGCTTTATCAAGTGCATTTACTGGACCATGTCCCTCAGCTGCGGTGTGCTCAACTTCACCATTTACTTCAACCTTTAACACTGCTTCGGAATATTCTGATCCTTTGTCATCAAACATGACATTAACTTTTGCATAAGTTACATTAAAGTACGTTGGTAATTCACTTAGTTCGTTTCTTAGTAAAAGTTCAAAAGATGCTTCTGCGCCATCAAACTGAAATCCTTTATACTCAAGTTCCTTTAGAAAATGAACGAATTTTTTATTGAATTCCTGATCTTCTGGCAATTCAATTCCAAGTTTTGCAGCTTTATATCTAATATTACTCTGTCCTGATAAATCAGAAACAATAACTCGCTGAATATTTCCAACCGCGTTTGGTTCAAGATGCTCATACATTCTGCTATCTTTTAACACCGAACTAACATGAATTCCACCTTTATGAGCGAATGCAGATTTACCAACAAATGGCGCTCGTGTGTTTGGTGAAACGTTCATCATTTCGTAAACAAAATTAGAGAGTGAAGTTAAATTGGTCAAATTCAAATCAAAGACTGTTTCCCTTTTCATTTTCAAAATTAGATTTGGAATTATTGTACAAAGGTCAGCATTTCCACAACGCTCACCTACTCCATTCATTGTGCCTTGAACGTGAGTTGCACCAGCTTGAACCGCAGCAATTGAATTTGCAACTGCAACTCCGCCATCGTTATGAGCGTGAATTCCAATAGGTATTTCGATTTGTTTTAGCGTATTTTCAGTAATATCATAAACTTCGTGAGGAAGCGAACCACCGTTTGTATCACAAAGTACAATTGTATCTGCTCCACCTTTTACTGCTGCTTTACACATTTTAATAGCAAAATTTGCATCATCTTTATAACCATCGTAAAAATGCTCGGCATCAAAAATAACTCTACGACCTTTTTCTACAAGGAATTTAACAGATTTATAAATCAACTCTTCATTTTGTTCATCTGTTAATCCAAGTGTTTTTTCTGAATGGAAACGCCAAGTTTTTCCAAATATTGTTATAATTGGAGCATTTGAAGCCACAAGTTTGAGTAAGTTATTATCGCTTTCAATTCTATCGGGATAGCGGGCTGTTGAGCCAAACGCACATATCTTGGAATTTTTAAGTTTCAAGTTTTGAACTATTTCAAAATACTCCTCATCTTTTGGATTACTGCCTGGCCAACCACCTTCAATAATGTTAATTCCAAATTCATCCAATCTTTTTGTTATTTCTAATTTATCATGGATGGAAATATTAACGCCTTCGCCTTGAGTACCATCTCTTAAAGTTGTATCAAATAATTCTAATTTTTTCATTTTATTTTAGATTTGAGATGTTAGATATGAGACACAAGAAATTACGAATTGTTATGTCTTAATCTTTCTCTTAATCTTACTCCTAATCTTTTTTCTAAATTCTATTTTGAAAACAATAATTTATTCAATCATTCCACTTTTTCGGGCATACTTGAAAAGTCCACCTGCTGAAACTATTGGCAATACATCTCCAAGTGGATTTAAACTAAAAGTTTCTCCAGTTGAATTATTGACTAAAATATTATTTTCAATATCAATCTTTAATACATCCCCAGTTTTAACTTTTTCATTCAGTTTTTCTTTTATTTCGTATGGAATAACAAAGCCACCATCAACAGAATTACGATAAAAAATTCGAGCATAAGATTCTGCAATAATTACTTTAGCACCAGCTTTCATAAGTGCATAAGGAGCATGTTCTCGCGAAGAGCCACAGCCAAAATTTGAACCTCCAACAATAATTTGATATTCTGATTCATATTTCCCTTCTTCAACAAATGGTATATTTCCCAACGGTAATCCAGAATATTCTTTTGGAACACTCGAAAGAGCATATTTACCATACATTTTTGCTTCGTTTTCATCATCCATACTATAAACAAGATGTTCTGCGGGAATTATTTGATCAGTATCAATATTGTTTCCCAAAACAAATGCTTTTCCAATTACTATATTTTCCATTATAAATCCATTTTTTCTATTAAATTACATTAAATCACGTGGGTCTGTTATAACTCCTTTAACTGCAGAAGCAGCAACTGTAAGTGGTGAAGCCAAATATACTTCTGCTTGTTTGCTTCCCATCCTACCTGGAAAATTTCTATTGGTTGTTGAAATTGTTACATCGTTTCCAACAGTTCTTCCAATTGTATCGTCTGGTCCACCTAGACAAGCAGCACAAGATGATTTTGCAATTACAGCACCAGCTGATTCGAAGATTTCTTTTAACGATTTATCTTTATACATCTCAGTTTCCAATTGCTTTGCAACTTCTGTACTTGCTGGAACAATAAAAGTAGTTACAGCAACCTTTTTATCATACAATATTTTTGCAGCAAACTGAAAATCAGATATTTTTCCACCAGTACAAGAACCGATATATGCCTTTGTAATAGGAGTTCCTTCAACTTCTCTAACTGCAGCTTTGTTGTCAGGACTATGTGGCTTAGCTACTAATGGAACAAGGTTTTCGACATTGTATTCATATTTACTATGATAAACAGCATCTTCGTCACTGTAAAATTTATCATAAGCTTTATTAGTTCTTTCTTGTAAATAATCTTCTGTTACTGCATCAACTGGAATTATTCCATTCATTCCACCGCCTTCAATAGCCATGTTGCAAAGAGTCATTCTTTCGTTCATAGAAAGAGAAAACACAGCTTCACCATCAAACTCCATAGCACGATAAGTAGCACCGTCTGTAGTAATATCGCCGAGTATTTGCAATATTAAATCCTTTGCAGTTAAGTATTCTGGCATTTTTCCAGTGAAAGTAAATTTCATAGTTTCTGGAACTTTTTCCCATATTTTTCCAGTACCCAAAATAAACGCAGCGTCAGTATTCCCAACTCCAGTAGAAAACATTCCAAACGCACCTGAAGTACAAGTGTGTGAATCTGTGCCAATTAAAACGGTTCCAGGAATATTATAACCTTCCTCAGCAAGGGCAATATGACAAACACCCTTATAGCGCGAAGTTCCCACATCGTAATAATTATCTATTGAATACTCATCAGCAAAATTTCTTAGAATATCAACATTTCTATTTGCATGTTTATTGGCTGTAAAAATATAGTGATCTGGAAAAATAACCAACTTATCTTTATCCCAAATGGTTGCATCTTTACCAAATTCACTTTTCCAAATTCCAATCGTAGGCGGTCCGCAAACATCGTGAGTCATTAACACATCTACATTTAGCCAAATATTATCACCAGGTTTAACTGATTCTTTTCCAGCTGATTTAGCAAGAATTTTTTCAGTAATTGTCATTCCCATTAATTTATCTCCTTAAATCTCACCTTTTAATTCTTCTTCATTTTGAAGTTTGTTTTTATTTCTTTCATGGTGCTCTTTTTTATTTATAGCCTGAATATATGCTTTCCCACTTGCTTCAATAATATCAGTTGAAACACCAATGCCAGTATAAGAACGACCATCTTTTCTAATTCGTACAGCAACCTCACCAAGAGCTTCCCTTCCAGCAGTTACTGAGCGAACTCGATAAGATTCAACCGTTGGTTTCTTATCAATTGCTCTATCTATAGCATTAAATAAAGCATCAACTGGACCATCACCCGTTGCAGAATCTTCATTTACTTTTCCGTCAACTTTTATCCTAACAGTTGCGGTTGGAATTGTTGACGAACCAGCAAAGACGTGCATATATTTTAAGTCATAAATTGCTTCATTTCTATTTTTGGAGTCGCCCATAAGAATTCTTAAATCGTCATCATAAACTTCCTTCTTTTTATCTGCTAATTTTGTGAAGGATTTATAAATGTTATTCAAATCTTCTGAATTAACTTGATATCCAAGTTCATCTAGGCGGGCTTTTAAACCATGCCTTCCAGAGTGTCTTCCTAAAACAATTTTTGTATTTTGCACTCCAACTGTTTCTGGTGTCATTATCTCGTAAGTTTCACGATTCTTCAACATTCCATCTTGATGAATTCCAGATTCGTGCGCAAAAGCATTTTCACCAACAATAGCTTTGTTTGGTTGAACAATAATACCAGTATAGCCAGAAACTAGTTTTGAGGTATTCATTATTTCTCTGGTTTCTATCTTACTTTCAATATCTAAAATATCTTTGCGCACTTTTAATGCCATTACTATTTCTTCAAGTGCAGCATTGCCAGCACGTTCACCAATTCCATTTATTGTGCATTCAACTTGGCGTGCACCATTCTCAATACCAGCAATGGAATTAGCAACCGCAAGACCAAGATCGTTATGGCAATGCACACTAATAATTGCGTTCTCAATATTCTTAACTTTCTTTTTTAAGTAGGCAATTTTTTCACCAAATTCTTTGGGAAAAGTATATCCAGTGGTATCAGGAATATTAATGGTTGTTGCACCAGCATCAATTGCAGCTTCAATAACCTCAACAAGATAATTCATGTCTGTGCGTCCAGCATCTTCTGCAGAAAACTCAACATCATCAACTAGTGATTTTGCATACTTCACCATATCGTAAGACATTTTAATAATAGTTTCTCGCTTTTCAGCCAGAGTTTTACCATATCTATCGTCACCAAATTTACCAAGAATATGATAATCCGAAGTGCTGGAAAATGTATGAATCCTTTTCTTCTCACCATTTTTAATTGCATCGTAAGCAGCTTTGATGTCAATCTCTTTTGCTCGAGCAAGAGCAGCAACTGTAACACCCACTTCGTTTGCTATTCTTTCAACTGCTTCAAATTGTTCAGGAGATGAAACTGGAAAACCTGCTTCAATTACATCTACCTTTAATTTTTCCAACTGTTTGGCAATTTCAACTTTTTCAGAAACACTCAAAGATGCTCCAGGTGATTGTTCACCATCGCGTAATGTTGTATCAAATATAATTAATTGATTTTTCATGGTTTTACCATTTAAAGTGTAAATACACTTTCCTTATTTTCTTGAAAAATTATATCAAAGTTTTTTATAATCATTTCTGTCATTTTATCTGTTGATACAACATTTCCGTTATCTAGATTTATATCAACTGTTCTAAATCCTTGGTCAAGAGTTCTTTCAATTGCTTTTTCTATCAACTCGGCAGTTTCTTTCATTCCAAATGATAAATCGAACATCATTGCAACAGAGCCAATCATCGCAATAGGATTTGCTTTATTTTGTCCAGCAATATCAGGAGCGCTTCCATGAACTGGCTCGTATAGTGCATATTTATCGCCCAAACTCGCTGATGGAAGCATACCAAGACTGCCAGTAATCATTCCAGCAATGTCACTAATTATATCACCAAATAAATTAGAAGTAACAATTACGTCAAATTGTCGTGGGTCGCGAACAACTTGCATTGCCGTGTTATCAACGTACATATTGTTTAATTTCACATCTGGATATTCTTTGCTTACTTCTTCAACAACTTTTCTCCAGAATTGAGATACTTCTAAAACGTTTGCTTTATCAACAGATGTTAGTACTTTTTTTCTTTTTTGTGCAACTTTAAAAGCTTGATGAGCAATACGTTCAATCTCATATTTTTCATAAACCATTGTATTGAAGCCTTTATTTTCATCATAACCACGTGGTTCACCAAAATAGATTCCACCAGTTAATTCACGAAAAACAACAAAATCTGTTCCAAGAATTACACTTTCTTTTAGCGATGAAGAATTAACAAAAGATGGATAAACCTTTGCTGGACGTATATTTGTGTATAATCCCAACGATTTTCTAAGTTTTAGCAAAGCAGCTTCTGGTTTTAAATGATGTTCAAGATTTTCCCATTTATAACCACCAACTGCACCAAGAAGAACAGCATCCGATTCATAACAAAGTTGAATTGTTTCATCAGTCAATGGTGTTCCATAAGCGTCATAAGAGCAGCCACCCATAAGACTTTCAGTAGTTTCAATTGTTAAATCATATTTTTCAGCAACATGGTGCATAAGTTTAACTGCGGCAGACATTACTTCTGTTCCAATTCCATCACCAGGTAAAAGTGCAACTTTCTTTTTCATTAACTAATCCTCATCATTTTTGTTTTTAACCCAACTCATCATTTCACGCAATTTGGCACCAATTTTTTCAATTGGATGTTCACTATTTTCTTTTCTGAGTTTTGTCATATTTGCTTTATCACCATTTACTTCTGCAACAAAGTTCTTTGCAAACGTGCCATCTTGAATTTCTAATAAAGCAGCTTTCATCGCTTTTTTAGATTCTGCATTAATTACTTTTGGCCCTGTTACATAACCACCATATTCTGCAGTGTCACTAACAGAATAATTCATTCTTGATAATCCACCCTCATAATAAAGGTCAACAATTAATTTCATTTCGTGCATAACTTCAAAATAAGCAAGTTCTTCAGGATAACCAGCTTCTGTAAGCACTTCAAATCCAGCTTTTATTAATTCAGCAGAACCACCACAAAGAACGGCTTGTTCGCCAAATAAATCAGTTTCAGTTTCATTTTTGAAATTTGTTTCAATCACTCCAGCTCTTGTACCGCCAATTCCTTTAGCCCAAGCCAGCGCCATTTCTTTTGTATTTCCAGAATAATCATTGTGAATAGCAATTAAACATGGAACACCATTTCCTTCTCTAAAAGTTCTGCGAACCAAATGTCCAGGACTTTTAGGGGCAATCATCATAACATTTATATTACTTGGTGGAACAATTTGTTTGTAGTGAATATTAAAACCGTGAGCAAATACTAGTGTATTGCCTTCTACCAAATTTGTAGCAATTTGTTCGTCATATACTTTCTTTTGATCTTGGTCAGGTAAAAGTACCATAACAACATCAGCCCATTTTGTAGCAGCATCAATTTCCATTACTGTCATTCCCAAATCGGTAGCTTTTTTCCAAGAATTTCCATCTTTTCTAGCACCTACAACAACATTCATTCCACTTTCTTTTAAGTTTAATGAATGCGCATGACCTTGACTTCCGAAGCCCAAAACCGCAATATTTTTATCTTTTAGTGAATCCAACGATGCTTCATTATCATAGTAAGCTTTCATTTTTTGTTTCCTTATTTTTTATTAACATATTCATTTTTGGGTCTAATTTGCTCACCTCTTTTGAGAGCAACCGTTCCAGAACGAGCCATTTCAATAATTCCAAAAGGCATTAGAACGTTAATTATTGCATCAATTTTTTCTGGAGGTCCAGTAACTTCAAGCATCATAGTTTTATTATTTATATCAACTATTTTACCTCTAAATATATCATTAATGTTTTTAATTTCCTCAATTCCACCTTTATGAAAACTAACTGTAATAAGAGCTAATTCCCTTTCTGTTCTTGCCTGTCCAGTTAATTCGGATACTTTAATTGTATCAATTAATCTATTAAGTTGCTTAACTATTTGGTCAATTAATTGCTTATCGCCCGAAGTAACTATTGTCATTCTTGAAATATCTTTTTGTTCTGTTTCACCAATTGAAATACTATGAATATTAAATCCTTTTGCACTAAACATTGTTGCAACTCTATCAAAAGCACCAAATGTATTTTCAACTAATACTGATATTGTATGTTTCATTATTTTTTCCCCTTTGGATTTATTCTTTTATGAATCATATCTGAAATTGAACCACCAGAAGGAACCATTGGAAAAACAAGATCTTCTTTAGCGACTTTAAATTCAACTAGAACTGGTCTGTCGTTTATTGCAAATACTTTGTCTAATAATTCTTCAACTTCATCTGGATTGTAAGTAGAAAAAGATTCAATTCCTAATGCTGTTCCTATTTTTGTAAAAATTGGATTGCTATCGCATAAATCCGTGAAGCTATATTTTTCTTCGTGAAATAGTTCTTGCCATTGTCTAACCATTCCTAAAAAGCAATTATTCATAATAAAAAATTTAATTGGAAGTTTGTGATATGCAGCTGTAATTAGTTCTTGCATATTCATCTGAAAACCGCCATCTCCACTTATAGAAACAATTGGTCTATCTTTTATTGCAAAAGCAACGCCAACTGCTGCTGGAATTGAAAAACCCATTGTGCCTAAACCACCACTGCTAACATGCGAACGAGGATTATTAAACTTATAATATTGGGCAATCCACATTTGATGTTGACCAACATCCGATATAATAATAGCTTCGCCTTTCGTTTTTTCTGAAATTTTTTCAATAACAAACTGAGTTCTTAATTCGTTATCGGGTCTTTTATATTCAAGAGGACAGGCATCTTTCCAATCTTCAATTTGTTTAAACCATGCTTCTTCTCTTGGTTTATCAGATAGTTCTTTCAATAATTCTGTTAGAATTTCTTTTGCATTTCCAACAATTGGTAAATCGATTGCTACATTTTTATCAATTGCTGTTGGGTCAATATCAATGTGAATTTTATATGCTTCCTTTGCAAATGTTTTAGTATTTCCAGTTACTCTATCATCAAATCTAGCACCTACGGCTATTAACACGTCACAATTGCTAACTGCTTGATTTGCATAATAAGTTCCGTGCATTCCTAACATTCCAAGAAATTGAGGGTCAGTTCCTGGAAAAGAACCTAAACCAAGCAAAGTATTGGTAACGGGAATATTATTTTTCTTTGCAAATTCTGTTAACTCTTTTGAAGCATTTGCCATTATTACACCGCCTCCAACATAAAGTAATGGACGCTTTGCATTTCTAATAACTTCCGCTGCTTTTTTTATTTGATTTGAGTGCCCTTTTAGTGTTGGCTTATAACCACGGATTTCAACTGTTTCTGGATATTCAAACTCACATTCAGCCGCAATTACATCTTTGGGCAAATCAACCAAAACTGGTCCTGGTCTGCCAGTTGCAGCTATATAAAAAGCCTTCTTAATTGTGGAAGCTAAATCTTTAACATCTCTAACTAAAAAATTATGTTTTGTAATTGGACGAGTAATGCCAACAATATCCGCTTCTTGAAATGCGTCATTTCCAATTAAATGAGATGGCACTTGCCCAGTAAATATAACAAGTGGAACTGAATCCATATATGCATTTGCAATTCCAGTAACAGTATTTGTTGCTCCAGGACCAGAAGTTACAAGAACAACACCAACTTTTCCCGAAACACGTGCGTAACCATCAGCAGCATGTGTTGCACCTTGCTCATGTCTAGTTAAAATATGTTCAAGAAATTTGACATCATACAATTTTTCATAAAGCTTAATTGTAGCTCCACCTGGATAACCAAATATTTTTTCAACACCTTCTTTTCGAAGTGATTCGAAAAATATATCTGCGCCTGTCATTGTTTTTTTCTTTGTATTCATAAAATTACCTTTATTTAATAATTTCTATTTTATTCTAAGAACGGCACCTTTGCTTGCTGAGGTTACCATTTTAGAGTAACGCGCTAAGTACCCTTTTTTTATTTTTGGTTCAAAATCTGGAATTAATTTTAATCTATTATTTATTTCTTCATTACTAAGTTCTACTTCTAAAATTTTATTTGGAATATCTATTGATATTATATCACCATTTTTTAACGCTGCAATAGGACCTTTTTCTGCTGCTTCTGGAGAAATATGCCCAATACAAGCACCACGAGTTCCACCAGAAAATCTACCGTCTGTTAAAAGTGCAACTTTATCTCCTAGACCCATTCCCATAATTTCACTTGTTGGAGCAAGCATTTCGGGCATTCCAGGACCACCTTGCGGACCTTCATATCTAATAACAACAACATCGCCAGCTTGTATTTCTTTATTTCTTATTCCAGCAAGTGCTTCATCTTGTGATTCATAAATTCTTGCTGGTCCCTTGTGAACCAACATTGAAGGGTTTACCGCTGCAGTTTTAACAATGGAGCCTTCTGGAGCAAGATTTCCAAAAAGAACGGCTAATCCACCTTTGCTTGAATAAGGAGCATCAATACTTTTAATAACTTCTCTATTTTTTACTTCAGATTTAGCAATATTTTCGCCAAGCGTTTTTCCAGTAACGGTCATTTTATCAAGAAAAAGTACATTTGGAAGTTTAGATATTTCATTTAATATTGCTGAAATTCCACCAGCTTCTTCAACATCCTCCATGTGTACAAATGGAGAAGCAGGACTAACTTTACATATATATGGAACTTTTTCTGCAAGAACATTTAGTTCTTTCAAGTCAAAATCTACGCCAGCTTCAATTGCAATTGCTAATGTATGAAGAATTGTATTTGTGCTTCCACCCATTGCCATATCTAAAGCAAAAGCATTCATAAATGTTTCGCGTGATAAAATATCGGATGGTTTTATGTCTTCTTTTACCAAAGTCATAATCTGTTTGGCAGCAGAAACAGCTAATTCTTTTCTTCGCGCATCAACTGCTAAAATTGAGCCATTTCCTGGCAAAGCCATACCAAGTGCTTCCATTAAACAATTCATTGAATTTGCAGTAAACATTCCGGAACAAGAACCACAGCCAGGACAGCTAACAGTTTCAAGTTCAAGTAGCGCTTCTTCACTAATATCCCCTGACTTAAATTTACCAACTCCTTCAAATACTGAAACTAAATCTGTTTTTTCTCCAGCAGCGGTAACACCAGCTTTCATTGGTCCACCCGAAATAAATATTGTTGGAACATCAATTCGAACGGCTGCCATTAACATTCCTGGAACAATTTTATCACAATTTGGAATACAAATAATTCCATCCAAACGGTGTGCTTCAACCACAGTTTCAACGCTATCAGCAATTAATTCACGACTTGGAAGTGAATATCGCATTCCAATGTGACCCATTGCAATGCCGTCATCTACTCCAATTGTATTAAATTCGAATGGAATTCCACCAGCTTCACGAATTGTATCTTTAATTAATTTGCCAAACTCTTGCAAGTGAACATGACCAGGAATTAAGTCAATATACGAGTTAACAACTCCAATAAATGGTTTGTTAAAATCTTCATTATCCTTAATAACTCCAGTTGCTCGCAATAAACTACGATGTGGAGCTTTTTCAAATCCCTTTTTGATTAAGTCTGATCTCATATTTTTCCTCATAATTACAACATTTCAATATTATTTGCTTGTTATCAGGTTAATCCCGAAATCTTTTAAATGTGTAATTATTGTGAAATGAAATCTGGATTAACTTTTTATTATTTAGCCTACGAGTAAAATACCCAGTAGGCTCAGAATAATAATTCCGAGCAGATTGTTAATAATAATTGGTTGGTTACTTATAGTATTACGCAAAAAAATATTTCCATTTTTTGAGGTTAAATTACTAGTATATGTAGTTGTTTTTTGCATAATTCTTAAATTTGTTTTTCAAAATATATACTATGTATTGTTTTATGTCAAATACAATGTTTATATATTTACTAACGCACCTATATACGTTGGTTTTATTCATTTATCATGGATATTTATCCTATAATATTTTGCAAGTTTTCCATAATAAGATTTAATGCTTGACAAGATATCGATTTATCTATATTTTAGCACTCAAGTTTTTAAGTTCTTTTTAGTATTTATTTATCAAGAAAGGCTGAGGGATAGGCCCTGCGAAGCCTTAGCAACCTGAATATATTTGTTCAAGGTGCTAATTCCTACCCATTTTTTTTGGGATAGATAAGAGAAGCAATACATTTTAAAACCTCTTTAGGAATTTCTTCTAAAGAGGTTTTTTTATTTTAAATCATACTGGAGGTTACAATGTCAAACAAATATAGATTCGAAACACTACAATTGCATGCTGGTCAGGAACCTGATCCAACAACAAATTCCCGTGCAGTTCCAATATATCAAACTTCTTCTTATACTTTTAATGATGCACAACATGCGGCAGATTTATTTGATTTGAAAGCATTTGGAAATATTTATACACGTATTATGAATCCTACAACAGATGTTTTTGAGAAACGAATTGCGGCTCTTGAAGGTGG
>JAHISP010000048.1 GCA_018818165.1 Bacteroidota bacterium | reverse complement strand
AGCTTAACATTCCCTGTTAAACCAGACTGGTATAAAGTTACTGTTACTAACGATAAAAGCGAAGTAGCCAAAAAAGTAGCTTCCACAACAGCAATTGCTGAATTTGACTTAAATAGGTTAGATAAGAACCCGCCTTACATGCGACAATTTCAAATATTAGCAGATGAAAAACTTGCGAACATTCTGAATTCAGATAAGAACAACACAATTAATTTTATAGTGGAAGATGATAACGAATTGAGGAAGGTGCAATTATTTTGTAGACCAGAGAACGACACTAGTTGGATTAAACTACCATTAAGTAACAATAACAATATTTATCAAGGAGTATTACCAGGTTTATCTAGTGGTTTTTATCAGCTTAAAATATTTGCTTCTGATATTTCACAAAATACTTTAAGTGTATTAATGGAGCCAGCATTTCTTTACCAAAAAACAACAGAAATAAGAAGCATAGATTATCCTAATACTGAATATATTCTTTTTAATAATTATCCAAACCCATTTAACCCAACAACTACAATTAGTTATAATTTACCAGATATTAGTTTTGTTAATATAAAAGTTTATGACTTTCTTGGTCGTGAAGTCCTAGCTCTTGTTTCAGAAGAGCAGTTACCTGGCATTCATAAAATAAATCTTGATGGTTCAAAATTATCAAGTGGTATATACTTTGTAACCTTCAAATCAAATAAATACTACAAAACAATTAAAGCAATATTACTTAGGTAAATAGAGTAAAATAACACATCAACAATTTATCTGTTGTCGAGGACACATTTTATGATTCTTATTAAATTGAATTTTTGGGACTAAGAAATAGAAATAATTTTACCGAAGAGCAATTTTACTTTGTAACAACAACTGTAAAAAACTTCAAACAAACACTTTTGAATTCCAATTGGGGAATGATTTTTTAATTGTTTCGGAGATTACTGGGCGCACTATTATTGCCGAAACAATCTATGACTTAAAGCTATTATTTACACATATTTAACAAGAGCTTTTCATTATCTAGCTTTTTGTTTATCGAATGAAAATTTGTCATTTTATAAATCAGTAAATCATCTTTTTTATTACTCTTAATATTGATTAAAATAACAATTCTTGAATAGAAATTATTGGGTTATTTGTCTTCGCAAAAATTGATTTAATTTATTGGCAAATTCATGAGCATCTTTTTTGTTTATTGGTTTGGGTCCTTTTGTAGATTCGCCGGAATCACGAATGGATTGCATAAAATCTCGAATTGCAAGAGACTGTTTAATATTATCAGCATCAAAAAACTTACCTCTGTGATCGAGGGCAAAAGCACTTTTTGTAATTACTCGGTCGGCAAGGGGAATATCGGATGTGATAACCAAATCGCCCACTTCAACCATTTCAACTATTCTGTTGTCTGCTTCATCCGCGCCATCACTGACTATAACGTAATTGATATAATTTGATAATCCAATATTAATTCGCTTATTTGATACAACAAATGTTTGTAACTCCAATTTTTCAATTGCACGATATATTATTGGTTTTAATAAGTTTGGAAATGCATCTCCGTCTATGTATAATTTCATAAATTTCTTTCTTTATTAACCCAAGTACATTTAAAGGATTCAGCTTTGAATCAATGCTTAACCTAGATATTATCAATTAATTTTTAAAATTGGAAAATTTTTACGGCAGTTTGTTTGGGTCTTATCTGTTATTAAAAACTGAGTGTACAACTATTAAATTATTCTCAATCGTACAGAAAATAGAGAATGGAAATTTTCTAATAATACATCTTCTGAAGTTTGAAAAATAACTCTATGCATTTCAGGATGTTCAATAATAGATTTTGCTCCATTTTCAATACAACTCAGAAATTCAAAACCCAACCCTTGCTGTTGCCGTTCGTACCAAGAGAATGCTGATTCTAGATCAAACTTAGCCTTTGAAGTATATCTGAGTTTCATTTGAATTGTTTGCGTAATTCGTTATGAACAATATTCCAATCGTGTAATTCTAATTTTCCTTTTTTGTATTCCCTGTATCTTTTATCTAATTCACTTTTTTGCCAATCGTATATTGGAATATCATTATTACCTTTAGCAATTTGATTCCATAAATCTTCAACAATGAGCAGTTTTTCTGATTGATCTAAATTATTGAATTCTCTTTTAATCTCATCTAAACCCATTATTATACCTCAAAAAATGGTTAACTATTTTTGCTTTCCTTTATTTAATGTAAGTAAAATTCAAAAAAAATAGTAATCAATTTTTGCTAAATGAACTGACTGTTTTACTATTAATCAAAATATACTTTTTCTAACTTTATTTATCTTTATACGGAATATGTTTTTCAGAAAAATATTTATTCATATCTTTAAGCAAAACAGGCGAAAGCAAAATAATTGAAATCAAGTTTGGGAATGTCATAAATCCAAGAGCGGCATCACCAAAAGCCCAAACTGCTTCTAATTGAGCAATTGCACCAATAAATACAAAAAGAATATACATCCATTTGTAAGGGAGAATCATTTTCTTTCCAAAAAGATAATATGTTGCTCTATCACCGTAAAACGACCAGCTAATCATGGTTGAAATTGCGAAGAGCAAAACGCCGATTGTAATAATTTTATCTCCATAACTGAAAAGCCAACTTAAGCCAACTTTAAAAGCATAAGAAGTTAAAATAGAGGAATTGTAAAGTTCACCAGCAAAATTGGGGTCAATACGTTCAACATAAAATAGTGTGTGATGCCATGCACCAGTAACAATAATTACCAAACCTGTTAAAGAACAAATTGTAATTGTATCAATAAAAGGTCCTAACATAGCCACAGAACCTTCGCGTATTGAGTATTTTGTTTTAGCCGTTGAATGTGCAATAGCTGCGCTTCCTTGTCCAGCTTCGTTTGAGTAAAGCCCACGTTTAACTCCCCAGAGCATGGTATTCATAAATACAAGAAAAGTTCCACTTGTTACTCCAGCAATTTCAGCAGGTGGATTAAAAGCCATTTCAAAAATTAGTCCAAAGCTTGGAAGCAACTCGCTTGTATATGCCAAAAGAATTGCAAATCCAGCAACTACATAAAATACTGCCATAAATGGTGCTAAAATTCCAGTTACATTTCCAATACGTTTAATTCCACCGATAATAACTGAGCCAACAATTGCAGCAAGAAGCAAACCATTTATTACTTGTTGAAGTGAAACTTCAAATCCAGAAAAAATTTCATGTTTTAAAGTAAAAAATCCGGTTGAACCAAAAAGTTGGGTTACTTCAGAATAAATTTGATCGGAAACAGTAAAAGATTGAATAGCATTACCTGTAGCAAATGAACATATAATAGCAAAACTTGCAAAGGCAACTGCCATCCATCTCCATTTTGGACCTAAACCTTTTTCAATTGTGTACATTGGTCCACCAGCTGTTGAACCATCTGGAAGAATTTCGCGATATTTATGACCAAGAGTGCTTTCAGCAAATTTTAAAGTTGTTCCAAAAAATGCTGTAACCCACATCCAAAACATTGCACCAGGTCCGCCATAATAAAGTGCTGTAGCAACTCCGGCAATGTTTCCAATTCCAACAGTTGCAGAAAGCGCTGTGGATAATGCTCTAAAATGATTTAAATCACCTTCGTCATTTGGATCATCATAAATACCCATTGTAACTTTAACGCCGTGCCAAAAATGTGTTACTTGAGGGAAGTTTAATTTGAAACTAGCATATATTCCGGTTCCAATTAATGCAATTATCATTAATGGAATTATTCCAAGAGGAATATCCTCAGTTGGAAAAGTTTTAAAGAAATCGAAATTACCGGGAAATGACCAAACAGTATCGAAAAACGGAACTCCTCCTATTATTAAAATAGAAAAAATTATTGATAACGAGATTATACCTAGAGTTGATTTTTTCATATTACCATATTGTTTAATTGCTAAAAAATGAGTTCTAAAATTCCGAGTGATTGTAACAAAACAATAAAAATTAAAACAGGTGATAAATACTTTAAGAAAAATTTCCAAGTTGAAATAACAAAAGGATGCTTATTAAATAAATCTTCTGCTCCAGATTTAAGGTTTAACAATACTTTATCAAATCCCCAAACATATCCAACAAAAATTGCAATTAATAATCCACCAGTTGGTAGAAGAATGTTGGAGGCAAAGAAATCCACTAAATCGAAAAAGTTCATCCCAAAAACTTGAAAATTTGCAAGAACATTAAACGATAATGCACTTGGTAAACCAATAAGGAATGTAACAAATCCTAAAATAAAAACTGCTTTTTTTCTATTCCAGTCTAGTTCGTCAACAAAATAAGCAACTACAACTTCGAGCAACGAAATTGCGGATGTGAGTGCTGCAATGCTTAAAAGAATAAAAAATAAAATTGAGAAGAAATATCCACCAGGCATTTTAGCAAAAGTTGCGGGAATTGTGTGGAAAATTAATCCTGGTCCAGCAGATGGATCTAGTCCAACTGCAAAAACAGAAGTGAAAATTGCAACGCCGGCAATAAGCGCAATTACTGTATCTAAAATAATAATTTGAAAAGCAGCAACTGGAATGTTATCGTCTTTTGACATGTAGCTTCCGTATGTGAGCATAGCACCCATTCCAAGACTTAAAGTGAAGAATGCGTGTCCCAAAGCGACCAAAACGGATTGCGCGTTTATTTTGCTCCAATCTGGATTTAGAAGAAATGCTATTCCAGCCTCTGAGCCTTCGAGAGTAATTCCACGCACCATTAGTATTATTAAAAGTACAAAAAGAATAGGCATCATTATTTTACTTCCACGTTCAATTCCTTTTTGAATGCCAAGATAAACAAAGAACATTGTTAGCAGCATAAATAGCGTAAAATATCCAACAATCCATGGAACATCGGCAACAAGATTTTCGAAATGTTCGGCAGCTAATGTGCCAGTATTGAATTGTGCAAAATTTCCAATAGTTGCTTCAAAAATATAACCAATAGCCCAACCGGCAATTACAGCATAAAATGATAGAATGAGAAATCCACTTACAACTCCCATTCCGCCAACTCCAATCCAAAATTTGGATTTGCTTAAAGCTCTAAAAGCACCAACTGGATTTCTGTGTGTTGTTCTTCCTAGTAAAATTTCGGCAATTAAAACTGGCAGACCAATTATTGCAATGCAAATAAGGTAAATAAGAATAAACGATGCGCCACCATTTTCGCCGGCAATGTATGGAAACTTCCAAATGTTACCTAATCCAATTGCAGAACCAGCAGCGGCTAAAATAAAACCAATTTTTGAATTCCATTGTTCTCGTTTTTGTTGCATCCTTTTTATCCGTAAGAGTTACTAAAAAAAATCATTCCAATATTTGACATTATTTTCAAAATTGCAAATAAAAATTTGCTATCAATAACTAAATAAATTTATTTTTGTATTAACTCTCTTTTAAATGAATAAATTAATAGCCTTTTGCTAAGTTTTGTAAAGGAGATAAATTTATTTAATTTAATTTTTGAATTTAGAATATAATTAATAATGAAAACAATTAAATCAATTTTACTATTATTACTTTTTGCGGGGATTTCTATAATTGGTGAAAAAATTATTAATAATTCTCAAAAGCTAATTGTTGAAAAAACAAGTTTTGAAAACCCACATAAAACACCAAGGGTAAGAACTAATTATATTATCAATGTTGATTATGCAGAATTTGACAATTCACTAAATGTAAAAGAAGAAATTAAATGGGAAAATATTGATAGCGCAAATGTGGACACCATTTATTTAAACATTCCTAAAAATTTAAGCAAAACCAACGGTGATAATTCAGCAATGAATTATGAAATTAATTCATTTAAGATAAATGGAAATGATTCACAGTTTGAGTTTGAAAATAACGATGCCAAAAATTTTGTTGATAGTACACTTGTCAAAACTATTATTCCCAATGGTGAGGCTTTTAACGAATCACTATTATTTGAAATTAGTTACAAAATAATTATTCCAATTGGAAGCCGTTTTAGTGATAGTTATTTCTACAATTTTGAAAATTGGTATGTTACAATATCTCCATATTTTAATGGAAAGTTCTACAATTATCCTTCACATAAATTTATTGAACCATTTCTTGAATACTCTAATTTTGAAGTTAATATTAATACTCCTATTGGAGTAAGTATTGCAACATCCGGGAAAATTGAGGAAGAAATTGTTGATGGTACTACAATCTTTCATTGTTCGGCAAGTGGAATTAAGAGATTTAATTGGTTCGCATTTAATGATTTATCAAAATTTGCAAGAAAAAAAACAATTAATGGAAATGAAATTAATATTACTCTGTTTATTCAAGAAAGTAAAGATGGTTATGTTGATAGATACTTTGATACAGTTGAAAAATATATAATATCTCTCTCTGAGTTAGACCTTTTGCCGTTTGATGATTTAACAATTATTGATTTACCAAATATCACTGATTTAGGAAATAAATCATATTCAAATTTAATTGCTTTAAGAAGCGATTTAATTTCACCGGTGAAAACTCAAAAACTTGAATACGAATTGGCTTCACAAATAACTAATGAATATTTGGGAAATATTTTGAATTCGAATTATCTTGAAGAGTCATGGTTGCCCAAAGGTATTTCAGCATATTTGGCTGAAAAATTAGTTAGAACACATTTTGGAGATTTACATTCGTATTTTAATATAGCCGATTACTATCCAGTTAGTGGTTTACATTTTCTTTCTTATGCTGGAATTCCATTAATCTATACAATAAGCAACCAAATTATACCAGAAGGTGCCAGACATCTTGATGAATATTATAAAAATATTTCATATTCCGATTTGTCAATTCCAACCTATCAATTGCCAAATTATACTGCGTATAAAGTATCGTCAATAATGAAACCAGAAATCTCTCTTTTAACATTAGAAAAAATTATTGGAGAAGAAAAATTTAAAAGAAATTTGCAAAATTATTTGAAGGCAAATGTACATGAATTTTCCACAGGAAATGAGTTTCTGAAAGTTATTAGTAGTGGTGGTTCATCCGAAACTATAGAATTTTGTAACGAGCTTTTTGCAAGCGATAAATTGTTTGATTACGCAATAAATTATATCGAAAAAAGGGATGATAATAAATATGATATTATGGTCGAAAGAATTGAAAGTGGAGTAACACCAATAAAACTATCCATCTACAGAGAATTTGATACTTTGCAAATAAACTGGGATGGGAAAGATAAATTCAAAATTTTTACAATTAGTTCTGATCAAGAAATTATCTCTGCTGAAATTGATTCTGAAATGAAAAATATGCTAGACTTAAATTTTGCTAACAATTCCTATATTATTGAGGACCAATATTGGGGTTCAATTTCGTACGCAACGCGAATATTTTTTTGGTTCCAAAATGCTCTAATGTTAATTGGTGGTAAAGGATGATTCGTGAAATTTTAAGAGAAAGTTGGCGGTTAGTTCTTAAAAATTGGTTTTATATTTTCCTTTTGTGGGGAACAAATATTATCCTTTCGCTAGTTTTAACAATTCCAATTTTATCAATGCTGCGCGATAATCTGTCTCATTCATTATGGAGCAGCAAATTAGCTATTCAAGTTGATTATTTTTGGTTATTACAATTTCAGAATAGTGATCACAATATGTTTAACAAATTACCAATTCTATTTTTTAGCATTGTTGGCATCAATCTATTAATCCAAAAACTTTACCAAGGCGGGTTAATTGCAGTTTTAAGCAATCCCAAGAAAAATCATATTTCAGATTTTTTCTATAGTGGAGTTAAATTCTGGTATCGATTTATAAAAGTTACTTTACTTGCAATTTTAATACTTGCAATTATTTTGCTAATTGACTCAAAACTTGATAGTGGAATTGAATATTTAACAAAGGCTTTTAATTCAGTATTGTTGGATTTAATTTTTAGATCAATTAGATATTTAATATTATTGTTCTTAATTGGAGCTATCTCAATAATTTCTGAATACACTCAAATATTTTTAGCGTTAAAAGATTCGCAAAAAATTGGGTTGGCATTTAAAAATATTTTTCAATTAATGCGTAAACGATTTTGGATTGTTTTTTCAACTTACTTAATAGTTTCTATAATTGGCGCACTTGGTGCAATTGTTTATAATATTGTTGCAATTTACATTCCTCGTTCACCATTTTATTTCTTAATTCTTACCTTTATTCTTCAACAAATGTTGATTATTTTTAGGCTTTCAATTACAATGTTATTGTACGCAACCGAAGTTTATCTTTTTAAAGATTACGATGCGGAAGTAATTACTGAATAATTTATAAAATATATAGTGAGAAATATATGTCCCTTTTGCCGGTAACTGTTTATGGTGATTCAATTTTAAGAAAAACCGTTAGTCCAATTTTATCTGTGGATGATGAATTAATAGAAAATATACAAGATATGTTTGAAACAATGCGCTATGCTCGGGGAATTGGGCTTGCAGCAAACCAAGTTTCATTAAATAAAAAAATGTTTGTTGTAGATTTAAAAGGCGTTGAAGGCTATGATGATTTTAAACCAATGGTGTTTATAAATCCAGAAATTGTTGAATATTCTGATGAACTAGTTATTTTCGAAGAAGGATGTTTGAGCTTACCAGAATTGCGTGCCGATGTTGAACGTTCTGAAATTATTAAAATAAAATATCTTGATACCGATGAAAACGAACAAATTTTAGATGCGGATGATTGGCTTGCAAGAGTTATTCTTCACGAATATGATCACTTAATTGGAAAAATGATTCCAGATAGAGTTGATGCTCGATTAAAAGAAAAATTAAAGGGCGAATTAATTAGAATAATGAAACGTGAAGTAAACACCGACTACGAAATCACGCAAAGAGTATAATATAAATGAAAATAGTTTTTTTTGGAACACCAGATTTTGCAGTACCAAGTCTTGATATATTAAATAACAGTAATCACGAAATAATTGCTGTTGTAACTGCTCCAGATAAAGAGCGAGGGCGTGGAAGGAAAGTTTCTTCAACTCCAATTAAAGAATATGCGATTGAAAATAATCTTAAATGTTTACAGCCAGAAAGCATGAAGGATGAAGAATTTATAAATTCTTTAGTTCAATTAAATGCAGATTTATTTGTAATAGTTGCATTTAAGATTTTGCCTCGTGCTGTTTTTACACTTCCAAAATTTGGTTCGTTTAATTTGCACGGTTCATTATTGCCAAAATATCGTGGCGCGGCTCCAATACATTGGGCAATTATTAATGGGGAAAAGAAAACTGGGGTAACAACATTTTTTCTTGATGATAAAGTTGATACTGGAAATATGATTTTTCAAGCTGAAATGCCAATTGAGGATGAAGATAATCTTGGCACAATTCACGATAAAATGAGCATTCTTGGTTCAAGTTTGGTTCTAAAAACAGTTGATGCAATCGAAAATGAAAGTATTTCATTACAATTTCAGGATAATTCGAAAGCGACTCCAGCACCAAAAATAACTAAAGAACTTGGCGAAATTGATTGGAATAAAAATGCTGAAACTATTCATAATCTAATTCGCGGACTTTCGCCATTTCCTGCAACTTTTTTTAGTTATAACAACAAGATTTATAAAGTGTTTAAATCCAAAATTATTGACTCAAAAAATTTAGCACCTGGTGAAATTAGTCAAACAAAATCAGAAATATTTGTTGGTTGTGCCGATAAAACACTGCAAATTCTTGAAATTCAATTGGAAGGAAGAAAGAGAATGGTTGCTGATGAATTTCTGCGTGGGTATTCTTTAAAGTATTAGTCAATTAATTTATAATTCTATAAATAACCAACAGTGAGGGAAATTGTGAATTTTTTTAGAAATATATTGTTTTATCATGCAATTATAGTAACACTTTTTTCCCTTAATCAAATACAGTATGGAAAAGTATTAGTTTTCAAAAAATTCAACCTTTCCGAAAAGGTTAATGATGAACAACTAAAACCAAACAGAAGACTTTATACTCGCCAAATGAAATTATCAAAGTACGATTCATCATTTGTAGTAGATAGTATTTTTACAGAAAAATATAGTGTTGAAGAAAATCACTTTTACAGCTACGATTCTAATAATAATTTAATCCAGGATTTCACTAAAATTAAAAAAGATAGTAATTGGATTAATTATGAACGCCGCAATTATTCCTATGATGAAAATGGAAATTTAATTCAAGACAAAGAATATAAATGGAAAGATGAAAAATGGGAAATAGCGACCCTTAACTTTTATGAATACGATGGAAATGGGAATATTTCGTTGTCTTTTGAATCATCATTTGTATTTAATATCCAAAGTGATTCGTTTTTTCATACATATACTTATGACTCAAATGGAAAGGTTATTTGTGAATTATTTAAGTCTTGGTATGGACAAGAAAGACATACGTTTGGACGTAATTTTTATAACTATGATTCTTGTGGCAATAAACTTTCTGAAATACAGCAATTTGACTATAAAGGAAGATGGTCAAATAGTAGGCAATATATTTATGCATATGATACAAACAGTAATCAAATTTCTAGGATATACTCTGAATATGAAAATGATAAATGGCTGGAAAGAGATAGTCAAACTTATACATTTAATGAATTTGGAGATATAACATCTGATATAAAAAAATATAGAAAAGATAGTACATGGATAAATAGCCATGAACGTACTTGTAAATATAATATTCAAAGAAAGAAGATCTCAGAAATAAATAGAAACTGGGTACATGGTCATTTGGTAAATGCGGATAGGTATACTAGCGTTTATGATTCTCTTGGAAATAAATTATCATATATCACAGAAGTTAATAGTGATACTGGTTGGACAAATTCACGACGGGTGAATTATACTTATAACCAAAATGGGAATATAACATCAGATTTGCAACAGAAGTGGGAAAATAAACGCTGGAACACTATGGGTTTTAGCATTACTAAATATGATACAAATGGAAATAAAACTTTGTATCAACCAACGTATTGGAAAGATTATTCCTGGGTAAGCGGTAGAAAAATAATATACAGAACGGTTGAAACTAAAAATGAGAGTTCTTATTTAACCGAGAATTGGGATAACAAAAAATTTCTTAACTCTGAGAAGAAAACGAGAATTTATAATTCAGTAGGCGATATAATTTCATTTTCAGTTTGTAGTTTGCCAAAGCATATTCGCCATGAAGAGCATACAAGAATTTTTATATATGATTTGGATGGAAATATAGTCGCATATTCTAAAGAAGTAATTGGTTCAGAAGAAATTAAAAATAGTGGTAATGAAGAACAAAAACCAGAATTTGAATTTATTGATTCATTTGGAAGAATATTCCCGTTCGATTACATGTCAAAGATTAAATTCTACTACAGTAAATATATTCCTAAAGGTAGTAACTAGTTAAAATATTTGTTTCTTCAATAATTGCTTTTACCAATAACAATCATTATCATACAACTTTTAAATCGTAAAGAATAAAATGATTTCAAATAATCAAATAGTTATAAAAGGTGCGCGTGAGCATAACCTTAAAAATATAGATGTTACAATTCCTCGTGATTCTTTTACGGTTATAACTGGACTTTCGGGTTCTGGAAAATCTTCTCTCGCATTTGATACAATTTATGCCGAAGGACAGCGCCGATATATTGAATCACTTTCGGCTTACGCACGCCAATTTTTAGGTCAGTTGGAAAAACCAGATGTTGATTTAATTGAAGGCTTAAGCCCAGCAATTTCTATTGAGCAAAAAGTTACAAGCGGAAATCCACGTTCAACTGTTGGAACAGTGACTGAAATATACGATTTTATGCGACTTTTATATGCTCGTGTTGGAAAACCGCATTGTTATTCTTGCGGAAGACCAGTTACAAAGCAATCATCCGAGCAAATTATTGACACTGTTTTTGAAACTTATCAAGAAAGCAGAATTGAAATATTTGCTCCAGTTGTGCGAGGAAGAAAAGGGCATTATCGCGAGTTATTTGAAGATATTTTGCGAGATGGATTTATCCGTGTTAGAGTTGATGGCGAAGTTCACGAAATTGAAAAAGGTTTTAAGGTTGATAGATATAAAATTCACACAATCGAAATTTTAGTTGATAGAATAAATGTTACCGCAAAATCACGAACGCGAATAAGTGAATCAATTGAAGTTGCTTTAAATTATGGAAATGGAGTTGTTGTAATTGCTTCCAACGGAAACGATAATTTGTTTAGCCGCGAACTTTCTTGCCATCATTGTGGAATTAGTTATCAAGAATTAGCGCCAAACTCATTTTCCTTTAATTCGCCTTACGGTTCGTGTAAAGATTGCGAAGGTCTTGGTGAAAATAAACGTTTGGATAATGACTTAATTATTCCAGATTGGAACAAAACAATAAACGAAGGCGGAATTGAAGCGCTCGGAAAACCACGTAAAATTTGGCTTTTTAACCAGCTTGAAGGCGTTGCAAAGCATTATAATTTTAATTATGACACTCCTTTAAATAAGTTAACCACCGAACAACTTGACGTTTTGCTTAATGGAACCAAAGATAAAATTTCCTTTGAATATAATTATGGCGGAGGAAAAAGTGTTACGTATAAGCATAAATTTGGAGGAGTTCTAAATTATATTAATCATTATTTTGATAAAACAGCTTCAGTTAAAATTCGCGAATGGGCAGAATCTTTTATGACTACCAAAACTTGTCAAACTTGCAATGGCGGGCGTTTAAAACAAGAATCGCTTTCTGTATTAATTGATGAAAAAAATATTAGTGAAATTACTTCACTTTCAATTGAGAAAGCGCAAAAATTTTTCGAAAGTATAAAATTTACAAATAGGGATACTTTAATCGCGACTCCGATATTAAAGGAAATTACAGAACGGTTGCAATTTTTGTTAAATGTTGGACTTAGTTATTTAACACTTGGACGATCTGCCCGCACACTTTCTGGTGGCGAATCGCAACGCATTAGATTAGCTACGCAAATTGGGACTCAGCTTGCTGGTGTGCTTTATGTGCTTGATGAGCCAAGTATTGGACTTCATCAAAGTGATAATATAAAGCTAATAAATTCGTTAAAAAATTTACGTGATATTGGAAATACTGTAATTGTGGTTGAACACGATAGAGAAACGATAGAAAGTGCCGATTTTATAGTTGATATTGGTCCAAAAGCTGGTGAACACGGTGGTGAAATATGCGTAGCAGAAGTTGCTGAAAATTTGATGAATCACAATTCAAAATGTGATTCGCTAACTTTGGATTATATAAAGGGCATTCGAAAAATTGATTATAATCCAAACAGAAGAATTGGAAATGGGAAAACGCTTGAAATTATTGGAGCAAATGGAAACAACTTAAAATCGGTTCATCTAAAAATTCCATTAGGCACATTTACTGTCGTTTCTGGTGTTAGCGGCTCTGGTAAATCGACATTAATAAATAATACTCTTGTACCAATATTGATGAAGAAAATTTATCACTCCAAAGTTGTGCCGCTTCAGTTTAAGTCGGTTGCTGGAATTGAAAATATTGACAAAATTATAGAAATAGATCAATCTCCAATTGGAAGAACTCCGCGTTCAAATCCTTCAACTTATACTGGACTTTTTACATTTATCCGCGATTTATACACAGAACTGCCAGAAGCAAAAGTGCGTGGCTATAAAGCTGGACGGTTTAGCTTTAATGTTCCAAGTGGAAGATGCGAAGAATGCGAAGGCGCTGGATTAAAAAAAATTGAAATGAACTTTTTGCCAGATGTTTATGTTGAATGCGAAGTCTGCAAAGGCAAACGTTACAACCGCGAAACGCTGGAAATATTGTTTAAGAAAAAATCGATTAGCGACATTTTGGAAACACGAGTTGAAGACGCGGTTGAGTTTTTTGCTGATCACCCAAGAATTTTAAGGAAAGTTAAGGCTTTAAATGATGTTGGATTGGGCTATTTGAAACTTGGACAGCAGGCAACTACTCTTTCTGGCGGTGAAGCTCAGCGAGTTAAATTGGCAACAGAATTGAGCAAAGTTAGCACCGGAAATACGCTTTATGTTTTGGATGAACCAACAACCGGTTTGCATTTTGAAGATGTAAGAATTCTTCTTGGAGTTTTGACTAAATTGGTCGAAAAAGGGAATACGATTGTTGTTGTTGAGCATAATCTTGATGTAATTAAAGTTGCTGATTATGTAATTGATTTAGGACCCGGCGGTGGCGAACATGGTGGTAAAATTGTTTGTGAAGGAACTCCAGAAGTAGTTTCAAAAAATAAAAAAAGTCTTACTGGAAAGTATTTGTTGAAGGAATTGAAACGTTAATAAACTCAATTAAAATGTCATAAATTCATAATTCAGTCATTCCGCGAATCTTTTACGCGGAATCTAATTCATGGATGAGATTCCCGCTAAAATCATGCGGGAATGACCCCCAAGATTCAAGATAAAAGCATAAATGCTGTCAATTTAAAATTCCGTCATTCCGAGATGCTTCTACTCGGAATCCAATTTATGGCAATTCGCCGCGGCGAACGCTAAAATCATGTGGGAATGACGCAATACATTTTTTTGTATTTGGACATGACTAAACTCTAAAAACTTTTGAAAAATTGAGTAAATTAAGAAGCAAAATTTATAAATTATACAAATTGAACGATGAATAGAAAAATTATTATTCCAAAAGAGATTATAACAGTAAACAATTCAATGGAGATTCTTCGCAATTCTTTTATTGAAATTGAAGATGGAATTATCTCAAGAATTGACAAACTAAAGAATATTGACTTAAATAATTACGATGGCGAAATTTTCCGTTTCCAAAATCTTACTTTAATGCCTGGATTTGTGCAAACCCACATTCACCTTTGCCAAACACTTTTCCGTGGCTTAGCTGATGATTTGCAACTTTTAGATTGGCTTCAAAAAAGAATTTTCCCTTATGAAAACAACCATAATGCTAATTCGCTTCGCATTTCGGCACAACTTGGAATTAGCGAACTATTAATGAGCGGAACAACAACTCTTTTAGATATGGGAACGATGAATCATCAAGAAGTAGTTTTTGAAGAAATGATTGAATCGGGAATTCGTGGTTTTTCGGGCAAATGTATGATTGACGAAAATGATTTATTTCCATCATTTAGAGAATCGACCAAAGATAGCTTAAAATCAACACTTGAATTAGCTAAAAATTTCCATAATTCCGCAAATGGAAGAATAAAATATGGTTTTGCACCTCGTTTTGTGCTTTCTTGTAGCGAAGAATTGATGATAGAAACTTCCAATTTAATGAACGATTTTAATGGCTCACTTTATCACACACACTCATCCGAAAACAAAGGCGAAATTGCTGCGGTTCGTCAAAAATATGGAAAGGAAAATATTGAGTATTTTGCGTCAATTAACGTTTTATCCAACAAAACAGTTTTAGCTCACGCAATTCATACAAATGAAAAGGAAATAAATTTACTTAAAGATAGTGGAACAAGAGTTGCTCATTGCCCTTCTTCCAACCTAAAATTGGGTTCGGGAATTGCACAAATACCGCGATATATTGAGGAAGGAATTTCTGTTTCAATTGGTGCAGATGGTGCGCCGTGCAATAATAATCTTAATATGTTCACAGAAATGCGTTTGGCTTCATTAATGCAAAAACCAATTCACAATCCAACATCAATGGATGCAAAGCAAATGATTAAACTTGCAACTATTGAAGGAGCAAAAGCTTTGCATTTATCCAACGAAATTGGAAGTATTGAAATTGGCAAAAAAGCTGATTTACAGCTACTCAATTTGGAAAAAGCAAATCACTCAATGCTTGATGGTGATGAGAATTTGTACTCCTCAATTGCTTACGCTGCGGATAAATCGGATGTTGATTCCGTTATGATTGAAGGAAAGTGGGTTGTGAAAAATGGTGTTAATTTAGTTTACGACAACAGCCAAATGATGGCAACCGGAAAGGTTGAATTGCACAAACTGTTAAATAGGGCTAAAATAAATTGAAAAAGACAAAACTAATATTCGCAACTGGAAATAAGGGAAAGTTAAAAGAAGTTCAAAAAATATTTGCTGATACAGAGTTTGAAATTGTATCGCTTTACGATTTGGGCGATGTTCCAGAAATTGAAGAAAATGGAATTACTTACGCAGAAAATGCATTAATTAAAGCAAAAGCGATATTTGAAATTCATAAATTGCCAGTTATTGCCGATGATTCAGGTCTTTCGGTTGAACAATTAAACGGCGAACCTGGAGTTTTTTCCGCTCGTTATGCCGGCGAAAATTGTACTTATGATGACAATAACAGAAAGCTAATTAAAGCATTAGAGAAGTTTGAAAAACCTCATTTTGCCAAATTTGTATGCTCGGCAGTCTTTTTTAATGGAAAAGAAATAATTTCTACGTTTGGCGAGTTTAATGGCGAAATTATTTCGGAATTTAAAGGCGAGCATGGTTTTGGATATGACCCAATTTTTGTTCCTCAAAATTCAAATAGAACTTTGGCGGAATTTACAAGCGAAGAGAAAAATAAAGTAAGTCATAGAGCAATTGCATTTGAAAAATTAAAAGAAAAACTATTGCAAACGGCTAAATTCTAATGAATACAGCATTATTGCTATATGGTTGATATAAAAAGCCCAACTTTTGTGAAGCATTAGCATTTTTTCAAATACGAAAAGACTGAGTTGAAAATAGACGCAGTTATTAAAGTAAAAGTTGGGCTTTTAGAGAATTTTATAATTTGCTGTAATAATTGGAACTTAGCCTTGCAAACCAATATTTATGGTTAAAATCCAGAAATAATTCTCGCAATTTTGTACTAAAAATGCAATATTACTCTAAAAACAATACTTTTTGATGTTGAAATTGCGGGATTTTTTTTTTGTAGCATAAAATTTATCTAATTCACTATTCCGTTTCATTCAACTTCAAAAAAAAAACTGTTTTAGCTTTAATTTGACTAAAAAAGTATTTTCGCAAACAGCCATGAGTTAAACTTTGCATAAAAAAGAAATTGCCATAATTGGAAGCGGTCCAGCTGCATTAATTGCTGCTTCAAAACTTGCCACTTTTCATAATGTTACTATTTATGAAAAAAATACGAGTATTGGCAATAAATTTTTAGTTGCTGGCAAAGGTGGATTTAATTTGACAAATTCTTTGGAAGGAATTGAATTAGCGAACAAATATTCGCCAAAAGATTTTATGTTAAACGCAATTTTAAGTTTTGATTCAATAAAATTACGAAATTGGCTAAATGAACTTGGAATTCCAACATTTGTAGGAACAAGTGGAAGAGTATTTCCCGAAAAGGGAATTAAACCCGCCGAAGTTTTGAATAAAATTAAGAAAAATCTATTAGAAAATAACGTTCTAATTAAATGTAATTCGCAGTTTGTTGGTTTTAACAATTTTAATGGAATAGAAATTGATTTTAAAGGCGAAATAAAATCGGTTTCTGCTGAGATTTACATTTTTGCTCTCGGAGGCGCTTCTTGGTCAGTTACTGGTTCTGACGGAAAATGGACAAAACATTTTGAGCAAATTGGTATAAAAATTATTCCTTTTGAATCATCCAATTGTGGTATTAATTTAGATTGGAATGAAAAAATTGAACTCCATTTTGGAAAACCACTTAAAAATATAGCAGTTTCAGTTAATGGAAACACCTTAAAAGGCGAAGCTGTTATCACAAATTATGGATTGGAAGGAAATGTTATTTATCCACTTATTCCAAAAATTAGAGAGCAATTAAAAGTTGACAAAAATGTTGAAATATTCATCGATTTTAAACCAAACAATTCAAAAGAGGAATTATTAGAAAAGCTCAATTTGCATAAATCGGCTTCAAATTATGGCGAAATATTAAATTTAAACAGAACGCAAATGGCAATTATTAAATCACTTTTAACTAAAGAAGAGTATTTATCGCAAAGTAAATTTGTTGATAAAATTAAGAATTTAGGAATAAAGGTTAATTCTTTGCGAAATATTGAAGAATCAATTTCTACAGTTGGCGGAATTGATACGGAAGAACTAAATCCAGATTTTTCACTAAAAAAGTTTAATAATATTTACACAATTGGCGAAATGGTAAATTGGGACGCTCCAACCGGCGGATTTTTATTACAAGGCTCGTTTTCTATGGGTAATTATGTGGCAAAAAATATTTTGGAATTAGAGAATTAAATGAAAATTATTTCTCAATTGGAAGAGTGAAAATAAACTTACTACCAACACCTAATTGGCTTTCTGCCCAAATCTTTCCATTATGATGTTTAACTAATTCATGACAAAGCATTAATCCAACACCAGTTCCAACTTCACCTTCAGTTCCAGTTGTTGTATGATGAATATCAATTTTGAATAAATTATCAACTACATTTTGGTTCATTCCAATACCAGAATCTTCAACAATTACTTTAATGTCATGTTTAGTTTTTTCTGCAAAAATTTTTACATATCCACCATTATCTGTAAATTTAAGTCCATTTGAGACTAAATTTCTGATGATGGTTTTAATCATATTTCTATCCGAGAAAATAATTATTGATTCATTTACGTTAGATGTTAGGCTAATTCCTTTATTTATAGCATTCTGGCTGTAAAGCTGAATTACAGAATTAGACTCTTCAGATAATTTAAATAAAGTAGGATTAAATTCCATTCTTCCAGTTTGAGCACGAGACCATTCAAGCACACCTTCCAATAGTTCGTAAACATTGTGTGATATTTTTTGAAGTGAATTTATAGAATTTTTAATTTCCTCGTTGCTAAATTCATCAAAATCATCATTTAGCATATCTGTATATCCCATTAATGCTTGAAAAGGGTTTTTTAAATCATGTGCTAAAATTGAAAAGAACTTATCTTTTGAGTCATTTAGTTCCTTTAATAGATTATTTGTTTTATTTTGTGCTTTATATTTTGATATAAGAACAAGAATTAAAATAATAACAACTAAAGAAATAATTAGAAGATAATTATTTGTCGTTTTTTCAAAAGAAACTTCTTTTTTAAGAATTTTATTTTCCATTTCTTTATTTTGAGTTTCAAAGAGAGTCTGCAAATCGGCAAAACGACCCATATTTTCATTACTATAAATACTGTCTTTTAGAATAATATATTTATTCAAATATTTAAGAGAAGCTTCAAATTGTTTTATTTCAGCATTATATTGCGATAAATAAAGATAACTTAGCATTTCTTGGTCTAAATGCCCAGATTCATTTGCAGAATTGAGAGCATCTTCAAAAAGATTTTTAGCATCTGAAAATTTGCCTAATTTTAAGTAAACCAATCCCAATTTATTGGAATTCTCAATTACTCCAGCTTTGTCGTTGGCACTTTTAGCAAATTTTAATGCCGCCTTAAAACTATTAACAGCTATTTTATAATTTTTTATTGCAAAATAAATGTCACCGTATAGGGATAAAATAGTCGATCTACCCTTTTTATATTTTATTGCATTGTTTATTTTTATTGCTTTTTTATAGTAATCTCTTGCTAACTCATAGTTATTTTGTTTAAAATGGATCAATCCAATATTTACCAAAGAATTAGAATAGCCTCGTTTATCATCAATTTCCAACCTTAAAGCAGATGCTTCCTCGAGATATTTTAGCGCTTTGTTATAATCGCCGTGATGTATATAAATTTCTCCCAAATAGTTTAAGCTATATGCCATTCCAATTTTATGATTCAAATTCTTGAAAATTTGGTAGCTAATTAGCACATTTTCGAGAGCTATACTATATGAAGCTTTTTTTAAGTAATAATCAGCTAAATTATTATATGTATAACCAATTTGGGCGGAATCTTTTAACTCATTTGCTAAATTTAGGGCTTTCATAAAATAATCATATGATTTTGATAAATCACCTAATTTTCTTTGAACAACTCCTAAAAAATTAAGAGTTTTTGGTTTCAATTCCGTGTATTCATTTTCCTCAATTAAATTAAGTGCTTTATTTCCAAAATCTAATGCCAAAAGGGGATTGCTTGTCCTATAATACCAACATGAGTCTAAGAATTTATTAACCTCGTTCTTGGGATTTTGGTTAGTTTGTGGATCAACTGTTGCTAAAACTATTTTATCTGAAAGAATAGTTATAAAAATTGACCAAATTATTATGCTTTTGACAAGTATTTTATGTTTCATAATCCAAATTTATATTAATCGAAATCAAATTGCATTTTTTACTCTAATTATTTCTGCAGCAATACTAATTGCAATTTCTTCGGGAGTCTCAGCTTCAATTTCAATTCCAATTGGAGTGTGAATTTTATCTAAATCCAATTCAGAAAATCCACTTTCTTTAAGCTGTGTAAAAATACTTTTGATTTTTTTAGAACTTCCCATAGACCCAATATATTTTAAATTCAAATGTAATATTGCTTCAAGAGCATCTTTATCGCCAGCATGACTTGGAGTAACAATTACTACATATGATTTCACGCCCTCAATTATATGTTCATGTATTTTATTATAATCTGTAATTATAATTTTATTGGCATATTTATTTTCCGAAAGAGTTGCAACTTCGGAACGATGGTCAAACACGGTAACAAAAAAATCAAGAGTCGACATTATGCGTGAAACCGCTAAGCCAACGTGTCCGCCACCAATAATATATACTTTATTTGGACTTCCAATATTTTCTTTTAAAAGCCATTTGTCAATGCTGGAAGTAAATATAATCTCGTTTTCAATTTCTAATTTTGGAAAAAAAGTAAAGTTATTTTCCTCAATTTGCAATAAACCAGAATTTTGAGATTTAATACTTTTAATAATTTCATTAATTGTGGATAAATCCGATTTTGTAAGTGATTTGAAAACAATGGTTTGAATTCCTCCACAAATTAGTCCTGATTTATCACCGTTTCCAATTTTGCTATGATGAAGTTTGCGGAAAAATCCAACTTCCTGATTATTTTGCAATATTTCAGTTGCTTCGTTAACAATGTCAAATTCCATAATTCCGCCACCAATTGTTCCAACGTGAGTAGAATCGTCCGAAATTGCCATTTTAAAACCAGTTCTTCCTGGTGAATTTTTACTTGAATCGGCAACAATTAGCAAAATTATTGAATGATAGTTAGCTAATTTACTTGCAATAAATTCCCAGATTTTCAAATCTTTCATATTTTATCCTTGTAACGCAATAAGTACTTTTTCTGGAGTAATTGGTGCCGAAATTATAAAATCTTTATTCGGTTTCGCACTTTTGATTGCTTCAAGAATAGCAAAATACGCACCAATTCCATACATTAGCGGTGGTTCGCCAACTGCTTTTGAATTCAACGGAGCAGAAGCATTTTTTGAATTTTCCAAAAACTGTACTTCAATATTTTCTGGAGCTGAATAAATATCTGGTATTTTGTAAGTAGAAAGTGCGTTTGCCAACAATTTACCTTCATCAGAATATTTTATTTCTTCCATTGTCATCCAACCAATTCCTTGAACCAAAGCACCTTCAACTTGTCCCAAATCGACATTTGTGTTCAAACTTTCACCAATATCATGAATAATTTTTACTGAATCAATTTTATAAGTTCCTCTAATTACGTCCAAAGTTGCGGTTGTAATTGCAGTTCCATAAACGTGATATGCAAATGGCGAACCTTGATTTGTTTTTCTATCAAAATGGACTTCTGGAGTTGCGTAAAAAGCTTGAGCTGAAAGACTAATTCTATTAAAATATGCTTTTTGAATCAAGTTTTTCCAATCCAACTCAGTTTTTTGATTGTTTAATAAAACGGATTCATCAACAATTGTTATAACATCGTTTTCAGTTGCAGATAAAGCAATTTTGGCAAAATCCTTCAAGCGATTTAAAATGGTTGTGCAGGCAATTAATGTTGCATTTCCATTCATATCTGCTGCGCTACTAGCTGCTGTTGGCGAAGTATTTGCAACTCGTGTTGTATTTGTTGATTCAACTCGTATTTTATCAACATTAATTGATAAAATATTTGAAGCAACACTTGCAATTTTTAAGTTAACACCTTGTCCCATTTCAACTGCCGCTGTGCTAATTCCAACACTTCCATCAGTATAAACATGAACCAAAGCACTTGCTTGATTTAGAAACGAACTTGTGAAGGAAATTCCGAAACAAATTGGCATAAAGGAAATTCCTTTTTTGTAAAGCTTATTTTTATTGTTAAAATCTTGTGTTTCTTCAATTATTAGTTTGGAATTGAATTTTTCTTCGGCTTCAACCCAAGAATTTACTGCTTGCGAATTTTTGACAACTTGTCCATAATAAAATGAATTATTATCAACCAAAAGATTGGTTTTTTGAATTTCGGAAACTGGCAAACCCAATAACGAAGCGGCTTTTACAATTGCTGATTCAATTACAAACATTCCTTGCGGACCGCCAAAACCTCTAAATGCAGTATTTGGAGGAAGATTTGTCTTGCAACTAATTCCAGTAGCTTTCACGTTTGGAATAAAATAGCTATTTGTTGTGTGGAACAAAGTCCGCTCTAATACTGCAGTTGATAAATCGGCAACCGCACCCGCATTTTGATAAAATGTTACTTCATAAGCAATAATTTTGCCATTTTTCATCAATCCAATTTTATAATCGGATGAATATGGATGTCGCTTTCCAGTCATTCGCAAATCATCTTCGCGCGAAAGGACTAATTTTACGGGTTTATTCAAAATTTTAGCAGCCAAACATGACATAACCGCCCAAGCTGTGGCTTGATCTTCTTTTCCACCAAAAGCTCCGCCAAGCCTTAATACGTCAACTTCAATTTGGTGCATTGCAACTCCAAGCACTTTTGCAGCTTGTTTTTGAACTGCTGTCGGACTTTGAGTTGAAGATATAATTTTAATCTTATTTTCTTCAACTGGAATAGAAATTGCTCCTTGTGTTTCAAGATATAAATGCTCTTGTGCTCCAGAATCGATGCTGCCTTCAACAACTAAATCGCATTCTTTAAAGGCTTCATTAACATTTCCAGAAGAAAAAATTATTGGTGAAACAATAAGTGAATTTTTGGCAAAAGCATCGCGTGGGTCAATTATTACTTCTAATTTATGGAATTCTATTTCAATTTCTTTTGCAGCTTTTCGTGCAATTTGGACTGATTTTGCAACAACAATTGCAATTGGTTCGCCAATAAAATGGACTTCATTTTCGGCAAGCAGAGTTTCGTCCAAAATAATTCCACCAATTTGGTTTTCGTTTGGAATATCTTTTGCCGTAATAACTGCATAAACTCCTTCAATCAATTTTGCTTTTTCAATATTTAAACTCAAAATTTTACCGTGTGCAATTTTGGAATCAAAAATTACAGCATGCAACGTTCCTTCTGGAAGCGGAAAATCGTCAATATAAAGTGATTTTCCTTTAAGATGATTTATAGCGTCAAAATTTTTCATATCATTTCCTCCACATTAATCAGTTCGGGAAAGAGTTTAATAAAATGTGCTTTTATCAACTGATTTAACAGAATTCGCTTATATTCGGCACTTCCTCTAATATCGCTAATTGGTGAAATTTCTGATTGAACAATATTTAACACTTCTAAAACTAACTCGGTATTTATTATTTTATTGGTTAAAAAATTTGAAGAGTTTTTCAAAAAGAGAGGAATTGGCGAAACTCCACCAGCAGAAAGAAATACTGATTTGATTAAATTATTCTCCGTTTCAATTTTTATTGCTGTATTAACGCTTGCAATATCAAGATATGTTCGCTTGCTAACTTTTTCAAAATTGAATTTTGTGTTTGGATTGGGAATTTCAAAAGATATTTCTTCCAAAAATTCGCCTTTTTGTAAATCAAGATTTTTATATCCTTTGTAGAATTCACTCAGTTTTACAATTCGCTTATTTTCGAGCAAATTTAATGTTAAGTTAGAGTTTAATGCCAAAAATAGAGCAGTGGAATCACCAATTGGCGAAGCGTTTACAATATTTCCGGCAATAGTTGCACTATTTCGAATTGGGAGCGATGCAAATAAATTTAAGTGTAAATCAATAGTTGGAAAATATTTTAGAATTATTGGCGAGTTTTTTACTTGTTCAATTGTAACGCTACCTCCAATGCAAATATTATTTCCACAGACTTTAATTTCATTCAATTTGCCATTATTTGAGAATGAAATTTCCTCCGTAAGTAATGATTCTGCCTTTTGGACAAATAAATCAGTTCCACCACCAATAATATTTTTTGAAAGATTATCGTTTAATTCATTTTTGCCCAAAATTACAAGTCTTTTTTCTATTTCTAAAAAGTATTTTGGAAGAAAGTTTTCATCAACAAGCGACTTAATTCGGTCAAATCCACTAATATTTAAGTTGTCAATTTTTTCAATTACATTTTCGGTCGCTCTTTTTATAGATGCATAACCAGTGCAACGACAAATATTTCCAGCAATTGCATTTTCGGCTTTGTGAAATTCCAATTTATTATTTTCAATCACATATCCAGTAAGTGAATTAACAAAACCTGGAGTGCAAAAGCCACATTGCGAAGCACCTTCTTCGTTAAATTCCTTTTGAATTGGAGTTAAATAATTATTTTCATCATTTAATCCTTCAATGGTAACAATATGTTTTCCAGCAGCTTTTCCAATAGGGAAGAGGCACGAGTTAATCGATTTATATTTCAGTTTATTGTTTACAATTTCGCCAAGAAGTACTGTGCAAGCTCCACAATCACCTTCGCGACAGCCTTCTTTGGTGCCTTTTAAACCTTCATCGTTTCTGATAAAATCCAATAATGTTTTTGCTACATTTATCTCAACAGAAACACTCTTGTTATTTAAGATAAACTCTAACTTTTGATCCATTTTTTCACTTACATTATTTCAACATAAAAACAATTTAAACTTGGAAAAATGCTTAATAATATCAAGTGGAAAATAATAATGATAGAATTTAAACCTCTTGAAAAAAAATTAAAAAAAGGGAATTATAGATCTTTAAAAAGCATTCAAAAAACTGATTTATTATTAATAGTTTTTTCATTTCATATTTGATTAGGATTGTAAACTATAGAAAAAAGTAATTAGATGAATTAAAATAATAATTGGATGCTTCTAAAAGAAAATATAAAATATTAAGAAAGTTTAAGTTGCTGGACATAAAAAGGAAAGGCTGCACAGGTAGAGGGCACAACCTGAACAGCCTTTTTGAGTCGTTATCTTTCGATAACTATCACAGTTAAGATATAAAAAATATCATTTTAAGTCAAGCATGAAATGATATTTTTTCAAAAAATTTTGCGGAGAGAGTGGGATTCGAACCCACGGTACCCTTGCGAGTACACTACCTTTCCAGGGTAGCCAGATCAACCACTCCTGCACCTCTCCCAAAAACTAATTAAAAAGTATTCCTTAGAAAACTAATGGTAAATTAAATGTAAACAAAATTATGCATTCCAATATTAAAAATTTATGGAAGAGGCATTTCAGCTTATAAATTATTTTGTATAAATACTAAAAGAACACGTAAAAATAAAAAAGCTCGTATTCAGACAGAAAACGAGCTTTTATTGTGGGCCCACAGGGACTCGAACCCCGGACCCTCTGATTATGAGTCAAAGGGATTTATCCATTTTCCCACAAAATAAGCACTTTTTTCTTTAACTACATACAAAAGTACATACAATCAAACGGAGTTTGATATGTATATAACTAAAATTAAAACATCAAAATTTTATCAAGTCGTTCTTTTTAGAAACGGAAAACGAACAACGGTTTCAACCAAAACATCTTCCAAGAAAAAAGCTCAAACATTTCTTGAAAATTTTATCAGTAACGAACTTGAGAACAAAACAAAAACAAATATAAACATTACACTTCAAAAATTCTATCAAGAATATCTTAAACATTCCGAATTATCAAAATCTAAACACTCAATAAGAAACATCAAACTATCTTTCAATAAGTTTATAGAATTTAGTGGTAATAGCAATTTAAACCAAATCAACATAAAAGTAATAGACCAATTCTTAAACTTTACGTTTAAAAGAACAGAATATTCAGCAGCTCTCTATTACCGAACACTCAAAGCAGCATTCTCAACAGCAGTAAACTGGGAATACATTCAGATCAATCCATTCAAAAAAATAAAAGCACCTAAAACACCAAATAAGTTTCCTCTCTTTATTTCAAAAGAAGAACTAAACATAATTATCGAAAATACAGAAGGGGAGTATCTCAAAAATCTTTTTACTTTAGCTTTCCATACTGGAATGAGACTTGCAGAAATAACAAACATGAAATGGTCTTGGATTGATATAAATGACAAATCCATAAAAATTAGAAATGATAATTCATTCACAACAAAAAGTAAATCCGATAGAATCATTCCCATTAATGAAACAGTATTAAATCTTCTCTTGAATCAGAAAACAAATATCCATCATTTAGAAAATGACTATATCTTTTATCGTGTTATTGGAATAAAACTAAATGAAGATTTCGTAAGCAAACAGTTCAAAAAAGCCGTTAGGAGAGCTAAACTAAACGACTCAATACATTTCCATACCTTACGCCATTCATTCGCTTCAAGCCTAGTGCAAAAGAGCGTACCACTCTATTTTATTAAGGAACTACTTGGTCATTCTAGCATAACCACAACTCAAATTTATAGCCATGTAAAAAAGGAGGATCTTTCAAGGGCAGTTAATATGTTGTGAAATATAAATTATTTCATAAAAGATTATTTTCAGAAAAGGTACTTGTTTTGGGGAGATTATAGTCGTTTTTTTTTTACCATAATTTAACAATTTAGAAAAATAAGCTTTTCTTAAAGGTATAGGTTCTCAAACTCAGAATTACTCAGAATTACTCAGAATTACTCAGAATTACTCAGAATTACTCAGAACACAAATACCATCATTTCGAGATCAAAATAAGCAATTTAAATTGGCCTTAAATTTGCTTAATTTATAGTATATTAAACAGGAGATCATAATGAAAAAATTATTCTTTTTGCTATTAATCACATCATGTATATATGGTCAAACTCTTACTGTATGGCATACCGAAGGTGATCCAAAAACTCTCGAAGCCCTAGATAAAATAGCAAAAAAATTCAATAATGAATTTGAAGGGAAAAATGTTCGTTTTCAACAAGTTGGATGGGAAGATCTTTATCGAAAGCTAAATCTAGCAATCGAGGGTGGTGAATCTCCAGATATAACACAGATTCAACCGTTTATGGCATATTACCTTTATAAAAAAGGTCTGTTGCTGCAAATTGATGATTTAATTGAGAAATTGGACAGTGAAGATATTTTTGAAATTGTTAAAATTTTACAAAATTATGATGGACATTATTATGGATTAGCAACTGCCTTAGGATTATCATATTATGCATATAGAAAGGATCTTATACCTGATAGCCTAAATTTACCTACTACGTGGAGCAGTTATTTAAATCTATTAGACAGTATTTCTATATCTGATTCAGAAAAATCGCCCTTACTTCTTCCTGCCAACGATTTACATATGACTTTATTGTTTACTGAACTATTAGCGAGTAATGGTGGTGCTTATTTTGACTCAAACGGAACTTTGGATATTGCTAATCAAAAAGTTGTTGAAACACTAAAATTTTGGAAAAGGCTACATGATAAGATCTCAGATAAGTTTAAGAATACTTCATATAAAGAAAATTTTTCATATTTTGCTAGAGGAAATTCTGCAACATTACCCAATTTTTTTGGCAGAGGAATTCTTCAAATTGAGAGGGATGCTAGTATAAATGATCGAACACCAGAAGTATTCTCATTTTTCCCTCATATAACTGGGCCATCGGGAAAAGTAGCATACTCAACTCTTGATGCTGAACCTTGGTGCATTTTAAAAAGTAGTCAAAATGCTACACTTGCAAAAGAATTCTTGCTATTCTTTTATAGAGAGGATAATTACATGACATTTTGTGAATCAGTTCCGATTCATCTTACACCAATATTTAAGTCATTAGCTAATAGTACAAAATACAATTCGATTCCATTAGTGAATAAATGGAAAAATTTTTATAATTATTCCTTGAATAAGATTAAGAAGCAAGAGATAAGACCGATATTTATGGCAGATATTTCTGACAGATTCCAAACATCATTATTCAAATTAGAGGGTTCACATATTATTAGTAATATGATTCGTAATGTTATATATAAGAATATTCCACCAGATAAAGCTGTTGAAATTGCTGTTGAAGATGCCAAGCAACTGGAGCAAACCTCAAAAGATGAAAGTAGTCAGATTTATTTAATAATTCTTATCCTAATAATCTTAATCGTAATACTGTTTAGTATAGGTAAGAAGTGGAAAAAATAAGAAATAGAAATATAATAATACTGAGTATATTGGCTTTCACTATTCTAAGTATGTTGTATATATTCCCCGTAGTATATCTGTTCTATAATTCATTTTTTGAAAAGGGGATACTTGGAGGACAAGATCGTTTTGTAGGGCTATCAAACTATTTTTCAATTCTAAATAGTCCTAAAATTTATCAATCGATTCTTTCATCAATAATCTTTACCTCTGCTAGTGTAGTTTTTCAAGTAGCGTTTGGATTAAGTTTTGCTATACTTACATATAGAAAATTTAAGGGTGTTGATATATTAAGATGGATTTTCATCCTACCTTACTTTCTTCCTACTGTAGTTGTTGTAATTATTTGGCATTTTATTACTGATCCTGTTGTAGGTATCCTTGGCGATTTTTTAATAAATATCGGCGTTGGTCCAGTTGATTTTCGTGATCCCTCGAACTCATTTTTAGCAATGCTTTTAGTATCCGTTTTTGAATCATTTCCATTTTGCTTTGTATTAATACTATCTCGACTAATGTTAATTTCCAATGATTATTATTTAATGTCGATGTTAGATGGCATCTCTGCGACAAAAACTTTTGCTAAAATTACATTTCCCGAAATTAAAAATACCCTTATAATTTTAATTTGGTTAAGAATATTAATCACAGGAATTAAATTTGATGTACCTTACTTGGTTTATGGTTATAGAGGGCAAAATTTTTTCTCCGAGACGATTGCTGTTTGGCTTTACAGGATTTCATTCGAACAATTCAATAGTGGTAGTGCATTTGCTGGAGCAATGATTATTATCATACTTATTATAATCGTCCAAATATTATTTTTAAAAATTTTCAAAAAAAGAACAATATGAAATTATGGGTTAGAAAAATATTAGCCATTAGTTTTGCAATAATTATTATTACTCCACTTATCTGGGTTGTTATTTCAGGATTACGTGATGTTTCCAGTTTATTAAATAATCCTTTTTCTCTAGATTCAGATTTAAGTTTTGAAAACTTAAAAGTAGTTATTAATCTTCCGGATTTCTCTATTAATCTTATTAACTCTATTTTATTAGCAATTTTGTCATCCATTATTGTAATTATACTCATAACACCGATATCATATACATTTTCACGTTATAATTTCCCATATAAAAAATATATTACTACTATTTCACTTTTTTCAACTTACCTACTTGCACCTCCTGTACTAATATTTCCATATTTCAAGATTTTATCACAGTTCGGTATTATTAATAGTATCCTTGGTATCTTAATAACTCATATTGCATTTAGTTTACCTTTCGCACTATCAATTGGGAAGATTATTTATGATTCAGTCCCAATTGAAATGGAAAAAATAGCAATTATTAATAATGTCAATACTGCTCGACATTTATTTTTTAAAATTATATTCCCAAATATAAAACTGCAATATATCGGGCTCTTTATACTCATTTTTGCAATATCATGGAAAGAATTTTTTTACGCTTTCATTATTTCAACAGACTCAAAATCTGGAACACTTCCTGTTCTTTTAGGGACAATGTATTCTGGTGAATACAATCATTGGGGTGTAATTTTAGCATGTAGTAGTTTGATGATATTACCAGCTTTATTTTTATTGATCTTGTCAAGTAGAATTAAATTTCAATACTTCCTATCATCTACATCAAAGGAATAATTAATTATGAATTTATTGGAAATAAATAATCTCAAAATTTTTCGCTCTGATATACTTACTGAACAGAACAGTATAGTTGAAAATATTACATTTTCAGTTCGTCCAGGTGAATTATTTGGAATCCTGGGTCCAAATGGAATAGGAAAGTCTTCGATTGCTAACTGTATTTGTGGTTTTATTCCTCCTTTGAGATCAAGTAAAAATTACTTCACTTGGGGTAATGAACAGCGCCGAATGACAGGAGAAATCTTTAAAAACGGAGTTGAGATTAGCAACTCTGAACCATCAAATAGGAATATTGGATATGTCCCTCAAAACTTATTTTTATATCCTCATATGACAGTCTTTGAAAATATTACGTTTCCATTATATGGAAAAAATTTAAAGCAAGTAGAAATTAATAAAATCGGGGAAAAAATTTTGAGAGAATTTGATTTGTCAGAAATAAAATTTGCATATCCAAGACAAATCTCCGGTGGGCAAAAACAAAAAGTAGCTGTAGCAAGAGCAATTATAAAGGATCCAGAAATATTAGTGTTAGACGAACCAAACGCAAATTTGGATCCAATTTATAAAAGTGAATTACTTCCATTTATCAAAAAGTTTTTACGCTCACAAAATAGTTGTGCTATAGTTATTACACATGATCCTTTGGAGGCCTCTAAATATTTTGATAAAATTATGATAATAAATGACAAAATAATTCATCAACTTGACTCACCAAATAACATATATAATACCCCTAAAACTCCATTTGTAGCAAAATTTTTTTCAAATATTGAAAATTTTATTGAAGGTACATACAACTCTGATTCGAATCTTATTCAATCAGATTCCCTAGGAACGATAATAATAGAAGATGAAACTAATATTTCAACTTATTCACGCCCTGATATTATTTGTGGAATACGATCTGAATCCCTCAAAATTATAGACTTAAATAAAAATTTTATAAGTGGAAAAATCATTGATGAATTCCAACTAAGTGGAACAAATTTCTATCGGATCCAGATAAATAAAAAAAATATTATGGTCGCAACTTCAAGAAATAAAAGGTATAAAATTAATCAAGATGTCAGTCTAAAAATAACTGGAATCAGGGACCACGACTATTATTTTTTCTCAAATAAAATTACACATAAGGTTAGCAAATGAAAAATTTTTTTAATGTAGCATATCCAAGATTCAATGACATTTTTCAGAATCAAAATTGTATATCACATATTAGTTTAGCACTCGATTTGTTTTTATTGGAATTAAAAGTTTCTGATAGTACAGAAGATATTAAAAATCAAATCCTAAATGATGCATGCAGTTTCAAGAGTATAAATCAATATGAAAAAAATGTTAATAAAATTATTTTAGAGACAACCGAAAAAATTAATATTGAAAAAGCACTTGATTCAAGAGCAAAGAGATATTTCCATCACACTAAAAAATATCTAAAGGGAAAAAGTTTGTTGGACATTGGAAGTGGAGATGGGAAAATTGCAAAGCATTTTTCCACACAAGGATTAGATGTTACTTTAACGGATGTTTATAAACATCCTTCAATTGATAGTCTTAATATGGAGTTTAATTTTCATCAGCCCAATGAAATTCTCCCCTTTAAAGAGGGTAAATTTGATAATGTTTTGTTGATTACAGTTCTACATCATTGCGAAGATCCAAGCTTTACACTCAAAGAAGCAATTCGTGTTTTAAAGCCTGGTGGTGTAATTCTAATAATTGAATCGGTCTATGGAGTAGCATCAAATATTGTCAGTTTAAATGACAACAGTATTACGAAATCTTTTCTTAAATTAGATTTTGATGAACAATTTGCTGTTAATATGTTTTTTGATCATTTGTATAATAGATGTCTTTTTTATTCAGATGAAGCAGATCAAAAAGTAAACACTCCGTTTAATTACCGATCACCCGAATTGTGGAATAAAACTTTAATAGATTCAGGGTTTACGGAAGTTTCAAAAGTATATTTAGGTTATGAGCAGCCAATAGCACCTATTTATCATACTTTACATTTTGGAATTAAAGATGACTGATCAAGGCAAAAATATATTATCGAATGTTGTTGAAAAAATAGCAAATGATAAAGATTTAAAAAATAACATTAAAAAAATTTCAAGTGTTCAAAAAGAATCTTTATCACTTTTTGTTAATAACCTTATAGATAATACAACAACTAAACAAAAATTATATGAAGATCTTATAAAAGATGGGCTTAAGGATTTATCAAAAAAATATTTGATAAATTGGTTAAAAGATAATTATTCATTAAAAAATTTTGCAGTATTTTTTAGTTATAATTCATCAATAGCTCCTCGTTCCAGATCAGCAAATGATAAGTTTAGTCGAATATTTAGTTTTTTGCCTTCCGAGAATGACAATAATACATTTAGATATATTGATTTGGTAATATCGGAAGTTTGGGATCGAATTAAATCAAGCCAACCTTTTCAAGTTCATTATTTCACTCAAAAGAACTTGTTCCATATGAAAGAAAACAGGTTTTATAGAAGAGTTCCTTTTGCTATTAAACCCGGGAAAATTTTTAGTGGAAAATTTAAAAATTCTCCCAAGCCATATTTAGAATTTACACTTCCATTATCCTCAACATATCAAGCTAAGAAGTCATCAAATTTCATCAGAGAACTAAATAGAAATCTTTATAATCTATTACAAAAAACTAAAAAGTCAACCGATAGCTTAAATCAATTTAATTTCGGCGAAATTTCAGAAGATGATCTTTTAACATATTCAATTTATATGAGTTTATATACTGGAGCAAAATTATCAGAATTTGATGTTGAATTTATCATAAAAAGGTTGGGTGGAGAATATGGCTATGATACTATAAGAGATAGCTTGAAGAAAATATTAAATTATAGAGAGTCAATTATAAAAAATGGTTGTCATCTGTACACGGTTTCAATTTCTGATGAAATTTCTGATGAACCTATGGGTACAATTATGATATTTTCACAACAAAACATTAGCATTTCTGCAATGTATGAATTACATGAATTAGCATACGATTATATAACTGCTCTTAGGAAAGTTGAAATTACTTCGCAAGAAACGTATCATAACTTTTATCCATTGTTAGAAGCTTCTTCATTCATGATAAAGCATGAATTAAATAATTTATTTAGTAGCATAAATTCGGCCATAATTGGAATACAAAGCAACTCTTATGATAATAATCATGGTCTAGATATAATTCAGAATAGTACAAATTGTACTTCTATTATTCTAAATTCATATAGAAAAATGTTGCTAGATAAACCAGATCTTATTGATGCTTCAATTTCTTGTGTTGATTTAGTTGCTAAAATTAAGAAGACATGGGTAGACTCAAGGCACCAGATAGAATTAAATGTCGATGACAGTTGTCTTTTCAAGAATATACTCGGTGGGAATTTACTCATCGGGGTTGTATTTGAATTATTACGCAATGCAAGTAAGCATACACCTGATAGCAAAATAATTAATAAAAAAAGACTTATAAAAATCGATATTATGAATCATGATAATTTTATAAAAATCACCATTAAAAATTATTGTGAGCGAATAAGAGGTAGTTTGAAAATAGATGGAAAATTATTGGGTGGAAGAGTTATTTTCGGAACGCTCCAATATGTTTATTCGAAGCTAAATTTGGATTATAGAAATTACTTTATTGAACCTCATTTAGAAGGTCCTTACGCAGTTTCCCAATTAATGTTACCCATTTTTGAAGGAGAATTTAATGAATAATTTAGAAGAAAGTGTGCTATTTATACTCGAAGATGAATCGCCAATAAGAGAACAATTACTAAATACAGCATTTCAATCAGGATTTTCGGAAGTAAAAACATTTCAATATGTTGATGAGGCTGAGGAGTATTTATTAAACAGTTTTGAGAATTATAAATATTCTCTATTAATCGCAGATTTAAAAATGGGTGAAGATGTACCAATCAATCAAGCTCAAGGATTAAGTATTATAAATAAATTCAGAAAAAAAATTAAAAATCTTGATGTATGGATACACTCTGCATTTATTGATGAATTAAAACGGGAATCGTTGTTTCAATTATACAACAATAATATATTTAAGTTATTTGATAAAAACTATCAAACTGATGATATGCACATACAAATAAGATATTATTTAACATCATTAAATAAGAGTAGTTCTGTTTTTGTATTTCAATCAGAAGCAATGTCAGGTATTATGGATGAAATAAACGCTTTTATAAATACCAATGAACCTATATTGATTTTAGGTGAAAGTGGTGTTGGGAAAACTTCACTTGCAAGTTATATACATTTCAATTCAAATAGACAATCATATAATTTTGAAAAAATAAACCTTGCTGAACTTCCAGATGAATTAGTACCTAGTTTTCTATTTGGTAATACTGCAGGTGCATACACTGATGGAAAAATTGCTAAGCAGGGTATAATAATAAAAGCTCATAAAGGAACTTTATTTATTGATGAAATTGGACACATATCTAATAAAAACGAAACCTTACTTTTGACAACTTTGCAGGACAAAAAATTTCGTCGAATTGGGGCTACAGAATACACACACTCCGATTTTAGATTGATAAGTGCAACAACGATAGACCCAATAAATATTGGTAAAGCGCTTTATAACAGAATTAAAGGATGTGAAGTTTCTATTCCCCCACTCCGTGAAAGACCTGAGGATATAGTTGTTCAAGCTCAATTTTTTCATAAAAAACTCAAATCTACAGAAAAAATTAATCTCAATATGAATCAGAGTTATTTGTCAATATTACAATCATTACCCTTGGAAGGGAATTCACACGAACTCTATCGGCAGATTAAGAGAGATTTTTATATGAGTAAAGCAAAAAACCTACAAGAAATTACATTTCATGAATCTTTTTCTCAAAGGGTGGTTAGTTCTCCCAAAAGTGATAAAAAGACTACAGTTTCTAAACAACCCAGTTTAGTGTCAGATTCAATTTTGGTTTATCAAAAAATATTACTTCACTGTTTAAACTTAAAAAAGATTCCCGAAACTACTCCAGATTTTGTAATTTTAAAAAGTGGCGAAAAAATAGAGCTTCATTATGTAGTTGGTGTCTCCATTATTTGGGGATTACTTTACTTATACTCATATATTCAACATGCTGGTCATTTAAGAAGGATTATAGAGGAGGCAATTGATAAGTTAAATTTATTCCCCACGGCATTTAGTTCAAGCTCCATAGATTCTTTAATAAATAATTCGCTAGGATTTATAGAAAATAAAAAATCTCAACAATTAAGTGCTCTAAGAAAAACCAATCGTCAGATTATTTCAAGATTTTTACAAGAAAATAATCTGCTAAAAGATAAATTAATGACTACAGACAAGTTATATGAATTATCTAACAGAAGCATAAGAAAATTCTGTCAAAACTTAACATTGGAAAAAGATTCTGAATTGTTACTTACTAATTGGGATGAAATCTTAAAAAATTATATTTTTAATAAAAAGATAGATTAATTTTTGAGGAACTTGATGAGATATTCTAAATTATATTCATTCATGTCGGAATTTTATTTAAAAATGTTGATCATATCTTCAACAATTATTTCGTTTTTAATTGTTTTTAGTTTTTCACTAATTATATTAAATCATAACTTTTATTTTGATTTTTCTTACACAGGTTTTAATAATTTCATCACTTTTTTTAAGTTTCCAATTTCACTCCTTGCAGCTCTAATTGCAATTCTTTCTCTATTTATAAGTATATTTAAAAGCTCTCAAACTGATGATAATTTTAGATTCAATAATTATTTTTCACACAAAAAAGAGTTTATAAATTATTTTTCATTTATAAAACCATTCGATAAATATGAATTAATTACAAATCGTTCAATTCAAAATTGTCTTATGGTACTTCATAATGAATTCTTTGGTAAAAATTATAAGTTGTTTAATCCATCAATACCATTTGAAAATAATATTAAAATTCAACAATTTTTTCAGACATCAATTAACAATCTATCTATAAACAAAATATCATCTGCCCAAGAACTTACTCATGAGGATACTCATTTCCCTTTATTTGAAAATGAAAAATTGAATGAATTCCTAAATGAATTTTCAAAATTAATTACTGAGGAAATTTTTGAAAGCAATCAAGATATACAGACAACAGTAATATCAAACGAAACTGTTTTTAATAATCTAACAAAATCTGTATTAACTCATCTTTTTTTAAATTCAGTACTAGTAATAGGTGGACAGGAAGAGAAACATATAACAAGTCTTATGAATAACTTCATTAAAAGTTGTGAACAAATGGGGTTAATAAACGATAATATCTTTAAATAATTCAGGAGTAAAAAGGGAGTGATTTAGGGAACATTTGGGAACAATTAAAGTTTGAAAACAGCAAAAAACGCTGTTTTAGCATCCCGAAATCTCTCTGTCACGCAGATGGTCATCTCACAATTCTAAAAAGATTGAACTTTTTATTTATCGTAGCTTGTCCCTCTGTCCCCACAAATCCCATCTCATCTTCACAAATTATTTCTAACATTATTTAAAACTTCCACTTCAATAGCATTGCCTACGTCCAAGCGTCCAAATCACAATAATCATCCCTTTTTAGCTAAAAATGCAAGCATATTTTGGATGCATACAACAAATCCAAACGTCCATCATAAGTCCATTTGCTCATTTTTCGGCAATTGTTCGCCCTTCTTCGTCAATACTATAAACCGCTCAGTTCCAGATTTTCTCTCATCTACGTCCAAATCATATAAATTAGCATAAATCTTCGTCCATTTGGTGAATGTTCTCTGAGGTAATTTTTCAAAGTCTTCATACTCTTCCCGGAAACTCCTAAACAAATTTTTCTTGTTATATTCTATACCTAATTCATTTTCTTTTATAAACTCTTCAAACTCCTGTGATGTTTCATCAATAAGTCTTTTCTTAGTCAGGTTCACATACTCATACTCACTTAAGCCAACACTTAAATAAAATTGACAACACTCAATCATAAAATTATCGAACTTATTAAATTCTTTTTTACTCCATTCAGAAAAGAAAAGTTCACCAAAATCATCAGTTGGTTTATGCTTTGCGTCGTAATAATCCGAGAACTCAATAACAAACTGCCTATCACTACTAGAATCATCAGACCCTTTTATTGAATGATTAGTTGTTATTATTATTTTCGGTGCTTCCTCAAAAGGAATATGGAATTCACCTTTATTTTTTTTCTCAACAGTTAATCCCTCTGTGATTATGCTAAATAATCTCTCGAACGGGAAATTATTTCTGACATCATCAAAAAATATTATTTCAGTATCAAGGTTCACAGACTGGAAAGCAAATGATTTATCGAACTGGAAATTTTTTCCATCAAGTTTTAATAAGTTTCTCAATTGCGATATTGCATTTGCAACTAAACTCTTACCAGACCTACCAAAAGCATTCGCACTTAACTTCTCATCTATAAATACAATAGCTTTACTGCAGGCGGGATTTTTATATCTGTGTAATAAATAACCTATTGTACTTTTAAGAGCATTTAATCTTTTCGGCTCTTTCCTACAAATGTTATTCAAGAATATTTCGTAAACTGTGGCGTTACTTCCTTTCACAAAACCTCTCTTTATCCTTTGCTTTTCCCATATAACACCATTTAAATCTTTATACGGTTTCTCAATTATCCTACTCTTAGTTACTTCAACAAAACAATTTTCAAAAAAGAAATACGCTTTATCTTTCTCATCCTTGATGAAAGACAAATCCATTGTTTTTAAAAATTCCAAATAGGCGTCACAAAAAATATTTCTAGCCGTTTTAATTATACTTTCTTTTACTAACTGTTTTATCCAATTATCTTTTATCATCTCATTTATGTAAGCCAAAACAAAATCCTTAATATTTATGCTGGTTACTTCACTAACAATATTTTCCTTAATCCTTATATATATAGGTGATATTCCAACAAACATTTTCCCAAAACCTTCTTCTTCCAACAAATCAATTAAATCAGTTCTTATAATATTTGCTTTACCTTCATCAATTCGCCAGAAATGTTTTCGCGGTTTAACCCAACCAAACTTTTTTGCTATTTCATAAAATGAACCTAATGTAATATCGCCACGATAATCTTTCAGAAAGCCATCATATTTCCTATTAATCTCATTTTCACTCTCGTTGTACTTCGGATTCCCTGAACTAATATCAACAAAGTGTTGCCTGCCGTCTTCTCCAAGTGAAGCCAATGCAAGACCAATCTTATACCAATCTTCGTAATTATCAATACTACCCTTAATAAAATCAACTGCATCTTTTAATAATTTTTTTTCATATTCATTTTGCCCCTTCGTGCCTGGCATAGCTTTAGTGCAGACTGGTTCATTTATTACACACAACTTTTTAATCGTTTCTAAAACTTTCCCAATCCAAATGTTTTTTGGTTCCTCGTGAGGCAATCCTTCTTCGTGCAGATTTACAAACTCATAAACATTTCCACTCGGATGTTTTGATGGAGGCAAAACAGTTTGACAATTTTTCCATCTTAATTCAATATGATCACAGCTTTCAGAATCCTTAGGTTTAATTTTGTAATATGCTTTAATGCCACCTAAACCGTCAAGATAATTTTCTTCATCCTCGCTCTTAAACCAAATGTGAAAACCCTTTCTACTTCCACTCTTAACAATCCATAGATAATTTTTACCTAGCCCAAGTTCCACAGCAAAATTATAAACTATTTGAGTATCCGTAACATTATCAAAATCCAAACATCTTAAATTATTGATGCCAGAAATAGCACCAATACCATTTGTCTTACTATTCCATCCCAAACTATCTATTTGCGAAACTCCCATGTCTTCAGTTTGCCACTTAGCCCAATCCAATTTTGGTACTTTATCAGTAAGTGGAATAACATTAAATCCAAATGCATCATTATAATCTTTTGCTATTTCTCTATAATTCATTTCTTCCTCCATTCACAAACGATCCCAATCCACAATCTAATGACAACATATCACCGACAACCCCTCTTCTAATAGTTTCCCCCTTTTCAAGGGGACGGAAGGGGGTTTTTTCGCTCTATCTGTTCTTATCAGTTCTTTCCGTTCAATCAGCGTGCTATTTTCTTGCCTTTCATTAAACACATTCACCGCATCCCTCAATCCATCAATATTCAAATGCGCATAAATCTCTGTTGTAGTAATTGAACTATGCCCCAGCAATTCCTTTATTTTATATAGTGATACTTCACGTTGTGCCAAATTAGAAGCAAAAGAATGCCTAAGGCTATGGAAATGTATGCCTTCCGATACTTTTGCCTTTCTACACGCTCTCTTGAATCTCTTGGAGATATAATCAGCAGTGTAAGCACTTCCACGCTTATTAAAAACAAAACCATCCAGTTTCACAACCTTACCCCTTGCAGCAATCAAAATATCAATCGCATCATCGCAAAGGGGAATGGTCCTTTGCTCTCTTGTTTTTGTCTTGAAACTATCATCACCAATAACAATAAACCTTTCAGCAAGATTAACACTACTCCATCTTAAATTGATTAACTCACCAATTCTGCAACCGGTAAAAAAACCTAGTGATGATACATCTCTAACTACTTTCACATCAATATTTTTCAATATCTCATCAAGTCCTTTTTTGGTAATAAATTCTGGATGATTCTTTTGTTTCTTCGGTAATTTTATTTTCAAAAAAGGATTAACAGAAATGTAACCCCAATCAACCCCTTTATTAAAGGCAGTTTTTAAATTCCTATAGTAAACCCTATAACCTTCACCCATACTATTCTGTAACTTCGTCATAAACAACTCAGTTTCTCTAAACGTAATCGTTGACATTATTTTCTGTTCTTGGAAGTACCCAATCAAATGCTTAAAACTAACTGTATGACTAATGTAATATTTGGCAGACCTATTCTGTTTCACAAAATCTAAATAGTCATCAATAAATTTCCGTAAGCTTACATAAGCAACGCTTTGGTTAGCACCACTAATATGTTGCAACAGTTGCATAAGCATTTCGTTATTTACACCTTCCAAAATTTGCATGTTAGTTCTTCGCCCTAATCATTAAACCAATAATTTCTTCGTCATTATTACAAGCCTTTAACTCCACCAAAAAATTTCTTAGAACATCAACAGAACTAATTGCTTTACTATATTTAAGCAGCATCCCATTATTCACAATCTCATCCAATCGGTTCTTAGCATCACAACACAAAATCAATTCCTTGCTTTCTTCAAACCGAACTTTTATTTCTTCACATTCTTCTATTAATTCTTCCAAATACTTCATTTTTCTTCCTCTTCTTTTTCAATTACCACTTAATGACACTTTTTTAATAACGACAAATGACATGTGTTTTCTTACGGCGGTTCAACATCTTCATCAATTAAAATATTCTCATTCGAGGCTTGGTTATTTCGCATGGTCACCGAGCGGAGTCGAGGTGAAGCATCCTCAAAAAAGACTAAGTACCTTCCACTATATTTTGAACAAAGAATTTTTCTGTGATTGGTTAATTTGTAGTGTTTTGATTGTGATAGGGTTAAGTACTGTGCTGAATTTGACGGTGTTGTTTCTCTATTCATCAAGAATAGATTTTGTTTCCAGTAAGTTGTGCTATTGTTTTGCAATTTTAGCCTCATGTTATATTATTGTATTGTTTATTTTAAGTATCTTATGCACTTTATCGTCCTTTTATTTTCTTTGTCACATGACAATATTTTAATTATTACTAATTAATTATATTTAACGTCTGGTATTTAATCAATAAGACCTTTCGCTAACTATTATTTAAAACTAACTGTTTAATTCATGTCGTTATTTTGCTATTTATACTATTTTTATTTTCCATATGCTACGATACAAAATAGCGGTATTCCATTTACGTCATTCTTACGTCATTTTTTTCATGTGGGTTTTTTGTGTAGATTTTAGATTATTTTGAAGCTTTTTGATAGAACAACAGATTATTTTGTTTTTTATTGCAAATAAGTTCTAAGCATAAATTTGCTACTTATTTAAAGGGAATTTTGAGGATGCTATTGAATCACTTGGTACTTTTATACTTGATAATATTCCGAATCTATTTTATAATTCGCATTGGGCCTCCCAATACTTTATCCATTTCATCACGTTTATGCTCGTCGGCAATCTTCAAATATTTCTGCATCATTTTATATGTAGTGTGCCCAGTAATTGCCATTAAACATCAGCTTTCATTCCTTTCTGTAATGACAAACTTATAAACGTTCTGCCTGTCGCATGTGTTCCTATATCCTCATATTTCTTTGTTGCTGTTTCAATTCTATTGCTTCCCTGATATTTTACAGATGTAACCAGAGTGTCAATTTCAGCATGTTCGCATAGCGCTTTGATGTACTTGTTTTGCTTCTGTTTGAGATTATAGGTAAGGCTGCGGATATTCTTTATTCTTCGCCAAAATAAATAATGCTAAGTTACTTAGAGGTATTTCTAGTATTTGCCGAGCCTTCTTTTTTCTAACTTTCCATGTGGCATCCTCAACGTCTGGATGCTTAATATTCTGAATGTCAGAATAACGAATATCAGTCAAACATTGATAAACAAACTCTAACTCTATCAAGTCTTTCATTGTTGAGCTTCATATTGCAATGTATCATCAATTCTTTTTCACTTAAAAACACAATGTCATTTTCTTCAGTTGTGCTCTTAATGGTTTTGTAACTGGTATTATCAGTATAATTGTTATTAAGAATAAGAGTATTTGGTGATTTATCTATTTTATTCCATGCTATCGATAACAATATTAAAATGCCTCGTTTTTTAATCCATGATGGTATTTTTGATGGCATGGATAAAGCCCACTTTATAAGTGTAATAAAATACCTCGATGAACAAAAATCATTAGGCAAAAAATTTCAATATATTTTAGCACTAAACGAAGAAGGCGATTTGAAAGATAATTTTGGTGATGCAGATTTAGTTACAACTCAAAAAATTGAAGATGAAGCAATTTTAACTCTAACCCCTAGCAAACATCTATTTGAAACAGACTTTTCATAATAGAATAAAGATGTATTATTTAATTCGTTCTGAGTTTGCCATTGTAATTCTGTGAGATACCATAACACATCTCTCTATTAAACAATACTCATCCACTATTTTGTTGAAACCTTCATAAAAAAGTATTTTGCAAAAAGTTAATACTCACAAAACACATTTCCTTAAATCTATCATTTATTTTTTGAGATAGAGCATGAATTTCCTCTTTCACTTCTTCTTCAGACTTAGTAGCAAAATCATTTTCAAGTGCGAGAAGAATTTCTTCACGTTTGTTTTTTATTTTTGTAGCATTTAGGTTTAATACTTCTTCAATTAATTTCTTTATACTTTCAGTGGAGTCCTTAGAAATAGTAATGCCTTTAGAAGTATATAAAAAAACACTTTCGCACTTTTCATTAAGTGGAGTAATTACAAGATGTTTATTTTGTCTAAAATTATTACAATGGGTAATTCTAGGTTTCGGTTCTTTTTGACTCCCATTGCAAGAAGCGAGAAAATTATCATAATCCATAGCTTTTTGTTCGTCTGTCCCAGTACATTCTACTTTGGGTTTTATATGTTCAATCTCAGTCGATGGATCATTCTCAATTCTTAGTCCACAATAACAACAGATATAACCTTGGTCCAGCAGTAATGCTTCCTTTACGCTCTCTTTCTCAGGGTTCTGAAACATGTCCCATCTTGGTTCATTAATAACCCGACAGTTTTCTTTCCAATCTTCAAATATTTGAGGCGAAGATCCTTTTACTATAAATTTCAATTTGACTTTCTCTTCAATCGATCAATCCTCATTTCTGCTACAGTATAAAATGGATCCTTTTCAGACAAATGTTCTTTTAAATTTACTAACCATTTTTCGGCTGATTCCACATCTTTTTGTGCTATTGCATTACTAAACTTTTCAATATATTTATTTGCTTTGAGTGACATTTCCGAAGTTTCCATAACTTCTTCCAATATAGAGTTGGTATCTCTACCAAATAAGCCATTTGAATCAATCGAATATATTTTGCCATTTTCCATAGTCCAAACATTATTCTCATGCATACTTGATAATACTTGAGGGGAGTGAGTTGTAATAAGAAAATGATTTTTTTCACCAATAAAATTCTCAATTTCGCCAATAAAATCCCTTTGCCATTTTGGGTGTAAAAATGTATCTGGTTCATCAAAAAGATATAGGGTTTCTTTATAATCAAAAAACTCTACAAGTCCTCGGATTGTGAGAAGTTGTCTCTCACCTTCTGAAAAGTTATAATCATTAACCTTTTCTCCTGTTGTTTTAAGAAGTGTAACACTAACATTATCTATTAAATCATCCAAATAGGTAGCATCCAGCATTTTATATAAGTCTCTGTCGTAACCAATATGCTCATCCTCTCTAATAGTTTTTAGTTTATCACCTGAAAAAAGGAATGTATTTTCATTTTTAATTTCATTCTGGTTTCTTTTTAAATTACTCAGGAACGTTTTTACATTTCCATCTTTCGCTCCCCAAAAAGTATCAATGCTTGCATTAGAATTTTTTGCCCATCTAGGTTGCTTAAATTTAATAGAAAAATTTTCAATTTTTTCAATATTGAATTTTTCTTTTAGGAAGTCATGAACGCTAGTTAAATCAGAAGACAACATTGAAAGAAGAATTAATGGAAAATAATCTGGATTCACATAGAACATATGTCGCTTACTGTTATTTCCAGATTTTTCAACACTTTTCCTATAATCATCATCAAATTTTTGAGTATAATTCTGCATTCTTTTGTTAAAGCCTGAGTAATATATTAAAATATTATCTGGGAGATATCTGGTTCCTAAATATCCACTACGCAAAAAAGATAAATCCTTTTGTTCATCGTTTATCATTATTTTATAACCATCCAACGCATCTTGTTTAATGGAAATATTATTTCCTTCACATTCGTATTTTATAGAATACTTAAAAATGGGTATATCTATTTCATCAAGTAACAGATACTTAAAAATCAAAACTATACTTTCTAGCATGTTCGACTTTCCAGACCCGTTATTACCGATAAATACTGAGATAGGATTATCTGACTCAAAATTTATCTTGAAATCTTTAAGGTTTTTATATTCCTCAATCCACAGTTCTTTTATCTTCATTTAAATATCTCCTTTTCAAATTCTTCAATCGCTAATGTTCGATTTTCTTTTGCATGCTGCCTAAGAGAATTCATCTCATCTCTCATTTTATCTAAAATATTTGCTATTTCTTTTTGTGTTTGCAAAGGAGGTAAGGGGAATAGAAATTCTTGCATTTCTTGAGCATTAATATTTGCCTGGCCTGTGATTTGTCTACTAACCATATCTTTTTGATATTTAAGAAGACTAGAATTAAACAAGTAATTAATATAATTTACATTTGCTTTTTCTGTATTAACTACAACTCTTATTAAATAGGAAGCAAAAGTATATTCCTCATCTTCATAAAAAATTGCCGTTTTACCAACAAGTTCTTTACTATTGGTTCTGTTAAATAACAAATCTCCCTTATCCAATGTGTATTTATCCTTAACATTATCGTTAATAGAAATGTACTTCAATATAGTAATGTCAAGCTCAGAGTTTAGTATATTATTCATTCTTAACATGGGTGGTCCAATCTTATCTATTGATGACTTTTCAGATAACCCATATTGATAAGAGTCTATAAAATCCCTAAGCTTTACTATTTTATATTTACCTCTTAATATTTCTGAAATAACAGCCACTTTATTTAGAAAATCAACGGCCCACCTTTCAACATTTCTAGAATTTACAATTTGCAATCCTTTTTTATTTTTTCCTTTTTGTAGTTTTTTTATTCCCAAAGCATCAAAAAGATATGTCTCAATATTTTTCTCTATTTTATTTGCATTCATCTCTTGCCTCTCAGCAAGTTGGACTCTGTCATAATAAGATTTAACTATTCTAGTTTGTTCTTCCAGTTTTGGGAAAGGAATATTTAATTGTCCAATAAATTCGTATGTAGCCTCGTTTTTTATACCATCAGCTCGTAAGTATTTAATAAAATTTAAAAATCCATTGCTCCTTAAAACAAGTATTAGATAGTTCCTATTTATTTTATTATTGTCAATTTTATATGGTTGATAATGAGTAGAACAAACTAATTTACCATTATTATTAATTGCTACTGCTCCTTGATGAAAATTTATTTTTGAAACCAATAATTCATTAATCGGCAAAACGTATAAATCCATACCAGTTTTATTCTCATCTCTTAAATGAATCTTTCCATCTTTGAAACTAATTTTACCAACAATTGGGGAAAGTCCATCATAGTCGTCTTTTTTTACTCTAATTTGTATTGGTTCAATTAAATTATCTAAAGATATTAAAGGGTATTTACTTGTTATTCTATAAGGATTTAAATAATAACTGACGTACCATTTTTCAAAACTAGAATAAGATATAAATTCAAGAACCGCCTTTTTATTTCTGTTCATCTTATCCATAAATTTCTACCGGTTCACTAACTTTAGAAATTCTTATGATTTTTTCATTATCAGCAATATCATAACTAACAGAATCTATAACATTTTCCCAAAGCTTTTTCTTTTCTCTATATTTTACATACTCATCTCTTAAAGGATTAAGCTCGTTATCTATTTCAGCTCCTGTTGTACTGATCCCTGCTTTTTCAACTTCTGCAATAGGTATTTCATAATCAAACTTTTCTTTTACTTTAGACTTTATTTCTATTTCAATCTTTAATTCATAATTTTTCAACTGCTTTCTAGCTTCTTTCTTTTCATCCTTATTAAGAGCCATTTTTCCCTTTTGCTCCAACATTTTTTTCAGAGCTAATACTTCTTGCTCATATTTTTTGTTTACTTCCTTTTCCGCTTCAGATACAATTTTTAAATAAGTTTTGCTCTCTTCGTCAGTAAATTTTTTAAAGAATAGTAAACTTGGCTTTACCGTTGCACCAGAAGCAATAAATACATCTTGAGGTATTGAAGTTATTAAAAGTATTTTTGCTTTGCTCTCAACATAGTCACGTATCTTCTGTAAATTGCTATTATTTAAAACACCCTCAGGCAAAACAATTCCCATTCTTCCTCCAGGCCTTAGTAACATTAAACTTCTCTCTATAAATAGAACTTCTGTTAAAGAACTCATTTTTCCTGTTTCATACAAATTCAGAATTGGAGACCCAATATTATCTGTAACCTGTTTCATTGCTTCGTTATAAGCGGGACCAAATATATTTTGATATTTCTTAATTCTTGTCTCATCAGTAAATTTATCGTCTTCCGTTATTTTCAACGTCTTTTCTACCCTCGAACCAAATGGGGGATTTGTTAATATTATATCAAATCGATTCTCAAAAATTCCATTTACATTAAGTAAACCATCATTATGATGCACTCCACCATGACCATCGCCATGCATTATCATATTCATTTTTGCAGTTCTACTCATTCGAGAATTTGCATCAGTTCCAAAAATACAATCATACGAAAGTGTTCTTAAGCGACTTCTCTCATTATTTATGTCCAACTCTGTGTTAAGTTTATTAAATAAATTATTTACAATTTCGTCAATTAATGTTTTCTCTTTCTCTGAAAGTTTTTCAAAACTTGCATCATAGTATTTTACCTTTATCTTCTCTTTTGCTTTCTGTATATCTTCTTCAATTTGCGACCTTACATATTCAAATGTCTTAATCAAAAAGCCACCACTCCCACAAGCGGGGTCGCAAACCACCTCTCCCTCATGAGGATCAAGTATTTCTACCATAAAATCAACTACTGGTCTAGGTGTAAAAAATTGTCCTAACTCACCTCTAAAAGTCCTTCCTAAGAATTTTTCAAATGCTATCCCTTTCACATCATCTGAAGTAGTTGAAAGATTATATTTTTGCAGCTCTTTAACTATTGCTTCAAAACTACCTTGCTTAACATTTATTTTTTCATGACTTTCAAACAGATCATCATCTTTAAAATCTTTTTTTGTTTGCTCAAATAAAAATTGATAGAACTCAGGTGCATCATCTGATTTAAATTGTTCGTAGTTTTTTCTACCCTTTTCAAATTCATCTAATGAAAAAATTTGAGTTCCATCATTAGTTCTCTCATATCTAATTTTAATAAATAAAATTTTACTAATTTCATCAAATGCAGCTTCAGGTGATAGTTTGTCATTATTCCTAATAATATTGTGACATTTGAAAAGTAGTTTAGAAAACTCATCTCTAGTAAAGGCTTTTGTTTGCTGCAATAATTCAATAATTTTTTTCTTATCATTAATTATTTTAGCATCAGGCATATCAATAATTTCATCAAGTCTTTTAGGGATCTTACCTTTACGTACCTTGAAAACTCTTGTCTCTTTTAAATTTGTTGTAACAAAGAATTCAGCCCCAGCCCATGAAGCGTAGTTGTACCCTTGAAAAAAATCTTCTTCTCTAATAGTCAAATGCTCGGCTTTACACTCTATAACTATTGTTGGACTGTTCTCTTTTATTCTATCATCTTTCGATTTCCATACAACAATATCAGCCATTGCACGCCCTTGGCCTCTTTGAGAATTGTTTACCTTCTCTTCTTGTGACATTTGCTCAAACGTAAAGCCATAATGGTTAATTAAACGACAAATATATTTCTGCCTTACCATTTCTTCAGGCTTTGACATTAACCACTTGTTTTTAAGAGGTGCAAATATTTTATTATCTTTAGTTTGAACTTCACACTTCATCTTAGTTGCCTTTTGCTCTAGTTATGTTTCAGAATAATATTGTGCAAAATACTAAATAAAAACAATTAAATAACCTTATTCCAACTTCTTTAATCCATTTCATTTTTATTCGTATATTAGCTACAACTATTATAAACCCAAGAGGCAACAACATGAACGAAATGTTAAACAAAGCCATCACAAATGAAGCAACCAATTTGTATATATCATTCGAAATGTTCAAAGAGCTTGCAGACAAAGGCTGTTATCTAAGATTTAATGATAATCTCGAAACACGTTTCGATATATTCGGAGGTTCAAATTATTTTGATAAAAATAAACTTAGCTTTTTTCTATTATCATTGGTGCAAGGTTCACTTGCCCTTCTAACAGAAAGAATGGAAAATAGACTTAAAGAATTTGGTCCAATAGATGACTATCCAAAATCATAAATCTTTACAAAAATTATTAACAATATCCACAGCCAAGTAAAATAATCTCTTGACAACACAATTTTTATTCTTTAAGTTTCAACTGATAGTTGTAGCAATACAACGACTCAAAAGGGCTACTGAGGTTGTGCCCTCTACCTTGGTAGCCCTTCCTTTTTCTTCTTGAAACTTCAATTTTACTAATAATTATATGTTTGTTTTAGTTGATTTGGTTATTATCAATTATGCAACCACCCCTTTGCAAATATTTTCTTGGAGCTTTAATCTTTTAATTTTTGTAATTCATCACAGATTGTTTCTATTTTCGGTTCTATCTCATCTTTTTTAAGTGTTATTGTATTTTTATCAAAACCATAACTTATTAATAATTTACTAAATTTATCTGGGATTCTTGGAGAATAATGCCAATAATGATTTTCCGTTATTTTTTCACACAACTTTAGTCGAAATTTGTTGGTTCCAAAAAACTCTATAATTAAATAATATTTATTTTTATCATAATCAAAAGGTCCAATAAAAATATGAGGTTCTTCTGTGGATTTGCTTTCATAATAACGTGTTCGTTGAAAAGGCATAAATATTTTGTCTTGAAATACATGTTCATACAAGTCCCATGAATTTAATTCTCTATGCATTCCATTCATTTGAACTTTTGATAAAAGATAAATTTTATCTGAATAGAACCTTATTTGACGATAATTGCAATAAGAAATATTATCAGGTTTTTCTATAATATACTTCATCCAATTTGTTTTGCTGTGTCTTCTTACAATTGCAATTAAACTATCTTTGATATTATATTCATCAACATCCATCAATAATTCTTTTAAATATTTTGTTTTGAGATTATCATTAAAAACCTTTCTCCAATTATCCATTTTTGTTCTTAATGCTTCATCAAATATGCAAAATGTTTTATTTTGACCAACATCAACAAGATAATTACCTTTTGTTAATAATGCTCTTTGGAATAAATAGTCATACTTCTCCCTGAATTCCTTTCCAAATAGTTTTGAAAGTATTTGGGAGCTGCTTCTAAAAATATCTTTATCATAATTATTGTTTTGATCTTTAGAGTACTCTAGAATAAACCCAATTTGCCCATCAAAATATGGATGCTGTTCAATATTAGAAAACAATTCTTCCCATTCTGAATTCTCAATTATTAACTTTGCTTTAGTACTTTCTTCTTTTCTCTGAATACCTAAGAAATATTCAATTGTATCTGAAGATTGACCTATTGATGTGTAAATATCTTCGATATTCTCACTCAATTTTTTGATTGCACGGATTGCATCTTGATAATTATCAGCACTTTGAATTAAAGTATTATTGATAAGATTAGTTGAAACTCTCAACCACCTTTTAAAGATATATTCATTTTCATCAGTTATTTTCCCATAGTTTATGAAAAAAAGTCCAAGGGAATAAAAACGTATTCTTTGCCAATAATTTATTGATGATGATAAAAAGTCTATGAAAATTTTTTTAATATCCTCATAATCAATTAGTCCATCTAATATTTTAGTAATCTGATTTACATTATTCTCACTTTGGTATACTTCTTGGTAATTATCAAAAAGGTTAAAATTTTCAACTATTTCTTTATTAACTGGTTTTAATTCTGCATAAAAATTCAGTGTGATATTTTTAAAAAAATTGAAGAATTTCTCATCAACATTTTTAGTGATTATTTCTGAGTGCTCGTTTTTTTCAAAATTCCAAAACACATCTAACCATTCATTGTCTAATTTTGATTTTTCTTCTATTGATGTTAAATATTGAGAGAAATTTGCTTTGAAATTTTCAAATTCAGTAAGTGGCTTACCTCTTGCATTCATTTTTATATAAAGTTCATCAGTAAGTTTGAACTGTTCAAGAGGTAAAAACTGAAAAGTTACATTATTTCCTTTTTCCAATTTCTCAAATAAAGGTTGTTCAAGATCTTTAAACTTACTGTGTATCGTATCTAGCATATTCAACATAGCTGATACAGTAGGATCAAGTTCCCAAGACAAATAATACCATTTGCTATCTTTTATCGTATTACTAATCTTCCCATTTATTGCATTGTAATCTATATTTTCATTTATTAGACTTTTGCAGAAATCACCCGAACTTACTCTGGTCTCATACGTAAATTTTAATAGAACTGATTTTATTTCATCAGTTAGCTTGTTTTCTTTTAATACAATATACCAGTGAATTAAAAACAAAGTGGTTAAGCGTTGTTGACCATCAAGTGGTATTAGTATATTATTTTCAACTTTACCATAAACAAAATCAAGATTTAATTCCTCGTTTTTTTTAATGGACTCTTTTATATCCTCTAAGAATTTATCTACAATTTTTACAATTGCAATGTCTTTTCTACCCTGTGCATAATCACGTTGAATTTTTGGAATTTCAACTCCATAATTTCTTAATAATTCCCAAAAAGTATATTTAGTCTTCATCAGTTTTTTCTTCATTAGGTAAGAATTCATTTAACTTTGTTTCAATTTCATTCCGATATGCTTCCTTATCTTTTTTTGTCCACTCTGAATTTTGAGAAACGTCTTTACTATAATATTTAAGAAATACATTTTTTGTGCAAATAGGTATAAATGAACCTTTTTCGTCTAGTTCAATTATCTTATCTCTTTTTATCGGAAAAATGTTATTGTTTAATGCAGAATTATCTTCAGTGGAAAGTAAAGCCATGTTATCAATGGAATGTATATTTACGTTTTCATTTTCCGAATATTTTTGAAATATTTCTTCCTGTAAACTAACAAATGAATCAAGTTCAATATTACTAACTTTTAAAAGGTTTGTTATTTTTTCTTCGATATTTTCCTCTTTTACATTGTTGAAAAATATTTTTTGTTCTTCTAATAGTAGCCTTCTTTGTTTGTCAGTTTTTAAATCTTCTGAATTTTGTGCGTGAATATGCTCCAAACTCCACTTTTCTTCAATAAATCTTTCAAAAGGGAATTTTGAATATTTACTATTCATTGTTGAAACAACATTAAACAAAAGCAATATTTCCCTAATGAGATCACTGTTTTCTTCATACGACAATTCAATTATCGATTCAATTCTCTTTTTTTCAAATTTTCTCTTAATATCTAAACTTATTAATTTAATTAGTTCTTTTTTGAAATCTGATTTTGAGATATTATTAGAAAGTAATTTAATTTGTTCAACATCTTCACCTATATGAATTAAATAACCAATTAAATGATAATATACATTGTTATTATACCATTCTTCAAAAGTTCTAAAATATGTTTTTATTTCTTCCCATAATTCATTTTTTGTTTTTTTGTTGTTCTTTATTAGGTTATTGAATATATAGAAAGTATAGTACTTGTCAATTGATTTGTTTATCTTAATTGTTACCTCATTTCGATATTTATTTGCAATTAAATCAAAGATATATGCAATTTTTGTAGGCTTTGAGTTGTAAGTTTTATTTAAGAAAAACCAAAAACTCTTATTTTGTAAAGTATTTTCTATATTTTCCCATTCGTAAGCAAGTTTCTGTTGGTATTTTTCTCTTTCCTTATCTGTTTGGCTACTATTTATAAAAAATAGAGCTTTAATAAGTTCAGCGTTTGTAAGTGAAATTTTGCCCATATTTATTCTTGTGAAAATATTCTTTGATAAATTCTCACTTTTCGGTTGCACTTCGTACCAAATAAATCGCACATTATTGGCAATGTCTTTAGCATCTCTGTAGTCTACTTTTAGTAGAGTATTTAAATAATCAGCTTTATTAATGTTATTGTATTCAAACCATTTTTTTATTGATATATAGGCTTTACTAATGTGAAAAAAGTCAATGTTTTTAGTATTAACCTCTTTTGTTTCTAATATTTTTTCTAAAAATTCTTTGCTGCTGTAATCTTCTTTTTCTCTTGTTTCATAAGATATGACAAATTTCTCAACTCTGTTAAACATAATTTTTCTTGCTTCTTCGAGATAGGATAAAAGAATGAATAGCGTAGTAAGCCTTTGTTGTCCATCAATAACTTCCCATCCATCATTTATCTTTTTAGTCACGACTATTGGTTGAAGACAATAAAATTCACCTTTTTCTTTATCTTCTTTCTCTTGAAATTCAAGAATATCCTCCAATAAATCTATTACTTGTCTTTCGTTCCACCGATAGCCTCTTTGGTAAGCAGGAATGAAAAATTCTTTTTTTAATAAATTTTCAATTGGTATTAATTCTAGTTTATCCATAAATATTTCTTTTATATATTAGCTAATGAATGACATAGTATAATTACTAATTACTTTAATTATTTTTAGAAAACTAACAATTCTAATCATTAAATACTAACATCATTAAACAAAAAACACCCCGTCACATCACATTAGAAAGCCAGTATTACATAATTGCTGGTTATGCGATAGCGTGGAAATGCTTCGCATAACTTCAATTATATAAACTCGGCACAAAACAAATTTGGTAGTAAATCAAAACAACATTTAGGAGCTTTGCCATATTAGTCTATCAAGATTTTACCACTTCACTACAAAGGGCAGAAAGAAATTCCCTTTTTCGTTCCGTTATTCAATGCCACTTAATTGCGTAGATGGGCTTCGGGTAAACGCTAAATTCCGCAAAAGTTATGAAGAAACTAACATTTGCTCCATTTATCCTGCCTCGCCCAGAAAACCAAAAGAATTTAAATCTTTTACTTCTATCTCAACAACACCATCTTTCTAATCATTGAATTATTTCCACTTACAACTCTATAAAAATAAATTCCACTAGAAAAAGAAGAAGCATTAAACTCTACTTTGTAATTACCACTTTGTTGCTCTTCATTAACTAAATTTGCAACTTCTTTCCCTAAAATATCATAAACCTTTAATTCCACAAATCCATTATTTGGTAAATCATAACTTATCACTGTACTAGGATTAAATGGATTTGGATAATTTTGATTGAGTGCAAATTTTGTAGGCAAAGCTTCAGCATAGACCTTAACTGTATTATTATTACCATATTTATTGTTTTTAGCTATAATCTTTAGTGTAGCATCTTCTTTCCCAGCATTTGTGGGTTTATATGTAATTACATTTGACCATCCCGAATTGGGAGCCAATGCGAAATTTTTACTCCATACTCTAAAATTTGGGTTGTCACTAATAATATCGGTTATAAATAATGTATCAAACCCATTGTTGCTCAACGAAAAGTGAGTAAATGAAGAATCGCCCACCTCTGGTTTTTCATTAAATTCAACTAATTTTGTAACTTCAAGTTGAGGAATATAAAAATCGTTCAAATCTCGTATCCATAATCCAGAATTATTTGTTGTAAAAACTTTATCCCCAATTACATTGGTGGCTTTAACCTCGTAAACTCCATCTCCTTTTAAGCCTAAATCGGACCTAACCCATCCATTCGAATTTTTGTTCTTGCAAACCAATCCATTGTTATATCCAGAAATTATTAGTAGGTCGTCAAATACTGTAAAATCATTTATAAATTGTGCACTTGGACCAATATTAGTCCATTCGTCTATGTTTCCTTCAGATATAAGAATTCCGCTATTGGTTGCTCTATAAATTTTATTATCACTGACTTTCAATTCAAAAGTATTGCTGTAATCATCTATTTTTATCCAGGTCAAACCTTTATCAAAAGATTGGTATAAACCTTTATCATGTGCACCAAGTAGACTATTTTTATAATTAATGATAGTCATAAATGCATATGTCCAATCACTATCTATTACTTCCCAAGTATGTCCATCATCAGTGGAACGTAATAATTTTTCGCCATCAATTGGTACTGAAAGCAAGTAACCATCGCCTTTGTAAAACGCTCTAAATTTTCCTTGGTTTAAGTATTCCCAATTTTCCTCACCCTTAGATAATCTAAACAATCCCACATCCGTACAAGCATATAAATCTTCAAATTGATAAAATTTATAAACACTGAATTTATCACCAACTGAGTCAAACTCATTTGAATATTTTACCCAAGTTTCTTCATCAGTAGTAGAATAATAAATCCCATCTCCACTTGTTCCAACTATTACTTTGTCATTAAAATTCATCACACCAGATGTATGCTCTATATCTAATGTAGATTTTTGCCATTGAGCATTACATGCGTTTGAAATAAATAAAACTAAAAAAATACTTTTCAATAATTTCATAACCACTCCCTTTTATAAACTACTTTATATGATTTCTTTTTTAACTTTGTCTGTTCTAACAATTATGCCTTATTAATCGTTATGTATCAAAAAACTTCTATAGTCAACTTATTTTTCTTTAACCGGCATAACTCGTCTAATAGCAACAATAGCTTTTCTAATTTTTTTTCTTAAGTAAACCAGCGCTCATATTAAATCCCATCACATTTTCCTCACAAACATCCACACTATGCCTTTCTTAGTTTTTAACTTAAATAAATTGTTTTATAAAATCAAGATATGCAATAATTATTGTTCAATATTTTAATATTACCTTATATCATTTTTAATGACTACAAACGACAATAAATGATCCTAATTATCATCTGTGCAAATTCGTTCAAGCTGTGTTCTATTTTTCTTTATCCCTTGGAATGCTTTTTCTTTTAATATTCCACTGGGATTCTTTTCTATTTCATAGAGGCTAATTCAAAGTCATCGTCTCCTAAATTATATTTTTTCTTGAAGTAATCTTTACTAAAATTAATCCCAATATCACTAAGTATCTTATCTCTACCAGCAGTCTCCTCAGTAATCCGCTCTTTCTTCGTCAGCTTCACACGAATCTTCTTATCACGGTTACTGAGCGAAGTCGAAGTACCATAATTCAACTCAGTATAATAATCAAACATCTGATTCAATGCACCCTCAATAATCTTCTTATCACTAATCCCGATATATTCAAGCATTTGTCTATGAACATCACTAGCCTTGTAACTTCCACTATTTCCAACATCAATAGTAAGAGTAACAGACAACACAGCTTTAGAGATTTCCTTATTCTGAAACTCCACCATCTTTTCAAACATTTGACCAACATCATAAGTTGTCTGCTCTTTAATCTCAATCTGTTGCGACACTCCACGAGTAGCAACATTGTTTTCAATCATTTCCAATAAGTCATCAATAACAGCTTCTTTTTCTGTAGGAGTAGCAGTATCAGAAACAACCCCAATCAAATATGGGATTCCAAACTTTTCAATTAACTGCACCCAGCTTTCAATTGATGATTGCTTCAACTTCACTGGCCAATAACAGCGACTCAATATCTTTTCACCGTATGGATTACTAAACGTTGGCTGATGCCTTGCCAAAATAAATTTATACTTAGGCACTTCCACCAATTTATTTAATCCACGGCGGCTGAGCGGAGTCGAAGCCCCTTCAACAATCTTCAACTCATTGTCTTTATCAAAGGCAAACCACTCTTGAGGCTTTGCGATAATTTCAGTTGGTACAATTTTTCCATTACTTTTCATCCACAATATTTCAGAAACACTAAACCCATACAAAATTGAATCTAGCATTTGACTCATGATATTCTGCATAGGAAATCTTCTCATTATCTCAATTCCTTCATTACGCAGTTGCTCGCTTTCACTCTCAACTTCCCATCCCATTTGCAACACTTGCATTTTCCTTTGAAGTATCGTTGCAGTCAAATGAGGGTCAATCAGCAAATCCCTATAAATAGAAAGGTCATTCCCATTCTGTTCAAGAATCTTATCTGGATCTGGAAGAATATTCCCAATCATCCCAAGAAAAGTATTCTCCCTCTTCAAATACTCCATATATAACTTGCTCATAAAAACCTCTTAATCTTAATTCCTAATCTTACTCTTAATCCATCCTTGCCCCGTGGAATGCTCTTTCTTTTCCTATTCCATCGGGGTTTCTGCTCTATCCGTTCTTATCAGTCTAATCCGTTCAATCCGCGTGCTATTCTTGTCAGTAAATTTTCTTTCTTCTATACTTCCTACTAATCGGTCTAGGAATCTCCACCCTAACAACACTATTCCTCAAATATTCCAGAGCTTGGCTCATACTATCCACCATATCATCAAACTCCCCATTCGGAAAATCCTCACACTCATCTAAAAACTTATTCACATGCTCACTTAATACATACAGCGTTACATTCCCAGCTTCGATTATTGGTGTAATGGAATGCACACGACTAATCTTATCGCTGCTAACTTTTATAGCCTTTATCGGTAATACCGTTTCTCTCTGCAACTCTTGAATTAAACTAATTCCGCTTGCTTTGTCCTCGATAATTATTTCATTCGGCTTAAACAATTCATTCAATTCAATTACCTTTTTCTTTAACTCTGGAAACTCCAACCTCTCTCTAAAAATGTCTATTAAAGTATATCTATTATTCCAAACCTCCCAAGTAGTGCACACAGAAAAATCATTCTCTTGATTCTTCTTAAAAGCAGTATCCCAACTCTGTATAATCCTTAGTGCCTTTCCGGCTTTGCGGTTTTCTTCAGTGTTTATTCTATCTATTACTCCAAACCATTCACGTTTAATAATCCTTTCAGTATTGGCATCCACAAACAAACCATAAATCTCTTGGTCCCTTAATGCTGGAGATATTTCACTCGCAAGCTCATCAATCTCAGCTTTATCAAGCATGGGATTATCATAACTCGAATAATTATATGACTTCCAATTACTTACTTTTTCGGCTTCCTCTGGAAACAAATCACCTTGCTTTGCTTTCTGCAATTCTTTCATATCCGCAAAAGTCTCCCCATTTTCAAGGGGGAGATTTAGAGGGGGTTTTCCTTTCTTAAATAGCTTATAAAACAAATGCTCTTTCCCTCTATATTTCTTTCCCTTTGGAGTTCCCCCAATAATAGCATCAGCCTTATAATCCAACATCATTGGACGAATAGATTCCAACCATAAATTTTCATTCTTTAATATTATTCCAGCTTCATTTATTATTATTAAATTATATCCAAATCCCTCAATATTTTCTGGTCTATCAGAAGAACGAAAATCTATTATTGCTTCTTTCTCCGTAAACAGTTTAATCTCATTTCTGGATTTATTCCAATCCATATATCCTTTAGGCAAGTGCCTTAAAATAGGCATAGCGTAACGCTCAATGTATCTTTGAATGTTTGGGTAAGTAGTATCAACCCAAAGTATCTTTTCCCCCTTGCCATTCAATGCACGCTCAACAGCATAATTTATCATTCCCTTAGTCAAACCAAAACGCCGACCTTTAGCAATAACTTTGAACCTAACATCATCACGAAAGAATATCTCATCTTGTTTTTCGTGATATTCTATTTCAACTAATTTATCACTCATTTTTCTTGCTCTCAGTTTTTAATTTCTTTTCACCCAGTTCCACAATCTTTCTAATAATAGTTAATTCAGATTTTCCCTCAGTCTCAATCTTTTCTTTTTGCCCTAACATTATTTTACCCAACCAAATTAGTAAAGCTGGATTTCCTTTCAATGCTACTTGAATTTGTTTCCTTCTTAACTTAGTTTTTACGTTTAATCTCCCTTTTGCAAGAAATTCGTAAAAACTATTCCTAATAGTTCCTTCAGACACATTAAAATATTCCGCAATTTCTGTATTATTTAGTCCGTATTCAGCTAATTGCTGCACTTTACTACCATCTATTTCTTTCTTTGGTCTTGCCATTTCTAACTCCAAATAATAAAGCAATTAGTTTATAATTTACTTGACATTATAATACAAATAGTTTATTTTAAAATCAACTATTATTTAGATTTAATCTTAATAAGATATTTTTACAAACAATGAGGTTAATATGAAACTCGAAATCTTTAAGGTCGGAAAACACACTTCCTCTAGCGGAGTTACTAAGGATTATACCTTAGACGACCTAAACTCAATCATTCTTAATCACAAAGAGCCAACTCCAATTGTCGTAGGGCATCCAAAAACTAATTCTCCAGCTTTCGGTTGGATTAAAAATTTGTTTATCAAAGGCGAATCACTTTTTGCCGAAGCCTCAGATCTCGTTCCAGAATTCTTAGAATTAATAAAGCAAAAGATTTATAAGAACCGCTCTGTTTCTCTTACGCAAAATGAGGATGGAACACTTTCATTGAATCATGTCGGTTTTCTTGGTGGAGTCTTACCAGCAGTTAAAGGCTTAGCAGAATTAAATCTTAATGCTGATGAATCTGGATCTTTCGAAATGGAATTTTCTGCAATTGAACTTGATGAATCAGAAGAAACAACTCCAACAGAAAAGCAAGACAAGGTATCCCCATTTTCAAGGGGGACTGAAGGGGGTTCTGAAACTGAACCAAACATTTTTTCATTAGAACAATTCAATTCTCTAAAATCTGACGTTGCAAAAATTGTTGAGTTTATGGAAAGTTTTCCTAATCAAAATAATTCAACTTTGGAAACAGAACTTCAATCTAAAATCAATGAGCTTAATGTAAAAATTGATGCAGCTTATTTCCAAAAGAATATGATCGATAAACTAAACTTCGATAGCCTTACACCAGCTATCAAAAACAAGCTTCTTATTCTGCTTAGTCATTTCCAGTCTTTAGATTTTGCAAATGATGAACAAACAAAAATCGTTTCTGATTTCCAAGAGCTTGCTGATTTAATTCAACCATTCCAAACAGATGAAGTTCTTAAGAAAGTTGAATTTACACAGAAAAAGAAAACTTCAAATGAGTTTTCTCAAATGAATGTTGATGAAGAATCCTTACAGCTTTTTAATGATGCAACCCAACTTTCAGAAGAAGAAGCAATTTCTTTCAACGAAGCTTTAAATATTTTAATCAATAAAAAAGGTGAGGTATAATCATGCCTGGTACTTTAGATGCACGCCGTATAGTTGACCCCGTTTTAACACAGTTAGCTCGTGTTTATTCAAACAATGGTTTAGTAGCAAACTACTTATTTCCGTTAGTTTCTGTAAATAAGGAGGGAGGTAAAATTCCTCAGTTTACAAAAGAAGCTTTCAAAATTTACAACACAGAAAGAGCAATTCGTGCAGACTCTAATCGAATTAATCCAACTGTAAACACTACAATCGATTTCGTTCTTACTGAACACGATTTAGAATATCCTATGGATTATCGGGAGATTAACGAAGATATGCTAAATCTTAAAATGCACGCAACAAATGTTGTTACCGATGCTATCGCACTACGTAAAGAAAAGCTTTGTGCCAACATGGCTCAAAACGCTTCGCTTTTTGCAGCAACCAATAAAGTGACTTTAGCAGCTGCAGATCAATTCAATGCTTCAACATCAGATCCAATTGCAACAATAGACACAGCTCGTTCAGCAGTCCGTTCACAGATCGCTAAAAATCCGAATGTTATTGTAATGTCTAACGCTGTTTTCGTTGCTCTTAAAAATCACGCCGCTATTACTGATAAAGTGAAATATACTCAACACGCAGTAATCACAGCCGATTTACTAAAACAACTTTTGCAATTTGATGCGCTTTATGTCGCTTCTGCTGTTTATGAAGATGAAAGCGGTGTTCTACAAGATGTTTGGACTGACTCTGTTGTTCTTGCTTATGTTCCCGAAGCTAAACAATCACGATCTTTTTATGAGCCTAGTTTTGGTTACACTTTGCAAATGAAAAACTTTCCAATCGTTGATACATACGACGAAAAAGGAAAAGTTAAAATCGTAAGAAACACAGACCTTTTCGTTCCTAAAATCGTTGGTGCTGATGCTGGTTATTTAATAATCGATTGTTTGTCTTAAATGAGGTAATGTATGTATTTAGTTAAAGACACTTCAATTTTTTCAAACAAAAAGCTCTACAAAGTAGGGGACAAGTTCCCTTACTCTGATAGCGAAAAACATTTACTTTGGAATCTTACAGAGATCACCGAGCCATATAGTACAACGGTCGCTGAGCGGAGCCGAAGCGAAGAAAAAGCTCCAAAAGAAACAGAAACTTTTGAAGCTCCAAAAGTTGATGAATTAAACTCTGAAACTGAAACGCCAAAAATTGAAGCTCAAAATCCTAAATCTAAATCACGTAAAAAACAATAAAAATAATTTAAGGAATTATATAAAATGAAAACTGAACAATTAACCTTAATCACTTCAATCACTGCAGCTGCAACTTTAACCAAAAACCTTTTCGTTGGTTTTGATGGTGCTTTGTGTTCAGCCGATGCAAAAGCTCTAGGTGTCTGTAATGCTGACACTTTAATCGGTGAACAAATGCCAATCTCTGTTTCTGGTATTGCACTTGTTTATTCTGGTGGTGCTGTTACTGTTGGTACAAGTGTTTCATCCGACTCAGCTGGAAAAGCCGTTGCTTCAACTGTTCTTTCTGCAACCGTTCCAAGTACTGGAACTGCTGTAACTTCTTCGTCTGCTCAACCCGAAATGGATATTGCTGGTTCTGTTTTACCACAAGCAATAAATGGTTTTGCTCTTGATGTAGCTTCTGGGGCTGATGAACTTATTCGCGTACTTATAAAATAAGGAGAAACCAGAATGAGAAAACTACGTAGTTACTTAAAATCATTAGGTAGTGACATTGCTACTAAAAATTATATTGTTGATGGTGAATTCCCTGGTGATTGCATAATATGGGATAACTCAATTCTTAAAGGTGTTCGTCTAATGGTCGACCCAGTTTATGGCAACGACAACAATGATGGAACAACTTGGGATACTGCATTCAAATCAATATACAAAGCTCTAAATGTAATACCCGAAGACTTGAAAGGCAGACACGCTTTAATTCTTTTGCATCCTGGTGAACATCTAGTCAATGAAGATGAAGTTCCAACTATCAAGAATAAAAATGGTGTTGTTCGTTTAGTTTGGGTTGGAACCTTCATCAACAAATCTGAAGGCAAAACTGATATAAATGGTTATTACAATTGGGTTAGAAATGGTAAGGATAATCCAGTCAGAAATAATAATCAAGTAATAATAAAATTTGCAGACAATGCTACTGATACATGGTCTTTACTAAATGCATTTGATACGAGTGTTAAATCTTTAGGAATATCTTTTGAAGCACGTGATTTTAATTACGCTTTTAATCAAGTGGGTTTTGCCTATTGGGATAAATTTGTTTTTCAAGGATATGAAGGTAGAACTCCAACTTCATATCCAGCGCTACTATATTTTGAAGGCGTTGGTTGGGGTCAAGATCCTCCAATCACTTTAGACCTTAGAGACTCAAGGATTGCTTGTGTCTTTACTCGTGTCAATGGTTTCATCTGTAATATGAAAGTAATTGGTGGTAGTGGTGAGGCTTCAACAAGCACAAGTTATTGGAGAAGTATAATTCATTTAGGTGAAGGCTCTGATTTTTATGTTAAAAATGTAAGCGTTGCATTTGCTACTGGCTATGAACCAGAAAATGGCAAACACTATAATTTCACAAATTTCAAATCGAATTTTATGAGTGTCTTTCCTAGTGGTGGTGGCGGTAGGATTATAATGGATCACTTAAGTACTTCCAAAATCCAAGTAGATAATTCTGCAATTGGCGATGTCAAACCTGGTCTATACTTAACCGATTCAACAATAGCGGGGTCAAAAGTAGAATACAACAACTCAATATTTAATTTCACAGACACAGCTACAAATCAGCATACTGTAAAAGAATATAATGACTTGAATGCTTTAATAAGTTCCAAAATTTATCTAAGTCCTAAAATAATTGATGATAATGGCAACTTTAAATATTTAGGCGGCGCAATCTTTACCTTGCCTTCTGCAGACCCAACTATTGCGGGTGCTTTATGGAATGATAGCGGAACAGTTAAAGTTTCAGCTGGTTAATAAGACAATTCAAAACGGTGCTTAATCGCACCGCTTATTTCTTTGAGGTCTATTTTGAAAACTTGTTTATCAAATTTTTGTAATGGTACAATCCTAAAAATCGTCAAAGCACTTACAATAATAATGTCTTTGTCACTTGGGCTTGGTACAATAACTTATTTATATTGAGGTCAATAAAATGGCCATCCTAATCGTTTTTATATTATTTTGGGTGTTAATCTACTACATAGAAGGAACTCACGATGCTTATATAACAAAAGAAACTAATGAGCATCCATCAGCAAAGAATGCTTCCCTTGCTAACTTCTATAAAGGCAAATGGCATACTTGGGATACTTATCAGTTCGCAATTTTACATACTGTAATTGCTTCACTCCTTGCTATCGCAATGTCGTGTGCGCAATTCGTTTTTGATTTTCACTTTGTACTTCTAACTCTTAGTTTAATTTGTATTTCTGTTTCAATAAGAATAATTGCACATGATTTATTTTATGATTTAGGAATGAAACGTTCTAATTTTACTATTCCAACTTGCCAAGGCTCTTGGGATTGGTGGGATTGCTTCATCGTTTGGCTTAATAATCATGTTGGTATTCCACCTCTTTTTTTAAGATTCATTCCACTAATTCTATCAATAATATTTTATCTATTTATATAATATATTTTGTAAGCGTTATGTTCATTTGGACGGATGGACAAACCAAAACCTATTTACACCCATATATTTTAATAATTGCTTTTATAGCCTATAATCACACCTTTTAATAAATATATCACTGAAAAACATGAAAATATCATCACTTTTGTCCACATATCAATCAACTTTGTCCTAATTATAACCTACTTTGTCCAAACTTTGTCCATCTGATAATATATATAATGTAATAATTTGCACTTGAAAATCATTACAAGTTAGTGTACGTTTGTACACTATGCCTAAAAGATTATTTTACTCACATTTATTTGACAGACCAATCCTTTCTTCAGAAAAGGAGTACTATTCTATTGTTAAAGCAGAGGTGCTTTTTCAAATAGATGGTATGAAAAAATTTGCATGTCAATGTCCTGATTGCAAAAAGAAACGAGATAAACTTTTAGAATATTATAATAAACACATTTTGGGAAGCTATATAACACCTCATGATTAATTATTTCTTCTCTATCCGTTCAATTGTTCGTTTCTCCACTTCCACTCATTCGGCGTTCGCTTGAACAAACAGCGTTCCGTCCTCACACGTTTCATTCCAAAACTTCACAAATAAACTCTAATTCTTGTCTTTTAAGTTGTTTTATTTAAAACAATATGGTAGCCAAAAGTTTTGAGGAAACAAACATTTGGATTTTCGGTTATTTACAAAAGAAATCATTTTTGTAACCATCGGAATTTAATTGTTCAGTAAAAAACATCACTTCACAAATAAATCCTTTATTAAAACACAGTGGTGTGCAAAACATTTGCTCAAGGAACGCAAATAATTTGCACGTTCTAGGAAAGCAAATATTAAAAAAATAAACAAACCAAGCAAAAAACCAAAGCACGCTTTCTGTTAGCAAAACGAAAGCAAAAAAAAGAAACCCACAAAACTAAAAAAAAGAGTCCGCTAATCAAGGGTATATAAACGGGTGAAAAGCTTCCCGCCCTTGCTTATCGGCTTCCTTTTTTTTAACAGCGTTTTGTTCTTTTTTTCACTTTTTGCCAACAGTTCAGCGTTGGTTTTTCGGTTTGTTTCTTTTTTTAATGCTTGGCAAGGCAAAGCCAGTTCAAAAGCAAAAACAAAGGCTTAAAAAATGGTAATCTTAAATTGTGTTCGTTCTGCTCACTCTATCCGTGTTCATCAAGTTGGGGTTTCTTCTGTTTCTTATCTGGTTAACAAAACTTTAGCTACTGGTCAAATCTTGTCTTGGTCTTTTTCTTCTCTCTCAGTTGCTCTTAAGTTTGCTCATTTTCTTGGTGTTCCTCAAAAACAAATAAATCAAGTAACTAAAAATCAACTTTCACTTTTCTAATTTAAAACGAGGTATCTAATGGATAATGCAAAAAAACAAAAAATTAAAGCAATTTATCAAAGTGTTAAGGATTTAACACAAGATCAAAAAGACCAGCTGATGATGCAATTAAACATTAAAAATCCAGAAGGTCACTATTTATCAGGCAGAAATTGCATTTTACTTGAGAGACAAGCTGCAATTTATAATCCAAATATTTCTTTTTCTGTTGTTGGTGGTTTTCAGCAATGGCAAAAACATAATAGAAAAGTAAAAAAAGGGGAGAGTGGTTTTTATATTGCAATTCCTTCAAAGAAAGAAAATCAAGAATCTGAAAACTCGGATGAAGTATTTTTCTTTTTCAAAGCCGTTTTCGATATTTCACAAACTGAACTTATCCACCAAGAAGTGGAAGAATTATCGAACTAATATTTATATAATACGAAGTAAAAAAATTGCTTCGCTTTTTTTATTCTATGGAGATATAAAACAATGATACAAGAAAAATTAAAATGTGAGTATTGCGGAGCAGAAAAAGAAGAATTTTCTTTTTATATCGGAGCTTCAAAAGAACCAGACTGGACGATGATCGAAGGAACGGGAAAAATAACTTGTCCGAAATGTTACAATGTAGCAGTAAAAGAAGGAAAAGAAAAGATTGAAAAGCATATTAAAAATTTTAATTCCAAGAATTGAGGCAAAGTAATATGATTTACATATTGTTCTAATATGTAATAATTGCTAATTTGCAATTACACTATTTTATTAACAAATGTATTTTAATGTTTTTAGAGAAAAAAGTGCATACAAACTACATACAAAGTGCATACAAAAAGATTAAATAATCAGCGGGTTTGTAAAGGCTGTTTAAAAATAAAAAAGCTCGAATTCAGACAGAAAACGAGCTTTATTTTGTGGGCCCACAGGGACTCGAACCCCGGACCCTCTGATTATGAGTCAGATGCTCTAACCAACTGAGCTATAGGCCCCAAAATTTGGAAACAAAATTTAGTTTTATTTTTCATGTAAATCAAGTTTTTAGTAAAAAAAATCTATTTATTCTTGCAAAAAATATCTTAAACCTATATATTTGGAATTCGTTTTTGAAGATACGTTTTTTTTGAAGTTCTTACAGTTTTGAATATATTTTATGTTGCCGGGGTGGCGGAATCGGTAGACGCTCTGGACTTAAAATCCAGTGGGATGAAACTCCCGTGCCGGTTCGAGTCCGGCCCTCGGTACAACATTTAAATATTCTCAAAAAATAATTGATTTATAAAAAAGTAATGACGAACTTGAAAAATTTTTCGGGTTCTTAGCTCAGTTGGTTAGAGTGTCTGCTTGACGTGCAGAAGGTCGGCAGTTCGAATCTGCCAGAACCCACAAATATTCGGAGTCATCTCCGTTTTTTTTTAAATACTAGAAAAACAAATGAGTCTAATAAAAGTTACATTCCCTGATGGGACAGCAAAGGAATTTGAAAAGGGAATTACACCTTTTGAAATTGCTAAAGCTATATCAAATAATCTTGCAAAAGAGGCTATTGTTGCCGAAATAAATGGAATAAGACGTGAATTGAGCACTCAAATAAATGATGATTCACAACTTAAAATATTTACTTTTAATGATTCTGATGGGAAAGATACATATTGGCATTCAACTTCTCACTTAATGGCTCACGCAATAAAAGAGTTATATCCAGAAGCAAAATTTGGAGTTGGTCCTTCAATTGATAATGGATTCTATTACGATATTGATATAAACACACAATTGACAGAAGAAGATTTAATAAAGATTGAAAAGAAAATGCAATCAATTATTGATAGAAATGATTCTTTTGTAAGAAGTGAATTAAGCAAAACAGATGCTCTAAAATTCTTTAGCGGTGATGAATATAAAATAGAATTAATTGAAGCTTTTGATGAGGACAATACAGTAATAAGCACATATGGTGAGGGAATTTTTACTGATTTATGTACTGGACCACATCTTCCTTCAACTAAATATATAAAAGCTTTTAAACTTTTAAGTGTTTCAGGTTCATATTGGCGTGGTGATGAAAAACGTGCTAGAATGCAGCGTATTTATGGCATTTCTTTTCCTAAACAAAAAATGTTGGATGATTATTTAGAGTTTTTGGAAGAAGCAAAAAGACGCGACCATAGAAAATTAGGAAAAGATTTAGATTTATTTAGCATTCATGAAGAAGCGGGTGCAGGCCTTATTTATTGGCATCCAAAAGGTGCCCGAGTAAGAAACGAAATTGAAGATTTCTGGAAAAAAGAACATCTTAAAAACGGATACGATTTGCTTTATTCGCCACATATTGGTAAAAGTCAACTTTGGGAAACAAGCGGTCACTTAGTTAACTTCAAAGAAAATATGTTTGCCCCAATGAAAATTGATGAGCAAGATTATTATGTGAAACCGATGAATTGTCCTTTCCATATTGAAATTTATAAATCAAATTTACATTCTTATCGCGATTTACCTTTACGTTGGGCTGAGCTTGGAACTGTATATCGTTTCGAGAAAAGTGGTGTTCTTCATGGATTATTGCGTGTACGTGGCTTTACTCAAGATGATGCTCATATATTTTGTTCAAAAGAACAAATTGAAAACGAAATTATTGAAGTAATTCGTTTTTCAAATGCTATGTGGAAGCAGTTTGGTTTTGAGAATTTGAAATACTATGTTTCTACTCGTCCCGATAAGGTTGCTGGTGATGATGAACTTTGGGAACAAGCAACACGTTCTCTGGAAATTGCACTTGAAAAAGAAAATTTATCATACGAAATTGATGAAGGTGGTGGTGCTTTTTATGGACCTAAGATTGACATCAAAATTAAGGATGCATTAAATCGTGAATGGCAAATGAGTACTATACAATTTGATTTTAACTTGCCAAAACGTTTTGATATGAAGTATATTGGTGAAGATGGAAAAGAGCACGTTCCATTTATGGTTCACCGTGCTTTGCTTGGTTCAATTGAAAGATTTATGGGTGTTTTAATAGAACATTATGCTGGTGCATTTCCAGATTGGTTAGCTCCAGTTCAAATTGCAGTTATTCCAGTTTCACAAAACTATTTTGATTATGCACAAAAAATAGTATCTTTACTGCTTAATGAAAATTTAAGAGTTCAATTTGATAAACGAAATGAAAAAATTGGTTACAAAATTCGTGATTGGGAAACTCAAAAAGTTCCTTATATGTTAATTGTTGGGGAAAAAGAAGAAACTAATGGAACTGTTTCACTTCGTAAACACAAGTTTGGTGATCAAGGCGAAATGAAAATTGAAGACTTTATTTCAGCAATAAAAGAGTCAGTGAAAAATAAAAACAATTACAATAACAATTAGAAGAGGTTTACCATCGGTTTTAATCCTAAAGATAACAACAAGAGTGCTAATAAAAACAGAATTAACAGAGAACTGTTAGATCTGAAAGAAGTTAGATTACTTGATTCAGATGGAACTGCACTTGGTATTTTTATGACCAAGGTTGCTCTCCAAAAAGCTGAAGAAAGGGAACTGGATTTAGTTGAGATTTCTCCTAATGCAAAGCCACCTGTTGTTAAGATTATTGATTATGGTAAGTTCATTTACGAACAACAAAAAAAAGATAAAGAACAAAAGAAAAAACAGCATGTAACTGTTTTGAAAGAAATTCGTTTGCATCCAAATACAGATACGCACGATTTAGACTTTAAAGCGAAACATGCAATTGGTTTTATAGAAGATGGAAATAAAGTTAAAGTTTCTGTTATTTTTAAAGGAAGAGAATTGGCTTATAAAGAACATGGCAAAAAGCTTCTTGAAAAATTTATTGAAAAATTAACTGATGTAGCCAAGATTGAATATCCTATCAAATTTGAAGGAAGAGCAATGCATACTATTTTAAATTCCATTAAAGGCAATAAAAAATAAATCACAAATTAGGTTAAAATATGCCAAAAATGAAAAGTAATCGAGGAGCAGCTAAAACATTTAAAAAAACTGGCTCTGGAAAGATTAAAAGATTTAAAGCGTACAAATCTCATATTCTCACAAAGAAAAGTACAAAGAGAAAGAGAAATTTACGACATTCTACTTTAGTTTCTGCATCTGAAGTAAAACGCGTTAAAAGAATGATTTTGTAACAAAAAACACAAAAGGAAAGCGGTATGCCAAGAGCTAATCACCAGGTTGCTTCACACAAGCGCCGAAAAAAAGTCCTCAAAATGGCCAAAGGCTATTGGGGCGCTCGTAGCAACGTTTATACTATTGCAAAAAACCATGTTGAAAAAGGTTTGCAATATGCTTACAGAGATAGAAAAGCGAAAAAAAGAACTTTTCGTCGTCTTTGGATAGTTAGAATAAACGCAGCAGCGAGAGTTAACGGAACAACATATTCTAAACTTATTAACGCACTTAATATTAAAGGTGTTGATATAAATAGAAAAATCTTAGCAAGTTTAGCAGTAGAAAATCCAAAAGCATTTTCTGAAATTGTTAAATTTGTAACAGAGTAAACTCTGCGCTAGTCTGAAATGCCAGACTTTTGTAGATAAATTTAATGCCCTCTTGAATTTCTGCTTATGAACTCAAGAGGGTATTTTTTTAATTAATAAAGGTTATTAAAATGCTCGATAAAATTGAGTTAGCAGAGAAAAATTTCAAAAATGAAGTTGTAACTGTTAAAAGCTTAGAAAGTTTAGAAGAATTAAGAATAAAATTTCTTGGCAGAAAGGGAATATTTACAGAACTTTTTGAGGAATTTAAACAATTACCAAGTGATGAAAAGCCAAAATATGGACAGGTATTAAATAAAGCAAAATCTTCTGCTCAAAAAGTGTTTGATGAATTAAAGGGTAAATTAGAAAAATCAGAGTCTGAGAAAAAAGTATATATTGATTTGACCCTTGATGGACGTGAAGTTGAGCTTGGTAGCAAGCATATACTTACGCAAACGTTGGACGAAATTAAACAAATATTTAAAGGATTGGGATTTTCAATTTACGAAGGGCCTGAACTTGAATCAGATCATAACAATTTTGAAATGTTAAATTTCCCAGCAGATCATCCAGCACGCGATATGCAAGACACATTTTTTGTGAACGATAATTTCTTATTACGCACACACACCTCTCCTGTGCAAGTAAGACTAATGGAAAATAAGCAACCGCCAATTCGCGCATTAATGCCTGGCAAAGTTTATCGTAACGAAGCAATAAGTGCTAAGAGTTATTGTTTATTCCATCAAGTTGAAGGCTTATACGTTGATGAAGATGTTACATTTGCCGAATTGAAAGGAACCTTAGTTGTATTCCTAAAACAATTTTTTGGAGAAGATGTAAAATACAGATTCCGTCCAAGTTTCTTCCCTTTTACAGAACCAAGTGCGGAAGTTGATGTTTGGTGGCAGCCAAAAGGAAAAGAAGGACGATGGTTGGAAATTCTGGGTTGTGGAATGGTTGATCCTAACGTTCTTGAAAATGTTAAAATAGATAACGAAAAATATGTTGGATATGCCTTTGGTATGGGCGTTGAACGTATTGCTATGCTTAAATATGGCGTTGGTGATATTAGAGTGTTTTTCGATAATGATAAAAGATTTTTAAAGCAATTTTAATTGAGGTATAAAAGTGAAGCTATCACTTAACTGGTTAAAACAATATATAAATTTGGATGGAATTTCAACTGATGAAGTTGTAGAAAAACTAACTACTGCTGGATTGGAAGTTGATGATGTAATTGATCAAAAAAAGCTTTACAATAATTTTGTTGTTGGCTACGTAAAGGAAAGAGAAGATCACCCAAATGCTGATAAACTTTCGAAATGTAAAGTAGAAGTTGGTGGTGAAGAGTTTCCAATTGTGTGCGGGGCTCCTAATGTTAAAGCTGGACAAAAAATTATTTTAGCTAAAGTTGGTGCTGTAATTCCAAATAGCGATTTCACAATATCCAAAGCAAAAATTCGTGGTGAAGAATCAATGGGAATGATTTGTTCAGAGCGCGAGCTTGGTATTAGTGATAATCACGAGGGAATAATGGTATTGGATGAAAATATTGAGTCTGGTACTGAGTTTTGTGAGCTATTCGGTTTTAACGATGTAATTATTGATATTGACATTACTCCTAACCGCGCCGATGCTTTTAGTCATGTTGGCTCTGCACGCGATTTAGCAGCTATGTTTGGGCGCAATTTAAACTTACCTGAAATTAAGCTTTCAGAAACTGATGAAGATGTTAAAACAATTGCTTCAATTGAAATAGAAAATGCTATTGACTGTCCTCGCTACGTTGCAAAAGTTATAAAAAATGTTACCATTAAAGAATCTCCCAAATGGTTAAAAGATAGACTTTTGGCAATTGGTTTACGTCCAATAAATAATGTTGTTGATGTAACAAACTTTATACTTTACGAAATTGGTCAACCGCTTCACGCTTTTGATTTAGATAAGTTGGCTGGAAATAAAATAATTGTCCGCAGTGCCGACAAGGATGAAAAATTTATAACTCTTGATTCCAAAGAAAGAAAATTACTTGAAACTGATTTATTAATATGCGATGCTGAAAAAGCTGTTGCTATTGCTGGCGTTATGGGCGGCGAAAATTCTGAAGTAACTAATGAGACAAAAAATATACTAATTGAAAGTGCATATTTCCGTCCATCTTCAGTGCGTAAAACATCAAAAAAACTAGGATTGCAAACTGACGCATCAATAAGGTTTGAACGTGGCTGCGATGTAAATATAACTTTATTTGCTGCAAAAAGAGCGGCTCAACTTATTGCTGAACTTGGCGATGGAGAAATTACTAAAGGCGAAATTGATATTTATCCAAATGAAATTGCTAAAAAGGAAGTTTCACTTAGAGTTAGCAGAGTAAAGAAAATTCTTGGCTTTGAAGTTGCAATTGAAAAAATTAAAGAAATTTTTATTGGGTTGGAATTTGAGATTGTTTCTGAATTAGAGGAGGTTTTAACTTATTCAATTCCAACATTCCGTCATGACATTGAACGTGAAATAGATTTAATTGAAGAAATAGCTCGTGTTTATGGTTATGATAATATTCCAGAAATTGCAAGAATTGGAGTATCGGTTGAACGCCGAGTTGATAATTCAAGATTTAATGATAAAGTACGTGAAACGCTTTCTAGCCTTGGCTTCTACGAGATTATAACTAATTCACTTTTGAATAAAGAACTAGCTTCAAAGTACGGTAATCCAATTGGAGTTCTTAATCCACAAAGTTTTGAAATGTCGCATATTCGTCCATCATTGGTGCCTGGACTGCTTGCCACAATTAGCAGAAATGTAAAAGTGAATGAGAAAAATTTAAAACTTTATGAAATAGGTCATGTAATAACAAAGTTTAATGATGAGATTAAAGATTTCTCAGATTTTGAAGAAACTGAACATCTGCTATTTGCAATAACTGGATTGGCAAATGATGATGAATGGCATTCCAAAAAACGGGAATCCGATTTTTATGATTTAAAGGGATTTGCAAATTCGTTCTTCAAATCCGTTACTGATTATAGTAAGGTTAAAGTAAAGTATAACCAAACTTTAGAAGATGGAATTTTTGAATATTCTATTTCCAATATAATAGGAAAGAACATATTTGCTGAGGGTGGTAAAATTAGAGCTGAAGTTCTAAAAGAATTTGGAATTTCCCAAAATGTATTTGCATTTGATATTAATCTAACAGAATTAAAAAAGAATGAAGTTGAGTTACCAATTTTCAAAGAATTATTGAAATTTCCTAAAATAAAAAAGGATTGTGCATTTGTTCTTGATTCAAATATTGATTACAATGCAGTCGTAAAAATAATTATATCTAGTAGTACTAACTTGTTGAAAAATGTTAAGTTATTCGATATCTTTGAAAGTGAAAGTTTAGGCGTAAACAAAAAAAGTCTTGCTTTCGAACTTAGTTATTTTGATGATAAAAGAACTCTTACTGAAGAAGAAGTTGAAAAAGAGTTTTGGAAAGCAATTGAAAGTGTGAAAACAAAATTAAATGCCGAATTAAGAGGCTAAACAATTGTCGGAATTAACAAAATATGATATTTTTATGGATGAACTTCTTGAACTTGAAAAGAGTGTTTATCGTTTAGTTCAAAAAGAAGATGAAATTTTTGAGGAGAGACAAGCTCTTCTTAAAGAACTTAAATTTCTTAAAGATGAAAATGAAATTTTGAAAATAAAATTGGAAGAAGTTGAAAGAAAAGCCGATAATTTAGGTGATCAATCAAACGGATCCCTTTTTGATTCAAAGGATAAAAAAGTTACCAAAGAAAGAATTGATGAATTGATAAATAAAATAGATAATCATTTACGTTCTTAATTTATTGTGAATGATGGCAAAGATATAAAAATGACAGAAAAAAAGAAGCTTAAAGTAAATATTTTTGATAAAGACTATTCTCTATTAGTAGAAAATGAAGATTTAGCTACAGAACTTGCAAATTATGTTAATAATATGATGAATGAAACAAAAGATGAAATGCCTAATCAACCAACTGAAACGGTTGCTATCATAGCAGCATTAAATATAGCATACGATCTGTTTATAGAAAAAAATAAATTTAGAGAATTTAGTATTCAAGCTACAGACAAAGTCAAAAAAATTAAACTTCTACTTAACGAATCAAAAATTATGTCTTTACCATCCTAATTTACCGCACTACCAGAACTATTAACTAAGAACTATAGTTAACTTAGAATAGGGTTCTTGACTTGCGACGTGTATTACAGGCCTCAATTCACATTAACAACTTGTTTGTTAATTTGGATGTTGTCATACGATGACCTCGTGGAAGTAAAAAGCGTTGGGCAATTACCCACTATGCATTTAAAGGTTCTTGATGTGCTAGTTTCTGGTTAGTGCGGATTATATATACTTATATGGAGGAATAATGAATATGCTGGACCCCGTTATTATTTTGTCTATTTCAGTAGTGTTGATTGTTTTGGCATTTGTTTTGGGCTGGGTAATCAATTCGAAAATAGGCAAAAACAATATTATTATTGCAGAAGAGAAATCAAAAAAAATCTTAGAAGATGCTGATAAAGATGCTAAAAATCTTAAAAGGGAAAAAATTCTTGAAGTAAAAGATGAATGGTATAAAAAGAAACAAGAATTTGATGCCGAAGCAAATACTAAAAAGCAAAAATTTGCTAATATTGAAAGCAAATTAGAAAAAAGAGAAGAAAATCTAGACAGAAAATATGACCTTGTTTTAGCCAAGGAAAAAGAAATAAAAAGTATTGAATCTCAAATTGAACGAAAACTAGAACAACTTAAAACAAAAGAGAAAGAGGTTGAACAACTAGTTTTTGAGCAAAATATTAAACTTGAAAAAATTGCTTCGCTTACTGCCGAAGAAGCTAAAAAAATGTTAATGGATAATATGATTAACAAGGCTAAATCAGAAGCAATTCAGCAAATTCAACAGATTAGAGATGAAGCAATGGTTGAAGCTAAAAAGAATGCACAAAAAATTATTGTGCAATCAATTCAAAGAACAGCCGTAGATCATTCTGTTGAAAGTACTGTTTCTGTTGTACAAATTCAAAATGATGAGATGAAAGGAAGAATTATTGGGCGCGAAGGTAGAAATATTCGTGCTTTTGAAGCAGCTACTGGCGTTGATGTTATAGTTGATGATACTCCAGAAGCAGTTATTCTTTCTGCATTTGATCAATTTAGAAGGGAAGTTGCAAGAATATCGTTAGAAAAACTAATTGCCGATGGCAGAATTCATCCAGCCAGAATTGAGGAAGTTGTTAAAAAAGTTCAAGCAGAACTTGAAGAGGAAATTTACAAAGAAGGTGAAAATACTCTTATTCAACTTGGTATTCATGGTGTTCATAGAGAAATTATCAAGTTAATTGGAAGAATGAAATTCCGTTCAAGTTACGGACAAAACTTATTGCAGCATTCAATAGAAGTTGCACACATTACTGGATTTATGGCTGCCGAACTTGGATTTGACCAAGCAATAGCAAAACGTGCTGGTTTATTGCACGATATTGGTAAGACAGTTGATAAATCAATTGAAGGACCTCACGCATTACTTGGATACGATGTGGCAAAACGTTACAAAGAACATCCAATAGTAATAAATGCAATTGGTTCTCACCACGAAGATATTGAAATGGAACATCCAATATCTGCGTTAGTTCAGGCTGCTGATGCTATTAGTGGTGCTCGTCCTGGTGCAAGAAGAGAACCACTTGAAAGCTATGTTAAACGTTTAGAAAATCTTGAAAGCCTTGCAACAAGTTTTGAAGGTGTAGAAAAAACATACGCAATTCAAGCTGGTAGAGAAATTCGTGTAGTAGTTGAACCAGAAAAAGCCGATGATGATTTTTCAAGCAGATTAGCTTTTGATATTGCTAAAAAAATTGAAGAAGAAATGGAATATCCTGGTCAAATTAAAGTTACAGTAATCCGCGAAGTTCGTAAAATTGCTTATGCAAAATAGTAATTTCAAATATAATTCTGAATCATACTTGAAAATGAGTATGATTCAGAATATATCTTTATCACATTATTAACTGAATAGCTAAACTTTAATAATTTTATTTCGATATTTAACTTTGGATACATAGTTAAATTACTAGAATTCAAATAATAATTTACGTACATCTATTTTGAAAAAAGGAATCTGTGATAAATAATATTCCATATTTTACTTTTATTGTTTCACCGCTTTGTAATGATTTAGCTGACAAAATAATGAGTGCAGTTAACGGAGGAATTATATACTATCTGAAGTTAACAACTGAAAATTTATCCTCATTTATTATTAAAGAAGGTACTCATCTTTTTAATTACAAATCACCATTAGAAAATCTTGAAAATCTAGAAGATATTCCAGATGGATCAATAATATATACAATTGAAAATAGTGGTTTATTTAGAATTGAAAAAGATAAATATTTTGCAAAAAAAGATGGGATATTAATTTTAAGTAATCAACTTGTAAAATATATTCAAATTAATTATGATGGTTTTTGTGAAATTGAAGTAAGCGATGATAAAACTAGTGCAACAGCTAATATACATCCAGCATTTGGTGATGGTAAAAAATTAACTGAAAGTGATATCATTCGATCAATTAGGGAAAAAAATATTTCCGTGCATGTTGAGCTTATTTCAATTAAAGAAGCACTTGATTGGGTTAATTTAAATAACGAATCCTTAAATAATGTAATTATTGCTAAAGGAAGACCGCCAAAACCTGGCATTGATGCTTGGGTTGAATACTTGTTTAATTTTGAACACAAAAATGGAATAGAGATTGACAAAATTGGACATACTGATTTTTATAACCTTAATTTAATTGAATCAGTATCTAAAGATCAAAAAATAGCAATATTTCATCCAATGGTTGAAGGCGAGGACGGCTTTAACATTTTTGGTGAAAAAATATTGGCACCAAAACCCAAGGATTTAAGACCACCTAAGGGACAAAACTATTATTATTCCGAAGAAGAACCAACTAATATTTTATCAAAAATTGATGGATATATTTCTCTCGTTGGCAGCGAAATGGTTATTACTAATATTTATAATATAAGAGGTGACGTTGATTTTCATACGGGGCATATAAATTGTAAGGGTTCTTTGAATGTATCAGGAAATGTAATAAACGGCTTTAATCTTAATATGAGCGAAGATATTAAAATTAATGGATTTGTTAACGATTCAGAAATAATAACCAAGGGTGATGTTGCTATTCTTGGCGGTTTTACTGGTACCGGGAAAGGAATTATAGATGCTGGTGGAAATGTTTGTGTAAGATTTATTAGAAATCAAACTATCCATTCACGAGGAAGTATTACTGTTGACAAGGAAATTGTTGACGCTCAGCTTTTCGCAAAATATGATATAAAATCCAAAAATAACGAAGCCACTGTAATTGGTGGGCATTTAATTGCTGGCGGAGATATTGTTATCTATAACTTAGGGCACGAATATGAAATGACCACCATTGTTGAAGCTGGATATGATTTTGATGTGATAATTCAGATTAAAAAAATTAATAATACACTGGAAGAGTTAAGAAAAGAACTTGAGTTTTTGAAATCCCAATTTGCCGAAAATACTTCAAAAGCTTTTATTCAAAAATATCAGGAAAAGAAAACTATTCTTGATAAACTTGTAAATATTAGAAATAATTTACAAACTAGTTTGAAGTCAAATTCCACATCAAAAATTATTGTTAATGGTACAATTTACCCTGGTGTTAAGATAAATATTGCTGGGCATCATATTGATGTAAAAGAAATAATGAAGTCAAAAGTATTTTCAGTTTCTTCAGACGATGAAGGAATTGTGATTTCTAATAAATAGAATATATTAACTGAGGAATGTAAAATATTTTGTGTAAATGGAAGAAATATTTCCCCCCCAATAACGCTGTCTAATTTGTTGGTAAAAATGGCAACTTTACCTCAACAATATCATTTTCTTTATTTCAGAATAATTACCACTTATTATTTTATAAAAATAAATTCCGCTTGATAAATGAAAATAAGTAAGGAAATTGCGATTTGGATGTTAAATCGCAATTTCTTAAAGAATTGTATTATAAATTATCCAAAAAATAATTTGAAATTTTGTTGTAGAGATGAAGAGCGTCTTTGCCACCAATTCCGTGAGGATGACCTGGATATGGGAAATAATCGAGTGGAATATTCAATTCGGCAGCTTTTTTTGCTAATTGTAGAGTATTTTGCCAAACTACAGTTGGGTCAACAGTTCCATGAACTTCGAGCAATTTTCCATTCAAATTTTTAATATGGTTTAGCAAATTTGCAGTTTCGTAACCATCTGGATTTTGTTGCGGAGTATCCATGTAACGTTCAGTGTACATAACTTCGTAATAATTCCAATCAATAACAGCACCACCAGCAACACCAACTTTATAAGCGCCTTTAGTTCGTGTCATTAGCGAAGTAGTCATAAATCCACCGTAACTCCACCCAAATACTCCAATGCGCTCAGAATCGATGTATGGAAGTGAGGATAAATGTTTTAATCCAGTCAGTTGATCTTGTATTTCCACAGTTCCCAAATTACGGTGAATTGCTTGTTCAAATTCCAATCCACGATTATAAGAACCTCTGTTATCGAGTGTAAAAACTATAAAGCCTTGTTGAGCCATATAATTAAACCAAAATGCATAACGACCATTTCCCCAAGCATTATTAACAAGTTGGGCATGTGGACCGCCGTAAACATAAACAATCACAGGATATTTTTTTGATTCATCAAAATTTGGAGGGTAAATCATACGGCAATATAACTCAGTTGAATCGTCATCAGCTTTAATTGAAAATAGCTTAATTTCACCAACATCATATTTTTTAATTGGATTGCTCGCTTTGTGAATAACTCCAAAAACTTCGCCTTTTTCATTTAAAATGCTAATTTCTTTTGGAATTGTAATATTGGAAAAATCATCAATAAAATAACGTAAACTATTGTGTGCCAATATTTTATGAGTTCCAACATTTGAAGTAAGTTTTTTAACAATTTTCTCATCTTTGAAATCAATTTTATACAGATGTCGTTCAAGAGGGGAATCTTTTGTTCCAACAACATAAAAACTTTCACGTTTTGAATCAAAACCCAAGAATTGTGTAACAACCCAATTTCCAACAGTTAATTGTTTTAAAAATTCACCTTCGGTATTGTACAAATAAAGATGATTAAATCCATCTCTTTGCGAAAACCATACAAATTTATTTGGCTCGTTAGGCAAAAACTCAAGTTGAAATTGCGGTTCAACATATTCATTATCTTTTTCTTCGAAGAGCATTTTAATTTTTTCGCCAGTATTTGCGTCATATTTTACTAATCGCAAATGATTTTGGTCGCGGTTAAGTTGACCAACATAAATATATTTTTCGGTTGGGTCCCAAGTAATATTAGTTAAATATTGGTCTTTTTCGCCATCAGTTTTTAGCCAAATTACTTCTTTTTTGTTAAGATTATAAATTCCGAGTGAAACCACTGGTGAAGTTCCGCCAGCCATTGGATATTTTATATTTTCCAAACTTGCTGGAGTTGTTGAAATATCAACTAATGGATAATCGGTAACATTTGATAAATCTTCGTGATAAAATGCTAAGTAATTACTTTTAGGCGACCAAAAAATTCCACCTTCAATTCCAAATTCGTTACGAGAAACAGATAAACCATTCGTAATTCCATACTTTCCATCAGTTGTAATTTGGATATTTTCTTCCGAATTGATTACCAAATTCAAATTGTTTTCTTTAACAAAAGCAATATTCTTATTATCAGAAGAAAAAGTAACTGCCTCATATTTCTCTGGTAGTGTTGCAAGTAATTCCAAATCTTTATCATCTACAGTGTAGCAGAAAATTTCATTATCTACTTGAAAATGAAAAGCTAAATCATCAATCCATTTAATTTTTGGAAATGATTTCTGTTTTTTAACTGAGAAGTCTTCCAATTTATCGTTAAGTGTTATAAGCGAAACTAATTGGGCTTTTTTACCAGAAGTTGCAAATCCTTTTACAAGCATTGCTCCATTATCGTCTTTTTCAACATAACTGTAAGAATACTCAGTTGGAAGCCATTGTAGTTGTTTTAATGTTGTAGGAGCTAAAGTAGTGAAGGAATTTACAACAACATCTTCAATTGTAAATTTTTGTTCTTGCGCTGTTATAACCATGTTTAAAGACAAAAGTACAAAAAGAATGCGAATTAAATTTTTCATTAAATCTCCAAAAAAATTTCAATAAAATAATATATTAAATTAATCTCTTTGATAGGTAAGTGCAATTAAAAATAAGAGGGTCATAAAAAAAGGGAACCGAATTGGTTCCCTAATAAATCTATTTTTCTTTTTTATCTGTAGTCATTTTTCGTTTTTCTAAAACATTGTCAATCAGTTTATAATCTTTAGCCTCAATTGCGGATAAATAATAGTCCCTATCGCAATCTGTATGAATTTGTTGCATAGATTTGCCAGAATGTTTTGCCAAAATTTCATAAAGTGCATCGCGAGTTTTAACCATTTCTTTAGCATGAATTTCAATATCAGAAGTTTGCCCTTGCAATCCACCAATCCATGGTTGATGAATCATAATTTTTGAATGCGGAAGCGCGGAACGTTTTCCAGCAGCACCACCAGCAAGAAGAACAGCTCCCATGCTTGCTGCAAGTCCAACGCAGATTGTAGAAACATCTGGTTTTATATATTGCATAGTATCGTAAATTGCTAAACCAGCAGAAACGGAACCACCTGGAGAATTTACATATAAGAATATATCTTTGTCAGAATCCTCAGCTTCAAGAAACAGAAGTTGCGCAATAACTACACTTGCAACATGATCATCAATACCGGAACCAAGAAAAATAATTCTTTCTCTTAACAATCTGGAATAAATATCCATCCCACGTTCGCCTTTTCCAGTTTGCTCAATAACGTACGGAACAAGTTGGTTATATATTTCAGTTTTCATAATTAATCCTTTTTGTCTTCTTTTTTAGTAGATTTTTTTGAGGCCTTTTTTTCTGAAGAATCTTTTTCTTTATTAGCATCAACTTCTTTTACTTTTGTATTTTCAATAAGGAATTTAATAACCTTATCTTCTAAAAGTGATTCTTTTCTATTTGTATCTTTATAATACTTAACAAGTTTTTGAACAGAAATACCAGTTTTACTAGCTTCTTCTTCTGCTAATTTCTCTAATTCAGCATCATCAACACTAATGTTTTCAATACGGGCTAAGTTTTCAAGAACAATTTGCCATTTTGCAGTCCACTCAGCTCTTTGGGCTAAACTATTTTTAAGTGTTGCGTCATCGGGTAAACGTTGTTTTGATCTTTTTGCATTTTCTTTTTCAACTTCAATTAATCTTTCAAGCATAAAACTAACATAACCAGCTGGAGGAGTAAAGTCATTATTTTTAACTACTTCATGTAACAAAGTACTTTCAAAAATTTGCTCTGATTGACTTTCGTAATATTTTTCGTAACTATCTTTTATCTGACCTTTAAACTCATCAATAGTTTTAGCTTTTTTATTGGATATTTTTTGAACTAGTTCCTCGTCCAACTCTGGATATATAATTTTTTCAATTTTAACAACTTCAATCACATATTTGTATTCTTCCTTATGAGTTTCTTCGCCGTGTTTGTGCTCATCAACAAAAGTAAAATCAAACTTTTCACCAACTTTTTTGCCTTTTGAATTAGTTTGAAGGTCGATATTTACTGATGGCTCAGATAAATCGACAGTTAAATTTTCAGTTCTGCTCCCTTCAAAAGGAGTTCCATCATCATTAACTCTTTGAAGATTTGCAACAAATCTAAATTTATTATCTTCAATTACATCTGCATCAACATAAGTTACATGAGCTTTAAGAGTTCTTGTTATTTCGCTTTCAACATCTTCATCGCGAACTTTGAGAATTGGTTTCTCAATTTCTAAGTCCTTGTAATCTTTTAATTCCAATTCTGGTTTAACTTCGTACAAAACTTTGAACGAGAGTTTTTCACCTTGAACAAAATCAATATCCACAAGTTTTGGAGTAGATATTGGTTTTAAGCCATCAGAATCAGCAATATCCCAGAATTTTTTATTTGAAATAGATTCAGCAGCTTGAAATTCTATGGATTCACCATACATTTTTTTTATAACGTGAAGTGGGGCTTTCCCTTTTCTAAAACCATCTATCGAAATCTTTTTTCTTTCCTTATTATAAGCTTCTTCAATTTCTGGTTTAATTTCATCATAAGTCAAAGTTACTTCTAACTCGTGCTCATGTTTTGCGATTTCATTTACTTTCTTTTCCAAACTAACCTCATTCCTTTAGGAGATTTAACAAAATCAAAAAGCCCAATCCCGATTTATCGGGATTGGGCTATACCATAATAATGTACGAGAGGGGGGACTCGAACCCCCACACCTTTCGATACTAGATCCTAAGTCTAGCGCGTCTACCAATTCCGCCACCCTCGCAAGTAACAATATTTTAGCTAACAAATATAAATAAAAATATAATTTTAGCAAAGGATTGAATTTCATTTTTTATTAAAAAATTAAGTTTTGTAAAATTTCCAAAAGAGTTTATAAAAATTAAATTCATTATATTTCAAACTTTAATAGCAAAAAACATATTGAGTTTATGGATAGTTTAATAAACAGAAAAATTGAAAATTTCACAATTATTTCACTCTTGGGTAAAGGTGGAATGGGTGTTGTATATAAAGCATTTGACGAAAAACTTAACCGTTATGTAGCAATAAAAGTTCTAAATGCCCCAAATGAAAAAAATAGTAATAAAATGATTGAGCGTTTTAAATCAGAAGCCCGAAATCATGCACAATTAATTCATCAAAACATTGTAACTGTTTATGGATTCATTGAGTTTGACTCTCAATTTGGCATTGTTATGGAATATGTTGATGGTGAAAGTCTTGAGAAAGTAATTTTTAAAAATCACCATTTGCACATTTTTGATGTAATTTTCATAATGAATCAACTGCTTGACGGAATTGGATATGCTCATTCAAAAGGATATATTCACCGAGATATAAAACCATCTAATATAATTGTAAATAGCGAAGGTGTTGTAAAAATAATGGATTTTGGTATTTCTAAATCCATTGAAGGTGATTTTGATCCAACGCAAACAAGTGTAAGAATAGGCACAATTTATTACATGAGTCCAGAACAGATTAAAGGGAAAAATGTAAATAAAGCTTCAGATATATATGCAATTGGATGCACAATTTACGATATGCTTACGGGTCAGCCTCCTTTTGATAGCAAAAACGAGTTTGAGGTAATGGAAGCGCATTTAAATGAAAATCCAATTAGCTTAACAAATTACTTGCCTCAAGTTCCTCATGGGTTAGACGAAATTGTATCAAAATTGCTTAAAAAAAAGCAAGAAGAAAGATATCAAACTTGTAGTGAGGTTAAGGAGGATATTCAGCAGTTTGATAATCTTTTAAAAACAGCAGATGCAAATTATTTTAATGAAAAAAAAGCAAGACGAATTTTATCAAAGAAAAAATCAATTTTTAGTTTTATTGTTTTCATTTTTCTTTTTATATCATTGGTTGTGTTTGTTTTTTTTCAAGTTAGAGATTTTATGGTATTTAAAGGATATGAAGTATTCAAAGAGCATAGTATTTCAACTCTATTCGAAACAGAACAAAAAATTAGGCTTTCTAAAATCGTAAATATTAGTCTTCCAACAAAAATTACTCTTAATTCTATTTTAACAGACGGAAGAAAATTTACAATTGTTGGTGACTCTGGAATTATAATCAGTAAAGAAAATGCAACTTCTGACTGGGAAGTTCAGAAATTGGATGAAAAAATTAATTTAAATAGCTTTTGGGTTTTCCCAAGCGGAAATGAAATATTTATTGGCGATAGATCTTCATTTGTCTACAATACAAATGGAAATAAGCAATGGTATTCTATTCTTGATAAAAACTATTTTTTGAGTGATATTAGTTTTATTTCTGACACTTTTGGAATTATTGTTGGTTCTAATGGATTAGTACTTATCACAAAAAATGGTGGTAAAAGATGGGATAAAAGCAATGCTTTAACCAAAGAATCTCTTCTTAGTGTAAATTTGAGGAATGAAGAAATTGGTTATATTGTAGGTTTTAATGGTATAATTCTAAAAACAATTGATGGTTGCGAAACTTGGACAAATCTAAGTTCAAACACTCAAAAATATTTAAAATCTATAGATTTTTTCGATGAGGAATTGGGAATCTGTGTTGGTGGAAGTGGAACAATTCTTAGAACAACTAATGGTGGAAATGAATGGGAAACTATTAGTGGCATCACAACTAGAGCGTTGAATCAAGTAAAGTTTATTGATAAAATGAATGTAATAATAATTGGAAATAATGGAACAATTTTGCTTTCCTCAGATAGCGGAAAAAATTGGAACTCAGTAGAATCAAAATATTTCCACAATTGGAACGATATTTCAATCACACCAAATGGTAAAATTTACCTTGTTGGAAGTAATGGAACAATGATAGAATTGGAAAATGGAGAAGAGTAATTGGATAAATTTGTAATTGAAGGTGGGCATAAACTTTCAGGAAGAGTTAAAATTAGTGGTGCTAAAAATTCAGCTTTGGCATTAATGCCAGCAGTTTTACTTAATAATGGAATTAATAAATTTGAAAATATTCCTGAAGTAAATGATATTTTCACAATGATAAAATTGCTAAAACATTTGGGTGTTTCGGCTAATTTTGAAAATAATAGCTTAGAACTAGATTCAACAAATATAACAAATCAAGATGCTCCATATGAACATGTTAAAAAGATGCGTGCTTCTGTTTATGTTCTTGGTCCGCTTTTAGCAAGATATGGATATTCAAAAGTTTCAATGCCTGGAGGATGTGCTTGGGGACCGCGTCCAATTAATCTGCATCTTGAGGCATTGGAAAAACTGGGAGCACAAATAACTCTTGATGGTGGAGATATAATTGCTAAAGCTGATAGGTTACACGGAGCAAATATTAATTTCGATATTTCATCTGTAGGAGCAACTGGAAATACAATCATGGCAGCTGTTCTTGCAAAAGGGGAAAGTAAGATACAGAATGCAGCTATTGAACCAGAAATAATAAATCTGTGTGAATACTTAATCTCAATGGGAGCACGAATTGATGGTGTTGGTACAAGTACTCTTACTGTTGATGGCGTTGATGAATTACATGCTTCTAACGGTGAGATTATTGGAGATAGAATTGAAGCTGGTACTTTATTAATTGCTGGAGCATTAACGAAGAGCAAAATTGAAATTGAATACAATAATATAAACCATATTGAAACCGTTTTATCAAAGCTTAAAGATAGCGGAGCTAAGATTAGTATAAACAATAACATAGTGGAACTTGACTCATGTAATATAGATGCTAATGCGGTTCATGTTGCTACAGCGATTTATCCAGGCTTTCCTACAGATATGCAAGCACAATGGATTGCTTATATGGCACTTGCAAGCGGAACTTCAAAAGTAACGGATAATATTTATACTGACAGATTTAGTCATGTTCCTGAACTAATTAGATTAGGAGCAAGCATTGAACAAGTAAACAATATGGCAATTATTCATGGTGTAAAAAGGCTTAAGGGAGCAAAAGTAATGTCAACAGATTTAAGGGCAAGTGCTTCATTAGTCTTAGCTGGTTTGGTTGCAGAAGGTAAAACAGAAGTGCTACGTATTTATCATATTGATAGAGGATACGAAAAAATAGAGCATAAATTATCTCAATTGGGAGCACAAATTGAGAGAGTTAAAACCACTGAATTTTAAAGTAAGAACTCTCTTTTTTATTTAAAAAGCTGGTATAATTGAATTAGTAGTAAAGTAAGGAAATTGGAAGAATTTATAAATATGTAAATTTTGATAACTAGTAATTAGAAGACTGAATGAGCTTAAGTTTTAATATTTGGGAGTTGCAAAAATGGTAGAAAAAACAAGCATTAAGCTATTTGAGCAAAAGCAAGTACGAACACATTGGGATGACAAAGACGCAAAATGGTATTTTTCTATAATTGACATTATTGCTATACTTACAGAGCAAAAAGATTTTCAAGGTTCGAGAAATTATTGGAAAGTGCTAAAACATAGACTCCTTAAAGAGGGAAATGAAACGGTTACAAATTGTAACCGTTTGAAAATGCTTGCTCAAGATGGAAAAATGAGGCTTACAGATGTTACTGATACAGAACAATTATTCCGATTAATACAATCTATACCATCCCCAAAAGCCGAACCATTTAAACTTTGGATTGCTAAAGTAGCTCGTGAAAGAATTGACGAAATTGAAGATCCTGAACTTACTTTTGAACGCGCTATGGAAACTTATCTTAAAAAAGGTTATAGCAAAGAATGGATAAATCAGAGGCTAAAAAGTATTGAAATTAGGAAAGAATTAACCGATGAATGGGATAAAAGAGGTGTAAAAAAAGGAAATGAGTATGCAATTCTAACCAATGAGATTACAAAAGCCTGGAGTGGTTTAACTATTAAAAATTATAAAAAGTTCAAAAGTCTTAAAAAAGAAAACTTACGTGATAACATGACGAATTTAGAACTTGTACTAAATATGTTAGCTGAAGCAACAACCAAAGAAATAAGTATAGAGAAAAAACCAATAACATTTGAACAAAGTAAAATAATAGCTAGCCAAGGTGGAACAATTGCCGGAAATACAAGAAAAGAAATTGAGGAAAAAACTGGAAAAAAAGTCGTAACAAAACTAACATTAAAAAAAATACTAAATAAACCCAATGAATAAACAAAAAACATATATAAATACACCAAACATCTTACTTTTAATAGTTTTAATATTGGCTGTATTTGCTCAAACATTACCTTTAATTCAAGTTCTTAATTTTGAATTTTCTTTTGTATTCAGTATCATTTTGTTTTTAGCTTCTGGAATTTTAACTATTCATTATTTGCGCAAATTCAAATCATTTGGTGTGCTCCCCGCAATTATTAGAATAAAGTATAAAAGCTATTTGCTCCTTCTTTTTTTTCCACTTCTTATATCTATTCTCTCAAATCTAATGTTTCAAATATGTCCGTTTTGTGATGGAATTCTCTATTATTTTATTATAGTTTTGCCAGCTTTTTATATTGGATTTGTATTGGGAGCATTTGCATTTTGGAGCAATAAACAATTTGCCTATATAATATTTGTTCTTATTTTTTGCTTATTTGCTTTTATACCGTTGTTGGAATTTTACATTTATCCACAAGTCTATTTTTACAATATTATTGTGGGAATTATTCCAGGAACAATTTATGACGAAGAAATTTTGATAAGTGGCAAGCTAATATTGTTTAGATTATCCCAAATATTATTACTAACTATTTTGCTTTTTACAATGTTCAAAGTTGGAACTGTGATTAAGAAGAATAGAATATTATTAATGTTATCAACATTTTTGGGAGCAATTTTGTTCTTTCTATTAAAGCCATTTTTAGGTTTTTCAACATCAGAAAATAATCTCTATAATAATCTCACTATGAGTGTATTAAGTACAACATTTGAAATACGTTACACAGATAACTTAACTCAAAAAAACATACAATTACTTGGATTAGAGCATTTCTATTACATGAGTGAAATTGAAAATAAAACTAAGTTATCAACACCTAAGAATTTAATTTCATTTATTTTTAGAGATGCAAATCAAAAGGGAGCATTGTTTGGGAGCAAAGCTGCAAACGTAGCAAAACCATGGATGAACCAAATATTTCTCGATTATAATTCAACCGAAAATACTTTGGAGCATGAGCTTACTCACATCTATGCAGCTCAAATTGGGAGCACACCTTTTAAAATTGCAGGTGGTTTTAATATGGCAATGTTGGAAGGTTATGCAATGGCAATTGAGGATAATTATTCTGGATATGATATCCATTATATGGCATTGTTAGCAAAAGAAAGTGGTTACAATTTTAACATCCCAGAGCTGTTTTCAAAGTTTAATTTTTTCGGACAAACTTCTTCACTTTCATACATAACTGCTGGCTCGTTTATTAAATTTTTAATTGAACGATATGGAATTGATAAAGTTAATCTTGTTTACCAAGATTTAGATTTTGTTAAGAATTTTGATAAACAAATAGAAGTTTTGGAATCTGACTATATGGAGTTTTTACAAGCTTTGAATTATCCAATTAATAAACATCGTGCAAATCTATTTTTTGGACGTAATCCTATCACAAAAAAAGTTTGTCCAAGAACAGTTGCAAATGATTTAAGCTTTGCTTGGAAAATATATAATGAGCAAAATTATTATACTGCAAAAGTATCTTTCACTAAAATATATAATTATTCAAATTCATATTCTGCATTGCTTGGATTAGTTTATTCTAATTCAAAACTTGAATTTTATGCTGAATCATTAAAATTATTAGCAAATAAAATTTCCGAATTTGAAGGTACATCGTCATATTATTCAGCACTTTTAAATTTAAGCGATCAATATGCTTATAATCAAAAATTTAGTGAAGCTGATTCTGTTTATAAATTACTTCAAGAATATGAGCCAACTTTGAGATATAAAAATCTTGCTGAAATTAGAACAGAATTAATTGCAAAAAATTTGATTTTTGAATATCTGCAAGGAAGCGACTTTGATAAATATGTGATTCTAAAATCAATAAATACTGATAAGTTATTTGACAGTTCAATTCCAGTTTTAATTGAGCTTTCAGAAAGGTTGGATGAAAATATTGATGGAATCTTATCATTTTTAACTGGTCTTAATTTGGAGAATGTCTCAAGCAATACCGCCTTTGAAATTTCAAAATATCTTATGAAAAATAATCACTATCGCGAATCATTAAAATTTGCCGAAATTGCAGTTGAAAAATGTGTTCAAAAGTATGAATTACCAATTTATAAATCACATCAAAAAAAGGTAGAATGGCTATCTAACACAGTATTTAAGTAGTATAAATATTTTAGATTTACATTACAAATTTAATAAATGCATATAAAATTAGCTTTTTTGTAAATTTAGTAAGTAAAATTTTAGAAAATTGGATTTATGATAGATTTCAAAAAATATATTAGTGAAAAGGATTACTTCATTGTCGCTTCAGAAATAGCCGATGAAATGAAAGTGAATATATTTGTTGTTGGTGGATATGTTCGCGATTTAATTTTAGATAGAAAACTATATGATGTTGATATACTTGTTGTTCCAAAAGAAAAAAACCAAATTGATATTGGGCTCGATTTTGCAAATAAACTAGCTAAAAAATTAAAAGTGAAAGATGTTTCATTCTTCAAGACATTTGGAACCGCGCATTTTCTCTATAATAATATTGATTTGGAATTTGTTGGTGCTAGAAAAGAATCGTATTCGCACGAAAGCAGAAATCCAGAAGTTGCAGTTGGCACTTTTGATGATGATATAAATAGGCGTGATTTTACAATTAATACATTAGCAATTTCCTTGAATAAAGAAAATTTTGGTAAATTAGTTGATAAATTTGATGGACTTAAAGATATTGAATCCAAATTAATTAAAACTCCTTTGGATGCAAATATTACTTTTAATGATGATCCTCTTCGAATTATGCGTGCATTCAGGTTTGCTTCACAGTTGAATTTTATTCTTGATAATTCAATAATGGAAGCTGCGAGCAAGTTAGCAAATCGTCTAGAAATAATATCTCAAGAGAGAATTACGGATGAGTTTTTCAAAATTTTAGCTTCACCAAAGCCTTCGGTTGGACTCAAATTGCTGTATGATTCTCAGGTAATGAAAGTAGTATTTCCTGAAGTTGCCGATTTAGGTGGAGTTGAACAGCGAAATGATTTCCATCATAAAGATGTATTTTTACATACTTGCCAAGTTGTTGATAATATTGCTAAGGTTTCGGATAATGTTTGGCTTCGTTTTGCTGGTTTAATGCACGATATTGCAAAACCTCCAACTAAAAAGTTTGATCCAAAAGTTGGATGGACTTTTCACGGACACGAAGAAAAAGGTTCGCGTTGGATGAAATATATCTTTAATCGTATGAAATTGCCGCTTTCTAAATTGAATTACGTTCGTAATTTAGTTAGGTTGCATCTTCGTCCAATTGCCCTAATTTCGGATACTGTTACAGATTCGGCAATTAGAAGATTTATTGTTACAATTGGTGAAGATTTAGAAGATATGATTACACTTTGTCGCGCGGACATAACAAGCAAAAATCAATCAAAAGTTACACGCTATTTGTCAAATTACGATAAAGTAATGGAAAAAGTTCGAGATGTTAAAGAACGCGATAAATTGCGCGAGTTCCAATCACCAGTTCATGGTGATGAGATAATGGCAATATTTAATATTCCTCCATCAAGAAAAGTTGGTGAAATAAAAACTGCAATTGAGGAAGCAATTCTTGATGGTGAAATTGGTAATAATTATGAAGAAGCCCTAAAATACTTGATGAAAATTAAAGATAAGTTTGAATAAACTAAAGGTACTAACATGACACCAAAAGAAAGAGTTAAAGCTGCAATGAATCTTGAAAAGACAGACAAAATTCCTCTTATGTGTCAGTTTAGCATCGGGCACATGCTTATGCAAGTTGATGTTCCACCGGTGGAATTGTGGTTTGATAAAGATGCTTTTACGAATAGCTTAATTGAATTAAGGGATATTTACGATTTTGATGGTATTTTAATTAGTTTACATGGGCATGACCCAAATTGGAAAAATGATGTTGTATCCAGTAATAAAATTAAAGAAATAATAGAAGTTGAGTTAGTTAATGGCGATAAAATTATTTTTCCTAAAAACGATCTTCCTTATTATGATTATTACTTCGTAAAGGAAAAATTTAGTATTTCTGAAATGGATTTTTCAGATTTACCTAAAGCGCTAGATTACATTCCTGTATCTAATAACCTTCATTTTAAGATTAATCAAAATTTTAAGTTTGATGCAATTACAGATTTAATCAGTTCAGTTGGCTCAAAATATTCAATTCATGGCGAAATTACATCCCCGTTTGATTATTTTTTAGATTTATTTGGTTATCAAGATGGTTTAATGGCGCTTATGATGGAGCCAGAAAAATGTGAATATGTGTTATCGCACTTCACAAAATTAATTACTAAACTTAGTCTAGAAATGTGTGAAACGGGTGTTGATGCAATTAAAATTTCATCGCCTTTTGCTGGTTCTGGATTTATCTCACCTCATGATTACAAAAAGTTTGTATTGCCTTTTGAAAGCGAAATTGCAAAATCAGTTAGGCAAAAAGGTGTTCACATTTATACTCATACTTGTGGCGCGATAGGGGACCGACTAGAATCACTTTTTGATAGTGGAATTAGCGGAATTGAGTGTTTGGACCCTCCACCACTTGGAAATGTTTTACTTGAAAATGCTAAAGAACGAATTGGCAAAAGGGGATTTATAAAAGGAAATATTGATTCTGTAAATACATTACTAAATGGTTCTGAAGATGATATTATAAAAGATGTTCAAAATAGAATTAAGATTGGAAGCAAGGATGGTGGATTTATTCTTAGCACCGCTTGCTCAATTGCTCCAGAAGTTAAAAGAGAAAAAATTCAACTATTAAGAAAAATTGTTGATAATAAAATATAATTCCTTTTTGGAATATCATTTAATATATATTTCTATTACTAATTAAATCGGAAATCTTAGAATGAATGAAACTGTTGATGCCATTGGGGTTTGTATTGAAAAAGGGAAAGTTAACAAATCATCATCATATCCAATTGATTTGCAAGGGCAAGATGGCGCAGATGAACTCACCTTACAGGCTTTAACCCAAAATATAGCACCAGATGAAATATTAAAAACATGTAATGATGCAATGCAGAGAATTGGTGATAAATTTGGAAGAAATGAAGTTTTTGTTCCCGAATTGTTAATGGCTGCTAAAGCAATGAATACAGTAATGGTGCATTTAAAACCATTTTTTCAGGCTGGAAGTATAAAAACAAAAGGCAAATTTATAATTGGTACCGTTTCTGGAGATTTACACGACATTGGAAAAAATCTAGTATCTATGGTGGTAGAAGGTAATGGATGGGAAGTAATTGACCTGGGAGTTGATGTAAAAACCGCCAAATTTTTGAAGGCAATTAGTGATAATCCAAACAGTTTTGTTGGTTTAAGTGCTTTGCTTACTACAACAATGGCAAATATGGCAAGCACTGTTAAAGAAATTAAAATGGAGTATCCTAAAACTACTGTAATTGTTGGGGGAGCTCCATTATCAGAAGAAAGTGCTAAGATTATGGGCGCAGATGGATATGCTGCTGATCCACAAAGCGCAGTTTTATTTCTTAATAGAAAAATTGCATAATTGAAATGTTATTATAAATATTTTATAAAAATAATTATTGTTAAAAATTTGGATTAAATATTATTTATGCGCTCAATAACTGAAATGCTTATAACAAAAAATGTTTTGATCTCTGATGGAGCTTGGGGCACTTTTTTACACAAACGTGGATTACTTCCTGGAGAATGTCCTGAACTTTGGAATGTAACTCACAAAAATGATGTATTTGAAATTGCTAAAAGTTATATTGATGCTGGAGCAGATTTAATACTCACTAATAGTTTTGGTGGAAGTCCTATTAAGCTTAAGCATTATGGATTGGAAGATCGGGCACATGAATTAAATGAAGCTGCCGCCAAAATTTCCAGAGAAGCTGCTGGTGAATATAAATTAGTTTTAGGCTCAATTGGTCCAACTGGAGTTATTTTAATGTTGGGCGAAGTTTCTGAGGAATCATTATTTAATGGATTTCAAATTCAAGCAAATGCACTTGAGAAAGGTGGAGTAGATGCTATTTGTATTGAAACAATGACTGCAATTGATGAAGCTTGTATTGCTATAAGGGCAGTAAAATCTGTGTGCGATTTAGAAATTGTTTGCACATTCACTTTTGATAGAATGCTTAATGGCAGCTACAAAACTATGATGGGAGTTTCACCTTCTGAAATGGTTGTTGCAGTTAAGGAAGCTGGTGCTTCCATAATTGGAGCCAACTGTGGCAATGGATTTAACAATATGATTGAAATTGTTAGAGAAATTAGGACCATTGATAAAACAACTCCAATATTAATTCATGCAAATGCTGGCAAACCAATTTTAGAAAATGGAATAACTGTATTTCCAGAAACACCAGAAATGATGGTTAATAAAGTTGATGAATTAATTAATTGCGGTGCAAATATAATTGGAGGATGTTGTGGAACAACTCCAAATCATATAAAAGCCTTAGTAGAAAAAATTAGAAACTAGAATGCATATAGAACTATCACAATTTGAAATAGATGAAAATACTTTTGAAGTGACAATTAATTATTCCGATATAAAATTTGATAAAAATGATATTGGTAACACAATTGGCTATTCTGATGGAAAATTACCGCCTCATTTTGAAGAAATGATTGATCAAATAATTACACGGTTTCCTAAAAAATGTAATATAAACGCTGGCTACAGATTGTTAAATTTGCAGCATTCCACAGATAGAAAAGATGGACTTTTAATTGGTAACAAATTTTTCCAAATGGACAAAATTGTAACAAGTCAATTAAAAAAAGCTAATAAAGCCGCTTTATTCTTATGTACAATTGGTAATGAAATGGAATTATGGGCAAAAGACCTTTCGCAAAAAGGGGATTCCGTTCTTGCATATTTGGTCGATATTGTAGCTTCTTCGGCTGTTGAAAGCATTGCTGATATTTTGCATAATCGCATTAACCAAGCTGCAAGCAAATTAGGATTGAATGTAACAAATAGATATAGCCCAGGATATTGCAACTGGTCGGTTGCAGAACAACAAAAACTATTTTCATTGCTGCCTAATAATTTTTGCAATATTAGTCTTTCTGATTCATCGTTAATGAAGCCGATAAAATCAATTAGCGGAATAATTGGGATTGGCACAAAAGTTAAATTCTCACAATATATTTGTGACAGATGTGGTGTTAACGATTGTACCCATCGAGTTTATTTGTTGTCGAAAGCAAATAAAGCCAATAATATTGTATTATAACTTTACACTATTTAATGAGCATCATTTTTTTTGTATTAACAAAATTTCCACTACTTAATTTATAAAAATAAATACCTGAACTAAATTTAGATGCATCAAACTTAACTTCGTAATTTCCAGCTTTTTGATTTTGGTTTACGAGAGTTGCAATTTCTCTTCCCAAAATATCGAAAACCACCAATTTTGTATTTAACATTTTATCTTTAGTAGTTGCAGGAATACTATATTTAATAATAGTACTTGGATTAAACGGATTTGGATAATTTTGTGTAAGTGAATATTTGTTTGGAACATCACTAATTTTATTTTCAACTGGAGTTGTAAAATTGTATTGTGCATCGTCAATATAAATTTTGCCATATGAAATTCCAGAGTCGGTTTGTTTTACTCCAACTCCTTCAAAATTCAAATCTCCTGAAAAAACATCGCCATGTTTTATTGATTTCATTTTCCATCCAGTGAAATTAAGAGTATCAACTTCAATAGAATAAAGATTACTTGAAGCATCACTAAACCAATATTCAAGAATATTGTTACTTAATTCTCCGTAAACCCATAAACCAAACATTGATTCGCTATTATTACCAACTGAAACTGGATTTACACGGCTCACTTTAAATTGACCATTATTATCATTGAATCCATAATTTAATGCTCCAGAATAAGTTCCACTATATTTTTTTGAGCTATTAATTTCAAAATTTGTTTCTTCAGAAATACCAACCGAACCAGAATTTTGAGGAGTTTTCCAATTTCCAGCAGTTTCAAAATCGTCAATAATTTCACCGCTGTTGTATTCTTGATCTTCCACAGTAAAATTAATTTCTAAATTTTCTTGGAAAGTAACTCCTTCTATATCACCAATTTTTTCTCCAATTAAAACTTTATAACTTCCACCTATTTTTAAATCAGAAACTGGAGTAAATGAAATTATACCTTTAGAATAAGCTGTAAAATCAACTGAAGGAGTAACGGATTTACCGTCCGAATCTTGAAAACTTATATTTCCACCAAGAGTACCAGCATTAATTGCTTGGTCAAATTGGAATCTTACTTCAACACTTTGGCTAATATCAGAAGAACCATCTGCTGGATAATAGCTTAGAAGATTTAGCTTTAATCTAGTTGTAAATTGAAAATCATATCCCCAAGTTAAATTTTTGTCAAAAATAGTTTTGGCAAGATTAGAAATTGAAACTTGATAAGTTTGCCCAGCAGTTAAGTTTAATGTGGGATCGAACACTAATCTTTTGTTGTTATCTTCCCAAGAAAATGTGCCAGCAACATTTGGAGTAATTGAAAAGGCTGATTCTGTCGTTGCATTATCCATCTGAATATCAAATTGTATTTCAATATTTGACATATTGCTAAAGTTTTCAGCATTGTTTAGAGGATAACTTTCAACAACATTTGGAAAATTTTCATTTGGAACTAATGTGAGGTTTTTATTCACAAATATAGAAGTATTTGCACTTATTGTTACGTCTGCTGAATCTACAGAATAATCCTCTGCCTCAACATAAAGTTTATACTGACCAGGAATTAGATTTTCAAAAAAATAGTATCCATTATTTTGATCGTCACCATTATAAACCAAGTTGCCAGGCTGCAAAGTAGCCTTAACACTATTTAATGGTTTTTTTGTATCACCTAGTTCTGCTATTGGCTGATAACTGCTAGGAACACTTATTAACGGATCACGTAAAATTCCACCAAGATTTCCATTAGGCAATGTTCCAGCATTAAAATGTTCTAATATTGAACGTGTAATTGCCCATGCTTCATGTCGCAAATATGAACAGTTCTTTAGCCTAAATGCTTCTGGTATATAATCATGAAATGAACCTTCTGAAAGAACTCCAGGCATTGTTAAATTACGAAGTACGCCAAGACCCGATGTACCCCAATCATAAAAAGTCCAATCGCCATATATTACATCATAACTTTTATTTTGAACATGATTTACTTTTTCAAAATTTCTAAATGCTTTTATTGCATAAGTTTTAGCAGCAGGAAAAACAGGTGCATCTGTGTAGCCTCTGTAAAGCATTAAAGGAAAATTAACCCTATTTGCAGTTCCAGTTGCGTTTGAATGTATTGAATGAAACAAATCAACATTATTTGCGTTTGCAATACCCGAACGAACAGAAAGTCCTAAATCATCACTATCATTATTTCCTGAACGAGTAACAATTACTGTTGCACCAAGAGAGGTTAAAATTTCTTCGGCGTGTAAAGCTTTTGTATAGTTACCTTCGGATTCCCAAAAATCGGGAATAATAATATGCCTGTCATTTGCTGCGTCGTGTCCACCATGACCTGGATCAATACAAATTTTTATACTGTCTAAAGACTGTGAGAACAAAAAAGTGCTAAAAAACAATAATATTGTAATACTTCTAAATATATTCATAAAACAATTCCTAATTAAGCTTTAATTCAATTTTGTAAATAATTCCATCTGAGGAATTAAAATAAATTCTATTTTTCGACTTTGACCAAACTGGATACATTTCGTGAATGTTCTTTGTGTTGGTAATATTTAATTCTTTTGTACCATCTATGGATGAAATATATAAGTCAGAATCAATAACTTTTTCGCCATCATCATAATCTTTCATATAAACAATCCATTCGCCAGAATTTGACCATTGTGGATAATGCGCATAACCAATATTTCCAACAATTTTGCCATTTAAATCTGTTACAAAAGTGCCTTGCTCAGCAAACGTATAAAGAAGTTTATCACCATCTGGCGATACAGAAGCCCACAAATAATTTCCATCACCATTTGGATTTAGAATTATTCTTTTACCGTTTTTATATAAAACTAAATCGGAATTTTCTATCATAACTACAGGCATATTATTTATTGCTGCTTTATTCAACTTATTATTCGATTTAATTTCAAGTAAGTTTTCATTTCTGGAATAATTTATATCTATTCCATTAATAACTTTTATTTGAGCAATATCTCTTAGATTTTCTGCGATTATTGATTCTGTCATTTTTGAAAAATCATATTTGTAGATTGATAAAAATCTCAGATTATTTCTAAAATCATCTTTTCGGTAAACAATTTTATTATCATTTGTAAAATTTGGTTCATAGCCTGCGGATAAATAATCATTAATTTGATTTATTTTGCCGTTGTTATTATCCAAAATCCACAATCCTTTATATTCTTCACTAGAAAACATAATTTTGGAATCGTCATTGTTGCCAATTGGATAGTAAAACTTTCCCTGTTTCAAGGTTGTTAATTGCTCAACAGAAGTTACGGAGAACTCTTGAGCAAAATTTATGCTTAATAATAATAGCATAAATAAAAATGACATTTTCATTAGCATCCTCAAATAATATTCTTTAAATTTTATTATTAAAATATAGGTTATTAGATTCATAATTAAAACTGATTTATTTATACACTAGAATATGGAAGTGTCATGAAAGCTAAATTTTTTATTTTATTGTTTTTTATATCTATTTCAATTAATTGCCAGAGCTTTACAAAAGTTGATGATGCAATAAATACTGCAATTGAGAACTCTATTTTTCCGGGTGCAACAATCCTAGTTGGAAATGAAAATTCCATTCTTTATGAAAAAGCATATGGGCATTTCACCTATGATTCAAATTCACCCAAAGTTGAAAATAATTCCATTTTTGATTTAGCCTCTGTAACAAAAGCATTTGGAACCAATTTTTGCGTGATGAAATTAGTTGATGAAGGAAAACTTGATATTAATATGCCTGTTTCATTTTACCTTCCAGAATTTGCAGCAAGCGGAAAAGAGAATGTAAAAGTTATTGACTTATTAATTCACGAAAGTGGATTACAACCATACTACACACCAAATAAAGATGAAGCAAAAGCACATATTTTAGATACAATAAAAGCACTTAATCTAAACTACGAAACTGGATCAAAAATGGTTTATAGTTGCTTAAATTTTGTTTCTACAATGATGTTAGTTGAATCAATAGCTAATGAGCCAATGTATAAATTTTACGCAGAAAATTTCACAATTCCTCTCAAAATGGAAAGAACAATGTTCACTCCTAATGATGAATATAAAAAGTTGTGTGTACCAGCTACTCCAGATTTGCAAGGCGTAGTTCACGATCCGCTAGCTCGTGCCCTTAAAGGATTGAGTGGCAACGCTGGTTTATTTTCAACAACTGAAGATTTATCAAAACTCTGCCAGCTTCTTTTAAACAAAGGAGTTTTCAATGATAAAAGGTATTTGAGTGAAGAAGTTGTTTCAAAATTCACAAAAAGATATTCGGACAAAAGTACAAGAGCCATTGGTTTTGATACTCGTTCAGATGATAGTACTGCTTCATCTGGTAAATATTTTTCTAATGGCACATTTGGTCATTTGGGATATACTGGAACCTCAATCTGGATTGATCCAGTTCGCAAAATATACGCGATCTTTTTAACAAATAGAGTTTATCCAGATGATGAGGCATCCATTAGAAACACGCGACCAAAAGTTTATGATGCTGTAATTTTATCTTTGGAAGGTAAATAGAATTTGAATAGTGATGAGAAATTTCTCATCACTAAAATTTTTTATCGTAATAAAATCATCTTTTTTGAATCAGAAAATTTCCCGCTTAAAATTCTATACAAATAAGTTCCAGAACTAAGCTTGCTTGCATCAAAAACAACTTCATAATTTCCAGCTTGTTGAACTTGGTTTACAATTGTTGCGACTTCTCTTCCAAGTATGTCATAAACAATTAACTTTACATGTGTCGCATTCAATGCCAGCTCTTCTGGAATAGAATATTTAATTGTCGTTGTTGGGTTAAACGGATTTGGATAATTTTGATGTAAAACAAATTCATTTGGAGTTAAATTATCTTCTTCAACTGATGGTCTTATGATATGTGGTTCTAACAATTCGCTTATTAGTCTAGTTCTTTCAAAATCGTTATAAACTGCTTCAATTGGAAATGAAAGATATTCAACTGCAGCTCCATTTGCTCTATTCAAATAACTAATTCCAGCAAATCCTTTGGAAGTTGGAACATTTTTAAAAGCATAACTATTTACTGCAATTGAACCAAAAGCTTCAATTGCATCTGGCCAATCTACATTAATTGTACCGTGAGTTCCATCATCAAAATTAAATTGACTATCGGTATTATTAAGATTATAAGTGCTATAATAAGTTGACTGTTCCCCATTTGGAGCATCGTCAATATAATTTGCCATTAAATAATTATGATAAAAATCCATATCTGCCTCAGAGCCTTTTGCAACTAAATCCCAGCCAATTTCTGAACCAGAAACAACTAAAACACCACCACTATCAATAAAATTCATTACTGCGTTTTGTTCTAATGAATTAAATGTATCATCTGTTGAACTTTCATCCATCAACATCCAGATAACAATTTGGTAATCTTTAAGATTTACAAAATTCTTAAATACGGCTTCATTGCTAGTGGAAGAAAAAGTTAATTGAAGATTTTTCATTGGCGCTTCGTACATGCGTATAAAATCAAATGTATTTTCTGTATCGGAAGTTCTATCAAATCCATTAACAATTAAAATTTTTGTATTGGTATAACTTGGTATTCCAGCAAGCACTTCTGTAATTGTTGAATTACCAGAAGAATTAATTGCATCAACTTTAAAATAGTAAATAGAATCCGTTTCCAAATTAGTTATTGAAATTGTGTTGGAAACAGATTCAGTAATTTTTTCAAAATTTAATCCATCATAACTTAAATAAACACCATATTTTTCAGCATAGTTAACAGCTTCAAAACTGAGGACTAATGTGTTTTCATTATTTTGAATTACTCTAAATGATTTTGGTTTGTTAGGAACTGGTAATGATGCAGAGCCAAATTTATAATCAATTAAATTCCACAAATCTTGCTTATCTCCATCATAACCAAGAGCCCACATTCCAACTCCACCCAAATTTTGAGATAAAGCAAGATCATATTTTTTTTCAATTGATTTTACATCATCAAACCAAATCTGATTCCACTGCGTTCCTTCTTGCCAGCGAAACCATGAAGTTTGTGAAATGTTATCCCAAAGCAATCCATAAATATCAGCTTTATCAATATCATTATAAAATCTTGTTGAACCTTGATACCCGCCGTGTAATGTATCAATTTTTGAATAAGCATTACCAGTAACAGTTCGCCATTGGTGTCCATAATATGGAACACCAAGTATCAATTTTTCAGGATATTTTGATAAAGGCACTCCATAATCTTCTGTTACTACAGATGTAATGTCATTAGAAAAACCAGAAAGTGGTGCACACGGACCAGCCGTTGTACTCCAACCTCCCCAAAAAGAATAACCCATTATAAAAACATAGTCACAGCTTTGAACTAAACCATCTAAATCCCAAAGATTGCTCCAATTGACTGCGGGTCCCGCAAAAGAGACTTCTTTTCCAGGTAAATTAGTATGAATGTATGTAGTTAATTCCGTCATAAAGTTGTTTATCAAACTTCCCTTATCTGCATTGTACAAATCCTCAAAATCGACATTTACACCATCTAACTGATAAGTTTGAATAATATTTTTGGTATCCAAAAAGAATTTTTGTTTTGCTGTTTCATTTGAAATAATATTTCTTATATCAAGAGCATCAAAATTTACCGCAGTCATTATTACTTTAGTTCCTGCAGTATGAGCAGCATTAATAACATCAGTCCAAGGCCAATTTGAAGGAAATCCTACAGTTCCATTACTTGAAACCATAAAATCAAAAGTTGCAATATGTGTTAAAAGATCATAATGCTGATTTGCGTGTGAACCATTGTTATATTCCCAATCTGGCAAATAGCCAAACACTATTTTCGATAATTCCTTTTTAGAATTAACTTGCAAAGGAATTATTTCACTTCCATCAAAAGAAAATTTATTTAGCTGTGAATTGTTTTTTTTGAATTCTTTATACTGAGATTCATGAACTGAATATTCTTTTAAATCTTGTGAAAAAGAACTTGTAAAGGAAAATAATACAAGTAAATAAAAATATATTTTAATCATTTTTGTCCTTTTATAGTCTCAATTAAGTAAATTGAGAATGGTATAATAAATCAATATTTTAGATAATGAAATTAATCAAATTTAAATTAATAAATTGAGGTAAATAATGATTTCAAAAAAAATGGAAAATTCGTTAAACCAACAGCTAAACAGAGAATTATATTCATCATATCTCTATTTATCAATGGCAACTTATTTTGAAAATATAAATCTAGTTGGAATGTCAAAATGGATGAGAATACAAGCAGAAGAGGAGCATATTCATTCAATGAAGTTGTTCGATTTTATTCATAAAATTGGTGGAAGAGTAGTATTAGAGCAAATTAATAAGCCACAGCTTGACTGGGAATCTCCTAAAAAAGCATTTCAAGAAGCTCTGGCACACGAAGAATATATAACAAAAAATATAAACGAACTTACAGATTTGGCTATTGAAGAAAGAGACCATTCAACCAGAACATTTTTACAATGGTATGTTGATGAACAAGTTGAAGAAGAGGCTGTTGCAAATGAAATAGTACAAAAATTTAATTTAATTGATGATAGCAAAAGTGGACTTTATATGCTTGATCAGGAATTAGGTGCAAGAATTGCATCCCCTGTTACGGTTGCAAAATAAAATAATTATTAATTCATTTTACAACTGATATATTTTTTTATTATATTTGGAATTCGTATTAGATTAGAATGAATTTTGGAGAGAGATATGTCAAGAAAGTGTGAAGTTACAGGAGTTGGACCAATATCTGGGAGCAGCATTTCACATGCTCATAATAAGACAAAAAGAAGATTTTTACCAAATTTGCAAAAAAAGAGAATTTGGGTTCAAGAATTAAATAAATTTGTTACTGTAAAATTAACTACAAGTGCATTAAGAACTATTTCTAAAAATGGTACTGCTCAACTAGCAAAACTTTGTAGAGAAGGTAAAATTAAAGCAGCATAATTTAATAAAAATTTTGTCTTAAAATTTGAAACCCCTTTCATAAATGATTGGGGTTTTTTGTTATATAGAATATTATGCCCTGCTTTTTACATTAATATACTTACTAAGTTAATAATTGGTTATTTTTGTTTTACAAAAGCTTACTCAAATTTATTTCATTTTAAGTGTTTGATTTAATAATGATTGCTTTTTGTGTTTTATTCAAAAATGAACAATTTGAAAATGAAGAACAAGCATTTCAATTTTAATAACGTTTTAGTAAATATTCCATTAATAATTATATTATTAGTTAATATTACAATTTTTGCCAATCCTACAAAAAAATCGGCATTAGTTTTTTCTAATGAAAGAGGCTTCTATTATGAGGAATTTGTATTAGAAATTAGATGCGAAATTACCGATGCAAAAATTAAATATACTTTAGATGGCACAAATCCAGCTATTTCTAAAACAGCAATTGTTCAAAACTCCCCCGCTTCAATTTTAATTAATCCAGCAAATACATCAAATAGGGATTATGCGCCTGGATTTATTATAACCGCATGTGCAACATTTCTTGATACTTTAGTTACAGATATTGTTACTCAAACATATTTATTTCCTGATAAAATAAATTCTTTATCACGCGATAATGTTTTGCCAGGAGCTGGTTGGCTTCCGCATGGAATGGCTCATTACATTAATTATGGTATGGACCCTGATATTTATAACAATATTGCATATAGTGCTCAAATAAAGGATGGATTCCAATCTATTCCAACCTTATCTCTTATAACCGATTTGAAAAGTTTATTTGATCCTGATAGCGGTATTTATGTAAATTCTCTATTCCATGGCAAGGAATGGGAAAGACATGCTTCGCTTGAATTACTTAATCCAGATGGTTCAGAAGGGTTTCAGATAAATTGTGGAATAAGAATACGTGGAGGATGGAGTAGACATTTCGACAATCCGAAACACGCTTTTCGATTTTTCTTTGATGAAGAATATGGAGAAAATGAACTTAAATACCCATTATTTGGAAATGAAGGTACTGATGAATTTGATAAGATTGATTTAAGAACAGCTCAAAATTATTCTTGGTCTTACTATGGTGACCAAAGTAATACATTTCTTAGAGAAATATTTTCTCGTGATACACAGCGGGACATGAACCAGCCATATACTCGAAGTAGGTTTTATCATCTTTTTATTAATGGTACTTATTGGGGATTATATCAAACTCAAGAAAGATCAGAAGCTTCCTTTGCAAAATCATATTTTGGTGGAAATGAGGAAGATTATGATGTAATTAAAGTTGATGTGGGTGAAGATTTTGATTTATACCATGTTGAAGCAACTGATGGAACATTGGATAAATGGAAAGAGCTTTGGGATGCTGGACAAAAAGGTTTTTCTGATGATGAATCCTATTTTAAAATACAGGGACTAAACACTGATTTATCGCCAAACTCGCAATATGAAAAATTATTGGATGTGGATAATTTAATAGATTATATGATTATTACATTCTTCACTGGTGATTTTGACGGTCCAATTTCTGGATTTAGAAATAATAATAGCCCAAATAATTTTTATGCAATTTACAACAGAGTTAATCCAGATGGATTTAAATTTTTTAGGCATGATGCTGAACATACTCTATTCTTTAATAATATGGGTTTGGATAGAACTGGACCTTATACAGCTGGGCAATATTTTCAAGATTCAAATCCACAATGGATTCACCAAAAATTATCCGAAAACAATAATTACCGTTTGCGATTTGCAGACCGCGCATACAAACATTTTTTCAATAATGGAGCTTTAACTCAGGAAAACAATAGAAAGAGAATTTTGGATAGAAAAGCTCAAATTGAAACTGCAATTGTAGCAGAATCTGCTCGTTGGGGTGATTCAAAATCATACACTCCAAGGACAAAAACCGATTGGAATAACGCAATTAATTTTATTCTAAATGACTATTTACCAACTAGAAACAATGTTGTAATAAACCAATTAAAAAACAAACAATTATATTCAGATTTAACTCCACCTCAATTTAGCGCACAAGCTGGAATTATAAGCAAAGGAACCGAAATATCCATTAGCACTCCAAATGGAGAAATTTATTATACAACCGATGAAAGTGATCCTTACTCACCAGCAAGCAGTAGTACAAGTTTTAGTAAATCTGTTATTTCTGCTTCATCAACAAAAAGAGTTTTGGTTCCAACTTCTGAGCAAAGTAATGCTTGGAAAACTGATTTAGATTATAATGATTCCAATTGGTTAATTTGCAATGGCAGCAATGGCGGTGTTGGGTATGATAATGATGGTACTTATAATCAATTTATTTCTTTAGATGTAAAATCTTATATGTTTGAAACAGGTAGTAATCCAAATAATTCGTGTTATATAAGAATTCCTTTTAATATTGATAGTGAAGATTTTATAAGAATGAATTTTATGAATCTTGATATAATGGTTGATGATGGATTTGTTGCATATTTAAATGGAGTTAAAGTTGCCGAATATAATTCGCCAACTCCGCTAGCATGGAATTCTGCGTCTTCAACTTTCTTAGAAGCTAATAGTTTTGAACGGTTTGAACTTAATCAATATTTAAATATTCTAAACGATGGAGAAAATATATTATCCATCCATGGACTTAACGTTTCTCCGCAAAGCTCAGATTTTTTAATTCTTCCGATTTTAACAATTGGAAATTCTTCAATGGGCGGTTCGGTTTCACCAACTGCAAAGCTATATACCAATCCAATAAAAATAGAAGAGACCACCACAATAAAAGCTCGTTCGTTAATAAATAGCAAATGGAGTGCTTTAGGTGAAAGTAAATTTATTATTAATGAAAACTTATCAAACTTAAAAATTACAGAGCTTCATTATCATCCTTTAGATCAAATTACAGGTCAAGATACTGTTGATGGAAAAGAATTTGAATTTATTGAATTAAAAAACATTGGAGCTACAGAATTAAATTTAACAGAAAGTAGTTTCATTAATGGAATCTCATTCATTTTTCCACAAGGCTCAATCTTAGCTTCAAAAGGATTTACTATTATTGCCTCCAACAGCGTGGAATTCAATAATAGATATGGATTTTTACCAGATGGTGAGTTCATTGGGCAATTGGATAATAGCGGTGAAAAAATTGTGTTCATAAATGCCGCAAACGATACTGTGCTAAATTTTTCCTTTAACGACAAATTGCCATGGCCTGAAGAAGCCGATGGGGATGGATATTCATTAGTCTCTGAAACAAGAAATCCAACTGGTGATCCAAACAATGCATCTTATTGGGTAAAGTCGGAATCGATAAACGGCTCACCTGGAGTAGATGATTTAATCTCAAATATAATTGGAACGGATGGAAATATTCCAAGTGATTTTATGTTATATCAAAATTATCCAAATCCTTTTAATCCAACTACATATATTAAATACTCTTTACCTGTTGAAAGAAAAGTTGAATTAAAAATATTTGATATTCTTGGACGTGAAATTGCAACGCTAATAAATAATGTGCAGAAAGCTGGAACTTACAGCTTGAACATTAGTGGAGAGAACTTGTCGAGCGGAATTTATTTTTATAGATTACAAAGTGGTGATTTTATCAAATCGATGAAAATGATATTGCTAAAATAGTGTCAAATTTTATTAGCTTTATCTATTTTATAAAGCGGGTTCCAAATTTAGGAACTCGTTTTTTTTGTAAATATCAATTTAATAAACTATTTATATGTACCTGTTATTTATAAGTAAAATTTTGGAGTAGTATAATTGAAAATTAAACTTCTTATATCCATGTTGCTAGTATCATCAGTTGTTTGCTCGCAACAATTACCAAATGATATAATCAAAACAGAGTACGGTTCAGAATATTTTCCATTCGATGAAAAAATGGAATTAGTTTTTGATTCCAATATTGGCGAAACAACAAAACAATTTAGAATAGAAAACGATTCTTTTAAAGTTTTTAATTTGGCTGATAAATTTCAATATATACAGACTTTTGCTAAACTAAAAAATGGAGTTTATTTATTAAGAACTGAACAAAATGTCGACGTTTTATTTCTATTTTCATCTCGAGTAAATATCACATATTCCACGCCTGCTTTACAGTTACCAAATCCATTAATTTTGGGAAATGAATGGAAGTGGGAAGGCTTGCAAATAAAAAATGGAGACACTACTACAATTGTTATTAAAGGAAAAGTTGTAGCTGAAGAAGAAATAATAGTTCCAGCAGGAAAATATAAAACCTTAAAAGTGGAAATGTTTATTAAAGATAGTGGAGGAGAGTTTAGCACAGTTCAACAATGGTTAGCTCCAAATATTGGTATTGTTAAACTTCACGCTACTATAGAAGGTAGTGGAATAATACAATTTGCTATGTCCATATTGGGTTATGACGAAATAAATTATGAGTTAAAAGAGATAAAATATTTGGAATAAAATATTTTATCTCTTTTAAAGTTATTAATTATTCCTCAATTGTTACAGCTGTTCCAGATGCTGTAACCATAAGCATGCTGCCTTGCCCAAGAGTTTCATAATCTAGATCAATAGCTATTACTGCATTTCCACCTAAATTAATAGCTTCTGTTTTCATCTCTTCAATAGCAATGTCTTTTGCTGCCCTTAGTTCTTTTTCGTAAGCTGATGATCTACCGCCTACAATATCTCTTATACCGGCAAGAAAATCCTTAAAAATATTTGCACCAAGAATTGCTTCGCCAGAAACCAAGCCATGATATTTAATAATTCTCTTTCCTTCAATATTATTAGTTGTTGTCATTAACATATTGCTTCCTATTATTTAGTTATACTTAAATTGAAAATATAAAAATACATACATGAAATCAATAATTGAAATAAATAATCAACTTTTGTTCACATCTTTCATTTATGCTCAAAAAAATGTTATTTTTGAACTTGTTAGAATAAAAGGAATGTAAAAATAATGCGCTTAACACGGGCTGAAATAAGTCTTTTGAATTTGAAATATAATTACTTGAATATAAGAAAAAAGGTTGGAAATTTACCGATTTTAGCTGTTGTGAAAGCTGATGCTTATGGGCACGGAATGATAAAAGTAGTAACTCAATTAGAAACATTATCTGAGAAAAAGCCCGTATATTATGGCGTAGCTTTATTAGAAGAGGCTTTAGAATTAAGAAAAGAAAAAATTACATCATCTCCAATATTGGTTTTTGCACCATTAAAAATAGATGAAATTATTGATTATCAGAAAAATAAAATAATTCCAACTGTTGCAAGTATAAACGAAATTAATAAACTCAAGAAGTATAAATTTAATAAGAAATTTAGAATTCAAATAAATATTGATACTGGAATGGGTCGCGTAGGAATTCCAGCCTTAAAAGCTGCTGATTTAATTGCTGAGTTATGCAAAAACAAAATGATCCAAATTGATGGAATTTATACACATTTTGCTACCTCGGACGAGAAAGATAAAATGTTTGCACAGCTTCAATTGCTCAGATTTAATAATGCAATTAAATTAATAAAAGAGAAAAATATTAATACTGGTATTATTCATTCAGCTAATAGCGCAGCAATACTTGACATTCCAGAATCGTATTTTGATATGGTTAGAGTTGGTATTTCTTTGTATGGATATTATCCTTCGAGTGAAACAAGTGAATCTATAAAATTAAAGCCAGTTATGTCTTTAATTTCTGAGGTTGCAACCATAAATAATTTTCCAAAGGGAACACCCATAAGTTATGGAAGAAGATATAAAACAAAGGAGGATACGCAAATAATTTCAGTTCCGATTGGCTATGCTGATGGAATTAATCGTGGATTAACTAACAAAATGTTTTGTATAATTAGGGATAAAAAATATCCTCAAGTTGGAACAGTAACAATGGATAGAATTATGTTTGATGTTGGAAATGCTTCGGTAAAATATGGAGATAAAGTAATTCTAGTTGGTACATCCAAAAATGAAAAAATAACAGCAATTGATTGGTGCAATATTTTAAAAACAATTCCATACGAAATAACTTGTGGAATTAGTAAAAGAGTACCGAGAGTATATATTTAATGGATTTTAGTAAACAATTTATAATTCAAGCAATTTCAGTTGCTTCAAATAATCTAAGATTAAGTTCGGACAAAATTGAAGCTGTTGCTATATTACGCGAGCAAATAATGCTTTGTGATAATTTGGAAGAAAGTATTCGCAAGATGAAATCAAAAACTGAATTATCTAAATTTGCCATTAAACTTTGGGAAGCATTTCAGTTTACAAAATCAGCTTCAATTGATTTTTTAAGACTTAGTGATTTGTTCAAAGAACATTCGCATATTCTAGTTATGGAATTGAGTAATTTATTAGATGTAGTTACCCCAGAAAAATTACGCGAGATTTTCAACTCGATGAATGTTCGCGAGGAAATATCTGTTAGTTTGGGCTATGGAGCAATTAAAACTGAATTACCTTCAAATTTTATTGCAAGCAAAATGGAATATATTGAGGAAAATCAAACAAAAGAAGATGTTGAAAGAGATGAATTAAAAGAAGATTTGATTTTAGGAGAAGTTAAGGGTACAAGCAAATTTAATTTCGACGATTTTGAAGAAGTAATTTTAAAACCTATTAGTAAATTAGAGAACTTGTTAAAAGTTCTTGCAGAACGTAAAGTTGAAGATGAGGAACTTATACCATTTATTGTTGAGATGCAAAAAAATGCAGAATTTTCAGAAGAAATTGGCTTTGAAGTACTTACCGAAATGCATACAATTTTCTATACTGCGTTAATAAAAATCCGAGATAAAAAGATAGTAATTGATAGAAATTTAATTGAATCATTACGAGCGTGCCTAATAGTTATTGTTGCAGTAGTACGTGGCAAAGATGTTAATATTACTAATTATCTAAATAAGTCAGAAAATTTAGGTAGATTTTTAAAAATAAATAAAGGATAGCAATGGAATTAGTAACAGTAATAATGGCTGGAGGCGTCGGTTCAAGATTTTGGCCTAAAAGTAGAGCAAAAGAACCTAAGCAATTATTGAATATTTTTAGTGAAAATTCAATGATTCAGAATACTGTTGAAAGAATGAATGGCTTGGTTAAAAATGAAAATATTTATATTGTTACAAATAAAGTTCAAAAAGAATTAATAATTAAACAACTTTCTCAATTACCAAGTGAAAATATAATTGAGGAGCCATTTGGAAAGAATACAGCTGCAGCAATAGGTTTGGCTTCCATTATTATTGAAAGCAAACATAAGGATGCTGTTACAGTTGTGCTACCAGCCGATCATCTTATCAATGACAAAGAAGAATTTCAAAATGTTATTAAAGAAGCTTCAGAATTTGCATACAACGAAAAAACACTTGTTACAATTGGAATAAATCCAACACGCCCAGATACTGGTTATGGTTATATTCAGATTGATGATAATGAAATTGATACTTTGCACAAAGTATTAAGATTTGCCGAAAAACCTAATTTAGATACCGCAAAAAGATTTTTGGAAGCTGGCGATTTCTTTTGGAACTCTGGCATGTTTATTTGGAGAACAGATGTAATTTTAAGTGAGATTGAAAATTACATGTTGGATTTGTACGAAGGGCTGCAAACAGTTAAACAATCAATTGGCACTAGTGATTATGAGGAAGTTTTAAATACTGTTTATGGCCAACTTAAGAGCATTTCCATCGATTATGGAATTATGGAAAATTCCAAAAATGTGCGCTTGATAAAAGGTAAATTTGATTGGAGTGATGTTGGAAGTTGGGATGCAGTTTATCATCT
>JAHISP010000047.1 GCA_018818165.1 Bacteroidota bacterium | reverse complement strand
GCCAGAACTTTTATCTATAATTTGAATGCTTACTAAACCACTTTTATTATTTTTTTTCCTGACAAACATTCGCTAATATACAAAATCGTGCTATGGGACACCCATTTCTTATACTATTTTTACTTAACTTGTTGTTTTATACTAACTTAACTTTTTTCTGGCGAAATTATGTCGAAAACAGGAAAACAGCCAGCAAAATTGTTGGAACAATCACGCTTTGGCAAATTTCGGAAGTTGATAAAACAGCAGAAATAGGATTTGAACTATTGCCTGAAAATCAAGGTTTGGGAATTATGCAGGAAGTAATTCCAAAAGTAATTGAATTTGGTTTTAACAATCTAAAATTAGTAGAAATTATTGGCGAAGTTGCTCCAGATAATGCTAAATCAGTTGCACTTTTGAAGAAATATGGATTTAAACTAAAAAGCAAACTTAAAAACACACAGCTTTATGCATTAACTCAAAATTAAATCAGAAAATAAACTTCCAAAGTTTTATCATTATTAAATAGCCGATTTGTCTCATAGGAAGGAACAACTATCCGCTTTATTGTATCGCGCGTTAGCTTCTAAAAAAAGTCACAATAAATATCAAACATCAAAAGATAAATTTCAAACAAATATCAAAAATAAATAACCAAACCCCAAACTCATTATTTTTATATGAATGTTGCAGAATTAAACGGTGATTTTACAGCAGTAAAAGATTTATCTGCAATGCTAAATCCACTACTTGGTGTAACTTCCAATTTAGAAGATTCAAAATGTTATCTGGTGGTGAGGCATATGTTTCAGCGTTAGCTTATTACAACTCGGTTAAACTTGCAGCAACTAGTACTTTGGGCTAATGAAATTACGAGAGTTTATTTTGAAAAATTTTATTTTGGACAGAAGTAAATTGTAAGTAAATAACCACCGTTTTTACCCTTGAACTTAACAAAATAAAATTATATTTTGCCACTCACAAAACAAGATGGTAACTTAAATTTATTGAGGCAATTTGAAAGTAGGCAATTTAAATAAGAAACAAACCCAACAAAGTAAAATTTTACTTGACTTTGGAAATGAAAGTAATATTTTTCAACTTTCAACTTTCAACTTTCAACTTTCAACTTTCAACTTTCAACTTTCAACTTTCAACTTTCAACTTTCAACTTATTGTATCTAAATCTTCAATTAATGCAAACGCAAAACAAAATTTGCCCCACATTACAAATAAAACAAACAACAACATTAACACATATTTACAAAAAGAGGTTTTTCAATGAAATACATTAAAGCAATTCTCTTTATTCTGTCTTTTACAATGGCACTTATCTTTTTTTCTTGTGAAAAAGGAACAGAGCCAGAACAGCTTAAACCAGGCAGAAGAGACTATGTTTGGACAATAGACACAATTAACCCAGGCCCCGAGTACAGAACCTATGGAATGAATTTATGGGGTGCAGCACCCAATGATATTTGGATGATAGGTGGTGCCGATACTAAACGGCATCCAATTTGGCATTATGATGGAAAAGAATGGAGCAATGTAATTTTAGATGAGTTTATTTCTGGGGCAGGCATATGTGGTTTTGCTAGTAATGACATTTGGATGGGAACAAGTAACAATTCAATGTGGCACTATGATGGAATATCTTGGAGCAAATTCTGTGAAATTAAATATAAAAATTATGATAGAGTTTTTATAAGTAGTATGCATGGAGTAAAATCAGATGAGGTTTATGGTGCTGGCTTTGCCACAATGAATGGTGATGATGAGAGTATTACAAGAGTTCTAATTAAATATGATGGAACAAATTGGAATTTCATAGACATCTCTGAATACAAAGAATATTTTGAGAGAATAAGAGTAAACAAAGTAAATAACGACGTGTTTATTATCTCAAATAGAAGAAACTCCCCAGATGATTATTACCACTTATATAAAGTTGAAAATGACACACTAAATGAAATAACTTCTTCCGATAAATTTATAACATTTGGAGATATAGATGGAGAAATATTCCCAATTGTTGACAAAATAATCTATCAATATAAAAATGATAAGCTAGTTCCTATGATTGATTTGCAAGCAACTAATTTTAAGAATAGAGCTTGGGGTAGAAGTAAAACAGATTTTTTTACAGTTAATTATGATTCAGAGTTGGGTCACTATAATGGTGCTGATTTAATAAATATTCAAAATTTTCCAAATATAAATCTTAATACAGCAATGGTCTTTGAAAAAGACATATTTATACATGGAAAGGAATACAATAATTTAATGGATATAGTAATACACGGTAAATTAAAATAATAATAGACAAATACAATTTTAGGAAAACAATGAAATACATTAAAGCAATTCTATTTATTCTATCTTTTACAATGGCATTTGTCTTTTTTTCATGTAAAAAAGGAACAGAACCAGAACAACTTAAACCTGGCAGAAGAGATTATGTTTGGACGGAAGATACTCTTGACGTTGCAAACTATGACTATATGATATTTAGAGATATTGTAGGAAACTCGCCAGATGATATTTGGTTGGGGACATTAGATGCAAGTTCTGCTGCTGAGTTTTGGCATTATGATGGTAAAGAATGGAAATCAATGCCGTTTCCTGGATTAAACCCAACAGCTCTTTTACTTTTTGAAGATAATACTCTTTGGGCTGGTACAAGACAAGACTACATTTGGAAAAGTGAAAATGGACAATGGACAGAATCATTTAAAATCAAATTAGAAGGTTATGACCAATTAGCAATTTATGGCATGTCTGGAGAGACAAAAGATAATATATATGCTGTTGGTAGGGCGTCTATTAATGGTGAAAATAGTGATAAAGGTATAATTTTGCATTACGATGGAACGAACTGGAGTTTTGTTGACATCCAAGATTTAGGATTTGTATTTCACCAAATAGTTTATCAAAAAAACATAAAAACTTATTTCATTTTTGGTTCAAATAATGAAAATGGAATTATAGATGACCAAATTTTTACATTTGATGGCCAAATTGTAAAAAAAATTATATCACCTTATAGTTCTGCCGCCTTGAGTAAAGTTAAAGACATTGTTTATTTTAATTCATCCCAGAAAGTATATAAGTACAAGAATAACAATATGGTATTATGGAGGGATTTTTCTGGGACCAGTTTTCATTCTAGTTTCAATGGGAGAAGTGAATCTGATTTTTTTGATACCGCATATGATGGCCTTGGACATTACAATGGTGAAGATTTTAAAACCATTTACAAAACACATCTCGATCTTCAAGCGAAAGTAGTTTTTGATAATGATCTTTTTGTAACAGCAGACGATCGCAAAAATCACAAATTCATAATTTTACACGGAAAATTAAAATAATAATAGACAAGTACAATTTGAGGTTTTTATATGAAATACACTAAAGCAATTTTCTTTATTCTATCTTTTACAATGGCACTTGTCTTTTTCTCTTGCGAAAAAGGAACAGAACCGGAACAACTTAAACCTGGCAGAAGAGATTATGTTTGGACAGAAGATACACTTGATGTTGCAAGAAGCGACTATATGACGTTTAGAGATGTAGTAGGAAACTCTCCAGATGATATTTGGCTTGGCACTTTAGATGCAACCTCAAATACTGAATTCTGGCATTATAATGGAGTTGAGTGGAAATCACTACCGTTTCCAGGAATAATTCCAACAGCACTTTTGCTTTTTGAAGATAATACACTTTGGGCTGGAACAGGACAAGATTACATTTGGAAAAGAGAAAACGGGCAATGGACGGAATCTTTTAAAATTGAATTAAAAGGCTATGACAAAGTAGCAATTTATAGTATGGCTGGCCAGACTAAAGATAATATATATGCTGTTGGCTGGGCAACTAGTTATTCTGAAGACACTTATAAAGGGATAATTTTACATTACGATGGTGCAAATTGGAATTTTGTTGATATTCCATATTTAACGTCTGGTTTTGTTGAAATAGTTTATCAAAAAAACATTAATACTTATTTCATTTATTCTGTAAGTACTGAAAATTCAATAATCACATATCAAATTTTCGAATTTGATGGTGTATTGTTGAAAGAAATAATTTCACCATACGGGTCTTTAATTCTTAGTAAAGTTGGAGATATTGCTTATTTCAGTTTAAATCAAAAAGTATACAAATACATTAATAAGGAGATGAAATTATGGAAAGATTTCACTGGAACAAGTTTTAAGACAGTAATTTTTGGAAGAAGCGAATCTGACTTTTTTAATCATTCTTATGAGGGAATAGGACACTATAATGGTCTTAATTATGAAACTATTTATAAAACACATCTAGAATTATATGGAATGACCATTTTTGAGAAAGATATCTTTATTTGCAGTGAGGACTATAAGAATCACAAATACATAATAATTCATGGCAAATTAAAAGAATAAACATTGAGGTTTTGAGTTAAAGAAACGTTATACAAAAAAGGGGGAAGTACTGGTACTACTTCCCCCCCAATATGCAAATAAATTGAAGGCTACTCACCTAAGGTATAACTATATACCATTTTTATTTGCAAAAGTATTATACCAATAATTTTTATAAAAAACATTGGAGAAAACAATGAAAAAGAGAAACAAGATATTTTTATTAACAATAGCCTTTTTTCTATTTACAAACATAGCATTTGCATCTTCTGTCTGGTTTAATAGCCCAACGAATGGTTCAACAGATATTGGGGGTACTATAAATCTGCAGTATAACAAAACTACTATTTACTCTGTTTATAAGGTCAAAATGACAGATCATAATAATAACATATACTATTCAAATAGTGATGATGGAATTCCAGAATGGTGGTATTTACCTGCTGGTACATATACTTGGACACTTGATTTATATGAGTATATTCCAGGGCAGGGTGATTGGCATTCTGCTACAAAAACAATAACTTTCTATGTTTTTAAAGACAAAATAGAAATAAGCAACAACATTAATAGTGGAATTATCAATGTTGATGGAAATGAAAGATCAAATGGATTTACTCTCTTTAAGTCTGTCGGCGCTAGTATTGCTGTTGGTGCAATAGACCAACCATTTAGTGATGGATACAATTATGTTTGGAATTCAAGTGGTACTAATGATAGCAAATGGAGTAGAAAATCTGAAAATGGTCCTAGTTTTGTTGAGCTAGATGGCTCAAATACTAGAAATTACAACTATTCTGTGCAAAGTGATGATAATGGGGCTTCAATACAAGCAGGTTTACGTAAAGTTTGTAACCTAACATTCACAAATAGCTTTAACGGCATAAGCACAACTGGTTCAATAAAAGTAAATGGAACAACAGTTTCTGCACCAACGGCGCAATATCAAGTAATTGACCAAAACACAATCCAAGTAGAAGCAATACAACAAACTTATAACAACATAAAATACACATTTTCACATTGGAGTGATGATAATAGTACTACAAACCCAAGAACAATAACTGCAAATTCACATGCAAGTATTTCGGCAGTATTTATTGGAACACCAATATTTACAAACTATTATGATAATAATAGAAACTTACATACCAACACATATAATCCACGCTTTCCAAATCAACCTATAACTCTATATTGGTATCAACATGAAAGCTCAAATGTAACTTCATATAGAATTAGACGTGGTGCAAATATTAACGGAACTACAACATGGGGTATTATTGCCACCGTTAGTGGCAGCACAACTTCATATACAGATTCTGATTTTCTCATAGCTTCTAGCGCTACTGGTTCAAGAGTAGATTATGATGTGCTTGCTTATTATTCCCCAGACCAGACCTACTCTAATAATGAGGCAATACAAGTATATGGCATTTCTACGGAAGCACAAAAAATAGCTAATACTGATAGTACTTTAACAGAATTACCAGCAATAAATGAATATGCTCTTAATTCTAATTACCCAAATCCATTTAACCCAACTACACAAATTAGTTATCAACTTCCAGAAAATAGCTTTGTAAATTTGGTTGTTTATAATTCACTAGGACAAAAAGTAGCAGAGTTGGTAAACCAGCATCAATCTGTAGGTCAATACACAGTTAAATTTGATGCAAGCAATTTACCAAGTGGCGTTTACATATATAAATTACAAACAGATAATTTTAGTGATGTAAAAAAGATGCTACTAACAAAATAAGTTGGTGAAAAACAATTCACCCTTTCTTAAATCCCTCTCGAAAAAGAGAGGGATTTTAATTTTTCACCATCCAATTTCTTGCTATCAGCATTTTTCCTTTCTTTTTTATTCTAAAGAAACCACCATTTCTAAAGTTGTTTTCTTTTTAAAATTTATCTGTAACAGCACTTTTATTTAGTAAATATATTCCATATTTTAATCAAGTGATCATAATAAAATAAATAATATGTTTTGTCTTGTTAATACGAATTGAGGTTCAAATAAATAATATAGTTATTCCAAAATTAAAGTGAGGTAATAGTATGGCAAAAATTGTAATAATTGGTGCTGGATTTGCAGGACATACAGCGGCACTTTACCTTGGCGATGCTCTGGGAAAAGATCATGAAATTACTGTAATTAATCGGCAAGATTATTTTTCTTACATCCCATCATGGGTTTGGGTTGGAGTTGGGCACATGGCTCCAGGAAAAACTATTTTTCCCCTCAAACCAGTTTATTCAAAATTAAATGTAAAGTTAATTCACGGAAAAGCAACCGAAATTCATGCTGATAATCAATTTGTTATTGCAGAAAGAGATTCCACAAATGAAATTGTAAAATTGGAATATGATTATTTAGTAATTGCTACTGGACCAAAACTTAATTTTGAAGGAACTCCAGGACTTGGACCAACTGGTTTCACTTATTCTATTTGCACGCTTGACCACGCAATTGCTTCGCGCGATAAATACCTTGAAATTGTCGAAAAGCTTAAAAAAGGCGAAAAACAGAAAATTGTGATTGGAACCGGTCATCCTGGTGCAACTTGTCAAGGGGCTGCTTTCGAATACATTACCAATATCCATAAGGATTTAATTAAGAAAGGCGTTAGAGATAATGCCGAAATGATTTATCTTTCTAACGAACGCGCTCTTGGTGATTTTGGTGTTAGAGGCATCTATGCAAAACATAATGGAAAAGTAATTTCGAGCGATGAGTTTATGACTGCAATTTTCAAACAGAATAATTTTAAGGTTGAAATTCAAAAGGGCGTAAAAAAAGTTGACGAAAAGAAAATATATTGGGAAGATTTTGAAGGAAACAATGGCGAAACAGAATATGATTTTGCAATGTTGGTTCCTCAATTTTTAGGTCAACCAATGAAATATATTGGCAATGATGGCGAAGATATTACAAGCAAAATTGCAAATCCAGCTGGGTTTATTTTAGTTGATGGAATTTATGGATTGGATTGGTCAGCACTTGCCGCTAATCCCGATGCTTGGCCTGCTGTTTACCAAAACAAAAATTATCCAAATATTTTTGCTGGTGGAATTGCTTTTGCACCTCCAGGACCAATTTCGAAACCTCATAAAACGCCAAATGGAACTGTTATTGCCGCCGCACCTCCAAGAACTGGAATGGTTTCTGGAATAATTGGTAGAATTATTGCAAAAAACATTATTGACCTTATCAAAAAAGGAAGAATGACTCATCACGAACGTATGTCAGAAATGGCTGCCGCATGTATCGCTTCAATGGGCGATTCGTTGTGGGATGGTTCTGCTGCAACAATTATGATGTATCCTGTTGTGCCGGATGAAAGAAAATATCCAAATGAACACGGTCGCGATCTTTTTGTCACTCACATGGAAATGGGATTGGCTGGCGCTTGGATGAAAAGAATGATTCACACAACATTTATGCATAAGCTTAGAGCAAGAATTGGCTGGAAAATTATACCTGAATAAAAGGAGTTAACTATGGAAATTTCGGAAAAAGAAGCAAAGAGGATGAATAATAAGTTCATTCAATTTTATAGATTTATTGTGCTCAACTTAAAAATTTTAAAAGCTGTTGATGTAAGTAAACGCGCTTAAATATTTAATTTTATCATTTATGAGGATGCCTCAAAACTAGCAAGGGTCATTGCGAATCCAACGCTTTTTGTTGGGTGAAGCAATCTTTAACGGATTGATTTAGGAATAGAACTTTTGGCAATGACTATTAAAGCAACTTTTGAGACAACCTTTATTTTAGTAAATTAAAAACCTCATTAACTAATTTATATTTAACGTGAACGAAAAAATAATCTGTTATCATTGTGGACTTGAGTGCCCAAATGACCAGATAAAAACAAATGAAAAATATTTTTGCTGTAATGGCTGCAAAACTGTCTATGAAATGCTGGAAGCAAACAACCTTTGCAATTATTATGCAATTGACGAAACTCCAGGAATATCAAAAAGAGATTCAATAATTAGAAATTTTGATTTTTTAGAAGATCCAGAATTAATTCAAAAATTAATTGAATTTTCCGATGGAAATATTACAAACATAACTTTCGATATTCCCCAAATGCATTGTAGTTCTTGCGTTTGGATTTTAGAAAATTTATATAAATTTGACCCTGGTGTTATACATTCCGAAGTAAATTTTTTAAACAAAACTCTTTCCATTAAATTTCGCGAAAAAGAAACAACTATAAAAAAAATTGTTGAACAACTTGATTCTTTAGGTTACTTACCAAATTTGAGTTTGGATACAAATAGGGACGATAAATTAAAAAACGAATTTAAACGACTTTATTATAAAATTGGAATTGCTGGTTTTAGTTTTGGAAATGTTATGTTATTAAGCTTTCCAGAATATCTCTCGTACACTGATTTAGTTACATCCGAGTTTCAAAATATTTTTAATTGGATAAGTTTAGCCTTGTCGCTACCAGTTTTTTTGTATTCGGCAAGTGAGTATTACATTTCGGCATTCAAAGGATTAAAGAAAAAAATAGTAAACATTGATGTTCCAATTACGTTAGGAATTTTTGTTCTTTTCTTCCGCTCGCTTTATGAAATGTTTATCGGTGGCGGTGTTGGTTATTTAGATTCAATGACAGCACTTGTATTTTTACTTCTTACTGGAAAGGTTTTCCAAAATAAAACGTATGATGCAATGAATTTTGAACGAAACTATAAATCGTATTTTCCAATTGCAGTTACAATAAAAAAGGATGGAAAAGAGACCACAATTCCAGTTGATAAATTAGAAGTTGGACAAAGAATAGTTGTAAAAAATAACGAGCTAATTCCAGCAGATGCAATTTTAATTAGTGAAAAAGCAAATATCGACTATAGTTTTGTAACTGGTGAATCGCAACCCGTTGAAGTAATTAATGGCGAAATGATTTTTGCCGGCGGCAAACAAATTGGACAAGCAATTGAAGTTGAAACGGTAAAAGAGGTTTCTCAAAGCTATTTAACACAATTATGGAATAGCAGCGCTTTTAACAAAAAACACGAAAGTAAAATTGAAACTACTGTTACATTTGTAAGCAAATATTTTACATTTATCATTTTAGCAATTGCAATAAGTGCTTTTATTTATTGGGTAAATTCTGATATTAACTTAGCTTTTAATGCTTTTACGGCAGTATTAATTATAGCTTGCCCTTGTGCCTTGGCGCTATCAACACCATTTACTTTAGGAAATTCGCAGCGAATTTTTGGACGAAATAAGTTTTATGTAAAAAATACAAGTGTAGTTGAAAAATTAGCTGAAATCACATCAATTGTATTTGATAAAACAGGTACAATTACAGAAACACTTGGCTCAAAAATTGAATTTATTGGTGAAAAATTATCCAAAGATGAACAAAATTTGATTAAAGCTTTAGTTCTAAATTCCTCACATCCGTTAAGTTTAAAAATTGCATCATTACTAAGTTTCACCAAGAAACTAAATATTGAAAATTACTCCGAAGAAAGTGGAAAAGGAATTTCGGCTACAATTGATAATAAAAAAGTTTTACTTGGCTCCCGTAATTTTGTTTCTAAAAATAATTACGACAAAAAAGATGTTTCCACAAATGTTTTTGTTTCTATTAACGAGAAAGAAATTGGTTATTTCCGAATTACAAATGTTTATAGAAATGGATTAAAAGAAATTGCTTCTTCATTAGCTAAAAAGTATAAACTTTTTGTTCTTTCTGGAGATAACGAAGGTGAAAGGGAAAATCTCTTAAATTACTTTGAAAAGGAAAAATCATTGTTTTTTAATCAATCTCCGCATGATAAATTGAATTTTATTAATGACCTTCAAAACAAAAATGAAAAAGTACTAATGATTGGTGATGGCTTAAATGATGCAGGTGCTCTTGTAAAAAGTGACGTTGGAATTTCGATTTCTGAGGATATTAATAATTTTTCTCCTGCTTGTGATGGAATAATAGACGCAAAGTCCTTTAAAAATATAAAAGAATTTATTAGATTCTCTATCACGAGTAAAAAAATTATTATAATCAGTTTTATTATCTCTTTTATGTACAATATAATTGGAATTAGCTTTGCGGTTCAAGGAACACTTTCACCTGTAATATCGGCTATTTTAATGCCAATTAGCTCAATTAGCATAGTGGTTTTTACTACTATTGCTACTAATTTTATGGCTAAAAAGCGAGGACTTTTGTAATGTCAGCAATAATAGTTTTAATTGGCTTTTCGTTATTTGTTGCCTTAATTTTTTTAGGTGCCTATATCTGGGCAGTTAAAAGCGGACAGTATGATGACAAATACACTCCTTCGGTAAGAATGTTGTTTGATGATAATAAAAAGGAAAGTGAAAAAGATAAACATAAAAACACATAAATAACATAACAGGAGTACATTAATGAATGTAGAAAAGTTCAGTTATGATAATCAAATTGTTAAACTTTTTACAATTGCCACAGTTATTTGGGGAATTGTTGGTATGACAGTAGGAGTATTAATAGCTTTCCAAATTTATCTTCCCTGGCTAAACTTTGATTTGCAGTACACAACATTTGGTAGAATACGACCTCTACATACAAACGTAGTTATTTTTGCATTTGTTGGAAATGGTATTTTTGCTGGTGTTTACTATTCATTACAGCGTTTAACTAAATCAAGAATGTTTAGTGACTTGCTAAGCAAAATTAATTTCTGGGGTTGGCAGCTAATGATAGTTACTGTTGCAGTTACCTATGTTTTGGGTATTACAACTTCAAAAGAATATGCCGAAGCTGAATGGCCAATTGATATTATGATTGCTGTTATTTGGGTTGCTTTTGGCATTAATATGATTGGTACAATATTAAAACGCCGCGAAAAACACATGTATGTTGCTATTTGGTTTTATATTGCAACGTTTATTACCGTAGCCGTTTTGCATATTGTTAATTCAATTGAAATACCAGTTTCTTTAACTAAAAGTTATCCAATTTATGCTGGTGTTCAAGATGCTTTGGTTCAGTGGTGGTATGGTCATAATGCCGTTGCGTTTTTCTTAACCACGCCTTATCTCGGGTTAATGTATTATTATTTACCAAAAGCTGTTAACCGACCTATTTATTCGTATCGTTTATCCATTCTTCATTTCTGGTCATTAATATTTATATATATCTGGGCAGGTCCTCATCATTTATTATACTCCTCTTTGCCAGATTGGGCTCAATCACTTGGAACCGTTTTTTCTCTTATGTTAATTGCTCCTTCGTGGGGTGGAATGCTTAACGGATTACTAACAATTCGTGGTGCTTGGGATAGAGTTCGTGATAATCCAGTTCTGAAGTTTTATGTAGTTGCAGTTACAGCTTATGGTATGGCAACTTTTGAAGGACCAATGTTATCGCTTAAAAACGTTAATGCATTAGCTCATTTTACCGATTGGATTCCTGCACACGTTCATGTTGGAACTCTTGGCTGGAATGGATTATTAACTTTTGGAATGCTTTATTGGCTAGTTCCAAAAATATGGAACACAAATCTTTTTTCTAAAAAATTAGCAACTGCGCATTTTTGGATTGCAACTTTAGGTTTAGTTGTTTGGGTTGTACCTATGTATTGGGCAGGTTTAACACAATCACTAATGTGGAAAGAATTTACTCCATTAGGAATTTTACAATATCCAAACTTTTTAGAAACCGTTTTACAAATTGTTCCAATGTATGTAATACGTTCTATTGGCGGCTCTTTATATTTAGTTGGTGCAATTGTAATGGTTTATAATTTATTTAAAACCGCGCAGCAAGGTAGTTTTGTTGCAAACGAAGCCGCAGAAGCACCCGCATTAATTAAAGAAAATAATGATAAATTTAATTCTCATCGTTGGTTAGAAAAACGACCAATTCAGTTTGCATTGCTTGCTACAGTAGCAATTTTAATTGGAGGCATTGTCGAATTTATACCAACATTTTTAATTAAGTCAAATATTCCAACAATTGAAAGTGTAAAACCATATACTCCTTTAGAATTGGAAGGTAGGGATATTTATATTCGCGAATCTTGTAACTCTTGTCACTCTCAAATGGTAAGACCATTCCGCTCTGAAACAGAAAGATATGGTGAGTACTCAAAAGCTGGTGAATTTGTTTACGACCATCCGCATTTATGGGGTTCAAAAAGAACTGGTCCTGATTTGCACCGCGTTGGAGGTAAATTTTCAAATATGTGGCACTATTTGCACATGCAAAATCCTCGACAAATGTCACCAGGCTCAATTATGCCAAGTTATCCTTGGTTGTTAGAACAAACGTTGAATACTGAATTAACATTAAATAAAATAAATGTTATGAAAATGCTGGGCGTTCCTTATGCAGACGGATATGAAAATAAAGCTGTTGCTGATTTACAAGTTCAAGCTGAAGGAATTGCAGATGATTTGTTGAATAGTGGAATTGTTGTGGAATCGGACAAAGAGATAGTTGCACTTATTGCATATTTGCAACGACTTGGTACCGATATTAAAGTTAAACCAGCTGAAAATAAGTGAGGTTAATATGTTTTCACAAAATTTAGCCTCAATTGATAATGTTTGGATTTTTCCAGTTATTAGTTTGGTTCTATTCTTTTTAATATTTGCTGGAGTTATTATCTGGGTATTAAAAAAAGACAAATCATACATGGAAAGCTATGCAAACATTCCTTTAGAAAATGATAATAAAGTTAAAATAATTGAAGAGAGTAAAAATGAAAAATGAAAGGAAATTTAGTTTTATCTCAATTTTATGGTTTTTTCTTGTTTTCAGCACAACAAATTTTGCTGCAACCGGCGCTAATGAAAGCTACGGTTCTGTGTTGAAAATTGTAATTGCCATTACTGCTTTTTTAATTGCGTTTGTTTTTTGGTTAGTACTTGTCTATGCCGAAAGTAACGATGTTAAAGGCGAAAAGATTATAACACCATTTAGCAAATTTATTCATTCTCTAACACAATCTGTTTCAATTCAAGAAGAAGAAGATATTATGCTTGATCACGATTTTGATGGTATTAGAGAACTTGATAATAAAATTCCACCATGGTGGACTGCACTTTTTTATGGGGCAATTGTTTTTGGTGTTCTTTACATGATAAACTATCACATAATTGGTGATGGAAATGTTCAATATAACGAGTACCAACAAGAAGTTCAGGCTGCCCAATTGCAAGCAGAACTTTTATCTAAAAGTGGTGCTTTAATTTCGGAAGAAACCGTAACCGTTTTAACCGACGCTATTTCACTTGTTTCAGGAAAAGATATCTTTACCAAAAACTGCGTGGCTTGTCATGGAGCTGGTGGCGAAGGAATAGTTGGACCAAACTTAACTGATGATTATTGGATTAACGGAGGTGGAATTAAAAACATATTCCGCACTATTTCTGATGGTGTTACTGCCAAAGGAATGATTAGCTGGAAATCACAATTAAGTCCTAACCAAATTCAAGAAGTTGGTAGTTTTATCATTAGCCTTTATGGAACAAATCCACCAAATCCAAAAGCTCCAGAAGGTGAAAAATGGGATTCTTCTCAAGAAAATACTAATACCGCAACTAGCGATAATGGTGGTGGAAAAGTTTCACAAGCAAAATTATAAGGAGTAGATTTCTATTTAGCGCAAATAGACAAATAGTTGGCAAAGCGCATTGTGCCAATGGTTAGCCAAAACTTAACTCATGACTAATTTTGCTCATTTGCAGAGCAATTTCTAATAAAGGATAAATTAGTTGCGGATAAGTAAAATACTTATCCGCATCTTTTTTTGAAAAACCTTCTCTTATAGTTGTCAAATAAACTCAAATACGGTTTTGGTGATTTTTAGGAGATGTATAAAATTAAGTAAAATATTGTAATATTCTAAAAAAGAAATCTGCATCTATATTCTATATAACTCGTATTCTAAAAATTTTAATTTTTACAACTAACTAAATAAAATAATAAGCTAAACAGACTTATTATAAATAAAACGAAAGGTAATATTATGAAACGAGCATTCATAAACACTCATTCTCGAGAGAATGATTATAATTGTGAGTTGCAACCCATAAAAACAAACAATCTTAAACAGATTAGACACAAAATTTCATATATAGCATTGGCTTTCTTTGTAAGCATTTTGTTTATTTATCAAAACAGTTATGCTCATTGCGAAATTCCTTGTGGAATTTATGAAGATTCATTGAGGATTTCATTAATAAACGAGCATATTACTACAATTGAAAAATCAATGAATATGATAAATGAATTATCAAAACAAACCAATCCAAACTATAACCAAATTGTTAGATGGGTTACAAATAAGGAAGAACATGCCAATAAAATTCAAGAAATTGTTAGCCAATATTTTTTACACCAAAGAGTTCAAATAACCGACTCCTCTGACAAGGGAAAATACAGCAAGTATATTAAACAACTATCCTCGCTTCATGCAATTGCAGTTTATTCAATGAAGGCAAAACAGAGTACAGATCTTTCGGTTATTGAAAATTTGAAAAAAAGTGTTGCTGAATTTGTTCTTATCTATTTTGGCGAACATAAGCATTAATTTCTATGCTGCTTCAATTGCAAACAAAAGTCATTAAATGCGGCTATACTAAAAAAGTATCTTTGATAGGATTAAACAGTAATAATTATTTGCTTTAATTATTACTGTTTATTAAAAAAACAATTAATTCTTACCATTCCCAATTCAATATTATTTTTGAAAATAAAAATAAATTTAAAATGGTTATATTGTCCTTATTAAATAAATAGTTTAATTTAAGACCCAATATTGAGTAATGAATCTTATTTTAGTTAGGAGCGATGCTTGAATAACGATGAAAATAGCGACAAAGAATCTTTTCGAGATTCTATTGCAACAGTCACTCAAAAGGGTGACCGTATTTGGATATTTCCTAAAAAGCCAAGTGGAAAATTTTATAATGCAAGAACTATCCTTTCGGTTGTTCTTTTAGTTCTTTTATACGGACTTCCGTTTGTAAGGGTAAACGGAAACCCTTTAATTCTTTTGAACATTTTAGAAAGAAAGTTAATTCTTTTTGGTGTTCCTTTTGGACCGCACGATTTTCATTTATTTGTTATCACAATGATTCTTATCATAATCTCAATATTTCTTTTTACAGTGGTTTATGGAAGAATATTTTGTGGGTGGATTTGTCCGCAAACTGTTTTTATGGAAATGGTTTATCGTAGAATTGAATATTGGATTGAAGGCGATAACAACAAACAAAAAGCACTTGCGAAAATGGAGTGGAATGGTGAAAAAGTTTTCAAGAAAGGTTTAAAACATGCTATCTTTTTTGTTATTTCAGTTATTACCGCAAATACTTTTTTATCCTATATTATTGGCACTGAGCAACTGTTTCATATAATGCAAAGCCCAGTTTCTGACCATTTAACTGGTTTTATTGCAATGATAATTTTTTCTGGAGTGTTCTACTTTGTATTTGCTTTTTTCCGTGAACAAGCTTGTTTAATGGTTTGTCCTTATGGACGTTTGCAAGGCGTTATGCTTGATGAAAACTCAGTTGTAATTTCTTATGACCATGTTCGTGGTGAACCTCGCGGAGTTTCAAAAGATAAAACCGCAAATCTTGGCGATTGTGTTGATTGTAAAGCATGCGTTAATGTTTGTCCAACAGGAATTGATATCCGCAACGGAACCCAATTAGAATGTGTAAACTGCACAGCATGTATTGACGCTTGCGATTCTGTAATGGATAAAGTAAATAAACCACGCGGATTAATTAGATATGCCTCACTAAACGAAATTGAAAAAGGAATTAGATCTTTATTAACTCCTCGGTCAATTGGTTATACTGTTGTTTTGGTTATATTATTTACTATTCTTGGATTTATGCTTTCTGCAAGAGATGATTTTGAATTATCAATACTTAGAACTCCTGGAATGATGTATCAACAATACGATAGTTTACATATTAGCAATTTATACGATTTTGTTCTTACTAATAAAACATTTAAAGAAATTCCAGCCGTGCTTGAATTGGAAGACAGCCATGGAAGTATTAAAATAGTTGGAAGCGATATGATTGCTAAACCGCAAGGAATTATTGAAGCTAAATTTTTAGTTGTAATAAAAGAATCAGAAATTACACAATTAAATACACCAATTACAATAGTTGTTAAATCTGACAATAAAGTAATTGATAGAATTAAAAGCAGTTTTTTAGGAAAGATTGAAACATTTAGAAAAAATAAGCACAACAAAGAAGAACACGAAGAAAAAGAAAAACATGAAGAAAAAGAAGAACACTAAAAACATTAACATTTTTCAATAATAGAATTGGTTTAAATTATATATGAAAAAAATTAGTTGGGGAACTGGAATCACAATTGTAATTGTATTTTTTTTAATATTTACAATTGTGCAGGTTTTAATAATTCATTTTTATGTTGACTACGATTTGGTGGAACAAGATTATTATAGTGCTGAAATAAAATATCAGTCACAGATTGAAAAAGTTAATAGGACAAACGAACTCAGCCAATCTCTTAACATTATAATTGACAAGGATTTTATAGAATTTGATTTTCCCACTATATTCCAATCGGATAAAATTAGTGGAATTATAACTTTTTATAAACCTTCGGATGATTTACTTGACAAAAACCAACCAATAATGTTAAATAATGAAAATAAAATGCTTTTTGTAACGAGCCAATTGTCATCTGGTTTGTGGAAAGCTAAAGTAAATTGGCAAGTTGAGGGAATTGAATATTATAACGAAAAATTAATTATGGTGCCTTAATGGAAATTTGGACAGGATTTATTATCGGGTTTTTAGGCAGTTTTCATTGTGTTGGAATGTGCGGACCTATTGCACTCGCACTTCCTTTTGGAAATGCCTCAAACTTTCAAATTGTAGTTGGTCGGCTGCTTTATAACATAGGAAGAAGTATTACTTATGCTGTTTTTGGAGCAATTTTTGGACTATTTGGTAAAGGAATTCATCTTGCTGGAATGCAAAAATGGGCTTCAATTCTTTTGGGTGTTTCAATACTTTTGTATTATTTAACCCCCTCTAAATTTCATGGAAAATTGACCTATACTAAACCTTATATAATTGCTAATAATTTTGTAAAAAATGGTTTTACAAAGCTCACAAAATCTGGTTCACCTTTGTCGTTATTTGTTTTTGGAATGATTAACGGATTACTTCCTTGTGGATTTGTTTATGTTGCTCTCGCTGGAGCAATTACAACTGGTGGAGCAGTTTCTGGTGCTCTTTATATGGCACTTTTTGGATTAGGCACAACTCCAATTATGTTTGCTACTTCATTAGTTGGTAAATTTTTTAGTGCTAAACTTAAACAAGGTATCAACAAGCTAATTCCAGTTTTTGCAATTATATTGGCGCTAATTTTTATTCTTCGTGGATTAAGTCTCGGAATTCCGTTTATTAGTCCACCAGAAAAAATGTTAGTACCCCATGAAAAAATGATGATGAAATAAATTGTAGATTTTAATTCTTATCCAGCCAATCTAACAATCCATTCATAAATGTAAGTGGATGCGGAGGGCAGCCTGGAATAAAGAGGTCAATTTTGTTTTCTTCAATAAACTTTCTTTCAATTTTATCTGAATTTTGAAAAATTCCACCAGAAATTGCACAAGCTCCAAACAAGATAATTATTTTGGGATTTGGAACTGCTTCATATGCAATCTCCAAAGCTTTAGCCATATTTTGCGTAATTGGTCCAGTAACAACAACTCCATCCGCATGGCGAGGTGATGCAACAAATTCAATTCCATATCTGCCCAAATCAAAATTTACATTACTTAACGCATTTAGTTCAAGCTCGCAACCGTTGCAGCCACCAGCGGATATTTGTCGCAGCTTTAGTGATTTTCCAAAATATTTTCTAATTTTTTTAGAGGCTATTTCTGGAGTGACATTTTGGGTTTCTTTTGTAACAACCAACTTTTCTTTACTATCTGTTACAGTATGAAAGTTATTTGTAAAGTGAATTATCTTTTCTGGACAAGCAGCTTCACATTCTGGACAAAACACACACATTCCCATATCAATTTTAACTGGATTTAATTTAATTGCATTAGTTGGGCATACTTCCGTGCATTTATTGCAACCATCAAGGCATGGTTTATCATTGATTGTTGGCAGACCTCTAAAAAGCGGTAACCCAACTGCGGTTTTAACATCGTGAATTATTGGATCACCTTGAAGAATTCTTATTTTTATTGCATCATTCATTATCGTCTTTTGGCTTATAAATTTTAAATAATTTCATTTAAAAAATCTTCTTTTGGTTCATAATTACAAATAAGTCGACTCCAATCTTGTCATTGCGAGCTGTTTTTTGGCGAAGCAATCTTTCGATTACAAGCCAAATTTTAAAGTTTGCTTCTCCCGATAAATCGGGATCGCAAAGACAGTCATAAAAATATTGTTTTGGGAGTATCTTCATAAATCATGACCTGAATATGATAAATCGAAACTTTTGTTGCATAATGGAAAATCAGAGATTGCTGTGTTTCGCATTGTTAAACTTAGACCATACCAGTTGTTAAAAGAAGGGTCTTTAATTTTATACTGCGTTAAATTTCCACTATTATCTGTGGATGCAATATGAACAATTTCACCACGCCAGCCTTCAACAATTGAAATTACACCAGAATTTGCATTTAAATTTCCCATTTCAGTTTTTATTTTTCCTTGAGGCAGATTTTCAATCTGTTCAAAAACAAATCGAAATGCTTCATCGATTTCCATTGCACGAGCACGGGCTCTCGCAAAAACATCTCCCGTTGATAAGTTTATCATTGAAATGGGGTTATATCGATATGCGCTGTACGGGAAATTAATTCTAATATCATCTTCAATTCCTGAAGAACGTGCTGCAAGTCCTACCAATCCAATACTATTAGCAAGCTCATTATTTATAATGCCGGTTTCCTCAAATCTTGATAAAGCTCCAACAGAAGAAAATAAATATTCATTAATCTTTTGAACATCATTCTGAACTGTCTTAAGATTATTTATCACCATTTTGATAATTTCGTCAGTAAAATCAAACTGCACACCACCATAGGCAAATAAACCTCGTCCAAATCTTGATCCACAAATTGCTGCTAAACTATTTATTGCAAGAGTACGCAATCTTCCATAAGATGCCGATGGTAAAGCAAAACCAATGTCATTTGACAAACCACCTAATCCGGAGAGGTGCATTGCAACTCTTTCAATTTCAGCCGCAATTGTTCTAATTACATCTGCACGCAAACTTATTTGTGTCTGTGCTAAACTTTCTAATGCACTACAGTGAGCAAATGTATGCCCAATTGTTGTGTCGCCAGCAATTGATTCGGCTAAAATTATTCGTTGATTTTGATTGGCATTCAGAAAAAGCTTTTCCACAGCCCTATGTTGATAGCCTAAAATAATTTCAAGATTATAAATAAGCTCGCCGTGGCATTGAAATCTGAAATGCCCAGGCTCTATAACTCCAGCATGAATGGGACCAACAGCAACTTCGTGAACTTCTTCGCCTTCCAATTTAAAAAACTGATATGGTTTATTTTTTAATATTACAGATTGTTTTCTTACTGGTCTTAGCCAAGGATGATTGACCGGTAAATAACTATAATTTTCGGAAAGCTCGCACTCAAAATAATTAGTTTGTGGAAATTTATTTGCCCAGCTTTCAAATTCAAATTTGCCATCGCTAAAATCGCCACCAACAATATGAATTGTAGATGAAGCAGAATCAGAAAGAACTGCAATTATTTTTTGTGGAATATTTTTATCTATTGGTGTGAGTGCAATCATTCTGCTTCCAGTTTGAAGCAACTCAGAAACCGTGTTGCTAAAATCATCTTTTCTTAAATAGACAATTGATTCTATATCGAACGATTGATTATTTTGAACGTCTATCCATTTCATAAAATTATTCCAAAATCTTTTGCGATATTAATAATATTCTCAAACAATATGTTGGGTGAAAATACAGCTATACAGGTTAGCAAAATTAATAAGGCAATTGCAATAAAATGACTAAACTCAAATTTTTCTGATTTATATGATTGTTGCTCGCCATCTCCATTTTTATAAAGCATGTTAAAAATTGCTTTACCCATGTTTATAAAAATAAATAGAAGGAAAAACATAACTAATGCAAGAATGTAAGGTTTATCTGAAAAAAGAATTCCTTCGAAGATTTTAATTTCACTAAAGAATAATCCCAATGGTGGAATGCCCGAAATAGCCAAAAATGCAATCATAAAAAGCCATCCAGTTTTAGGCATAAAATTTAGAACTGACCTAACTTTAAGGACTTCTCGTGTGTTATAATTGTGACGAATATTTCCTGCCATTAAAAAGAGAATAATTTTAGTTATAGAATTAAAAATTGAATGATATAAAGCTCCAACGAAAGCCAATCCTCCAATTCCTAAACCCAAAGTTATAAGTCCCAGATGTTCTACACTTGAATAAGCAAGCATTCGTTTAAAGTTTTTTACCTTAAACATATAAACGAACACAAAGAAAAGCGAAAGCAATCCACCAATAATAAGAATGGTTCTGGCAAACTCTGATGAGGAAGTGGGACGAATAATTTGATATATTCTCATAACGCCAATAAGTGCCGTTAATCGTAAAGAGCCCGACATTAAAGCTGCAATAGGACTTGGAGCATTGCTTGTTGCATCTACATCGCCAGAATGCATTGGTGCAATTCCTATTTTTGTGCTTAGACCAACAAAGATAAAAATAAAGCTAGCTTTTAACCAAATTGGATTTAGTTGAGATGCGTTTTTTATAAAAGTGGTGTAAAATAATTGTTCACCTTCTAGCGGTGTTCCTTTAGCCGAAAGTGTTAATAATAGAATTCCAATGAATGCGAAAGCAATTCCAACTGAAACTAAAAATAAATATTTCCACATTGCTTCAAGTGCTTCTTCGTTTCGATAAAAATAGATAAGTGGAGATACACTTAACGTTGTAGCTTCGGCGGCAACCCAATACATTCCAAAATGATTGCTTAGTATTGCGGCAGAATTTGAGGCTAAGTAAAAATTAAGAAGTAGAAAATAATATTTTTTTGCTTCCTCGGCTTTGGGAATTATTGGTCTTTTCAAATACGAATACGAAACAAGCACAATCCAGAAATACACATTAGAAAGGATTAGGAGAAAAAGTTTACTAAGTGAGTCAGTACTAAAAAAAGTTGGCAAATCCGTGTTATATAATCCAAGAAAAACCAATAGTGATAAGCCAAGATGTAATAGAGCAACAATTAGGGAAATACTGTATTGTGTTTTTAGGTCTTTAACAAAAAAACAAAATGCAGCCGATAACACAGGTAGTAATATGAAAATAAAAAAATCGAGCATTAGTCTTTCAACCTCCCAAGATGAGAAACCTCAAAACCTTTAAATGTGCTGCTTATTCTATTTAAAGTAATTCCCATTAAAAAAACGACCACAAATACGTCTAGCAATACTCCCAGCTCAATTAACATTGGCAATTCGGACGCTACTGCTGTGCCAAATAAAAATATTCCATTTTCCAAAATTAAAAAACCGCAAACGTGAACAATCAATTTCTTCCTAAACATTATTATATATATTCCTACTACAATTGATGAGAACCCTGATGCAAAAGGAATTACATCCATCGCTGTATTTTTTGAAAGAATACTTGAAACAATAAAAATGGTTATCATAGTTACAATAACTATAGGCAATAAAATCATTTGCTGAATTGTAGGTTCAATTCGTCTTTTAATTTCAAGTTCGCTTATTACTTTATTAATATAACGAGGAATTAAAATTACTTTAACTAGCAAAAGTGTTATAGGCAAAATTATTCCGTAAACTGAAAAATTGTGAATAACTTGAATTATCAGTAAAACAGACAGTAATACTCCTTGAATTTGTAAAACTGTAACATATGCTTTTACTCGCGATGTTACTATAACATAGAACAGCGAAAGACAAAATAGTATGCTTAAAACATTTTCCATTAAAAACTCATTTAGTAAAAGTGTAAATCAGTAAATTTAATATTCCTATTGCAGTAGCAAATAGTAAATACTGAGGAATATTTTTCATTTTACTTCTTGATATTATCGTCTCCACTACTCCTAAAACAAAAGTAAGTGCTGCGCTGCCTGTAATAAAAATTAAAATGCCAAGTAGATAGCTTTGCTGACTAAAGGGATAGAAAAACGAAATTTCAAGAATAGCATAAATAAATAATTTTATATAGCTGGAATATTGATATAGGAACAAATCAATTCCAGAATTATCAAGTATCATAACTTCGTGAATCATTGTTAACTCAAGATGTGTATTTGGGTCATCCACAGGCATTCTGGAACATTCTGAAACCGCAAGCATAAATACAGAAATTGAACAAATAATAATAAATACTCCATAAGAAATATTAGTAAGCTCAATTGAATGATAAATATCAAAGAGTGATGTAAATCCACTAATGAACGAAATGCTTCCTATTGTAAAAAAGAAAATTGGTTCCGCAAACAATGCAAATGTTGCCTCGCGAGCTGCCCCCATTCCTTCAAATGAACTACCAATATCCATTGCCGCTAATATTTGAAAAAATCTTGCAAGTCCTAAAATGTAAGCAAATAAAATAATATCGCCACTAAAACTAATGAGCGGTTTCCAAAAACCCACGGGCAACATTGCTGCTGCTATTACCAGAGTAACAAGGTTTATTAACGGCGATATACGGCTAATAAATGAAGACGATGTAGCATTGATTGTTTCCTTTTTGAATATTTTTTGTAAATCATAATACGGTTGCAATATTGGCGCGCCAATTCTTCCGGTTAAAATCGCTTTTTGTTTGTTCACCAATCCCGCGAACAAAGGCGATAAACCTAAAATTATGATTATCGAAATAATTCCTTGTAAAATATCTATACCCATAAAAACGCTATTAAACTGTAAATTGATATAATAATTAAGATAAATGCTATATAATAACGAATATCTGTTTGTTGCAAGTATTTTAGTTTTGCAACCATTGATTTAAGCCAGTTAAACAAAGGCATTGCAATATTGCTATCAACAAAATCTTTTGAATGGCTTTCAAACTTAGAAGGCAAAGGAAATGCTGTTTCAGAAACTTCAAATTTTTTGTGGTAAACTAAAACCGATTGTGGAATTGTGTTTAATTCATCAGCAAATGAGGAAGCTGTGTATTGCATTCTTGGGTTTAGGTTATTGTATCCGCAGCCCCATGCATCTGATGTTCTTCTTCCATATTTTTTTTCTATTCTTATTTTTATTAAAGCTAAAATGAATATACCAAATGCAATGGAAGTAAAAATTATAGTGAAGTATAACCAATCAATATCAATTAAAGCAGAAGAAGAATTACCTAAAATAAAACTACTAGAAATAACTTTGTTTACAACTCCCACAAAAGGCTGTGGATAAAACCCAATTACAACACAAAGCGCCGCCAAAATTCCGAGTGAAATGTTATCGTAAATAGATGTTTTAAAGTGTTTTACTTCTTTGCGTTCGGATCCTAAAAACATAATTGAATTTACTTTTGTGAAACACGCAACGGCTAATCCGCCCACAAAAGCTAAGCCAACTGCAAACAGCAGCATTAATATTGGATAATAGTTTTTCAGTTCATCGGCAGTATTGAAAAAACCCATGTAAATAATAAACTCAGAAATAAATCCGTTGAAAGGAGGAATTCCGCTAATTGCGACCGAGCCTATTAGAAAAAGCAAAGCAATATATTTTGCACGGTGAACAAGTCCTCCCATCAACTCAATGTTTCTTGTTCCTAAATTTTGATATACAACACCACTTCCGATGAACAAAAGACTTTTAAATATTGCGTGATTCAATGTGTGAAGAAGAGCGCCTCCAAATCCTAAAACTTGAATAGCTGGAAGATTATTTGCGGAACCGATAAATCCAATTCCAATTCCAATTCCAATAATTCCAATATTTTCAACTGAATGATACGCAAGCAATCGCTTTATGTCGTGCTGCGCAAGTGCATACCAAACTCCTAAAATTGCACTTATAATGCTTATTATCAACACAAGCCAACCGCACCATTCTGGAACTGGTTTAATAAAAAGAAAAGTTCTAAGAATTCCATAAATGCCCATTTTTATTAGTACTCCAGAAAGAAATGCACTTAACACTGTTGGGGCAACAGGGTGAGCTTGTGGCAACCAAAAATGAAATGGCATAAATCCAGCTTTAATTCCAAAACCAATTATTGACAGAATAAAAATTGTTGGAACAACTATTCCAGTTGAAAAAGAAAGATGATAATCGCTAAATAACCAACTTCCTGTTTGATTGTGAAGAAAGAAGAACATTATATAAAGGATAAAAATTAAAACATGTGATGCCGCAAAATAGTAAAAACTACCTCGCTGAACTTCTTCTTTTTCCCTTTCTAAAATCATTCCAAGATAACTGGAAAGGCTCATTACTTCCCAACTTACTAAAAAGAATATTGCATGATTTGTAATAACTATAAGTTGAGTTGAAATTATTAAAATTATATAAAAAACGACAAAGCTTTTTATTGGTCTTTTTTTTTCGACATAATGCTGAAGATATGAAAAGTTGTAAATGGTTGTGGGAATTGCTACAAGCTGGACAATAAATAAAAAATAAAGACTGAGTGCATCAAGACGAATATAACCTAAAAAAATGCTCTCTGTAGATATTTCGGCTGATGAAAAAAGGGCAGAAGATAATGTTGATGCTAAGCCAAGCGTTAAGCCAACAAGAAGAACAATGTTTGCTGAATACATTGCTGTGCGATTATTCTTATTGAAAACAAAAATAATTGCTAATAGCTGTATTACAAATGATGCAACAAGTAAATTATTGCATAAATCAATTAAGATGCTCATTAAATTCTATTTCTGTTCTCCTCAATCTTTTTAATAATGTCCAGAATTTCATTACATCCAAGCCTATTTTCAAGAACAAATCTAAAGGTTTCGTTGGACAATAAAAAGCTAAGATGAGCAATTAAACTTAGATGTTGTTTAATTGTTTGTGATATTAAAAGAATTATTGTGTGAACTGGTTTGCCGTCAATTGATTTTAAGTTTAGTGGAGCATTAGGGAAGAAAAAATTTATTATAGGTTTGTTTTTACCAACCATAAGTGGCACATGAGGATGAGGCAGGCTAATGCCGTTGCCAATTGCAGTACTCATCATTAATTCTCTGCTTTTTAATAGCTGAACAATAATATCTCGATCAACGTTTTTCTCAAGATTAATTTGAGCAACCATTTGTTCAATGTAGGAAGTTTCATCCAACTTGCAATTATAAAAAAATGATTCACTATTAAGCAAAGTGCTAATTGACTCAATATGGTATTCTATTAATTTATCATTTCCAGAAACGTTTATTGGCAAACTCCGCTCTAATGCCCACTCAATTATTTGTTGTTTATTAAACACAATTTTATCGTGAAGGTATTGGAATGGAATATCCTTTTTGTTTATTAATTGCTGAACTTCTTTTTCCGATTTCATCAGCAAATATGAAATATCTTTTTTGTTTAATTCCATTTTATATAAATAATTTTTATAATCTTTTAATTAACAACCAAATTACATTATTACATTACAAAAAAGCCAATTAAATTTGTTTACTCTAAATCTCGCTTAACTGTTGGAACAAAATCTTTTGGTCTTCCAATTTTGGGTAAGCCCAAGATTGTTCTTGCATAATCAAGTGCGTCATCAATATTTCCTAAAATGTTTTGTTCACCATAAAGCTCCAATACTCCTGCTTTCATCATTGCTAACATTGGTTGAGTATGTACACCAGATAAAATTAAATGAGTATTATATTTTTTTGCATCACTATAAAACTCTCTAAGAGTTTGCAAACCAGTTGCATCAATAGCTGGAACGTTACGCATACGGATAATCCTAACCTTTGGAGGTTCTTCAATTTTTAGCATTTGATCTTTAAATTTCTTTGCAGCACCAAAGAAAAATGGTCCATTTATTTCAAATACTTCAACTTCGTCAGGAATCTGTCTTTTACTTATTGCGTTAGGATCTTCTCTATCTTCTTCATCAAAAAGCTCTCTTGTTATAACACTTACATTTGTTACTTCTGACATTCTCTTCATAAAAAGTAGAACAGCTAAAACCATTCCAATTTCAATTGCAATTGTTAAATCGAATATAACTGTTAAAAAGAATGTTGTTAATAAAACAATTACATCACTTTTGGGGCTTTTTAAAACAGACTTGAATGAATGCCACTCGCTCATGTTATAAGAAACAATAATTAGAATTGCGGCAAGTGTTGCCATAGGAATTAGTTTAGCATAGCTTCCAAAAAATAGCATTATAAGTAATAACGTAATTGCATGAATAATACCAGCAACTGGAGTTCTACCACCATTTTTAACATTTGTTGCTGTTCTTGCAATTGCTCCCGTAGCTGGAATTCCACCAAAAATAGGAGTAACAATGTTTGCAAGTCCCATAGCAACTAATTCCATATTGCTTCTGTGTTTTCCACCAATCATACCATCGGCAACAACTGCTGAGAGAAGTGATTCAATTGCGGCTAGCAAAGCAATAACTGTGGCAGGTCCAATTAAGTTTCTAATAACAGTTAAATTTATTTCAAAAGAACTTGGCATTGGAATGTTGGATTGTATTTCACCAAATTTACTTCCAATTGTATCCACTGGAAGATCAAACACTAAAACCAAAATTGTAGTTACTATTATTGCTATTAAAGAACCAGGAACACGATGAGTTACTTTAGGCCAAAAAATCATAATTACAAGCGCTAACAATGCAATTCCAAGCACATAAAAATTGACTGTTGAAAAAACCTCAAAATAAGCAATCCATTTTTCGTGAAACTCACTTGGAACAGATTCCATTTTAAGCCCAAAAAAATCTTTTATTTGGGTTGAAAAAATAAGCAGAGCAATCCCACTTGTAAAACCAACAACTACTGGATATGGAATAAATTTTATTAACGAGCCAAGCCGAGCAAAACCCATAATTACTAATATTATTCCAGCCATTATTGTAGCAATTGCTAAACCAGTTGTTCCATATTGTTGAATAATTCCATATACAATTATAATGAAAGCGCCTGTTGGACCGCCAATTTGAACACGACTTCCACCAAAGAAAGAAATAATAAATCCAGCAATAATAGCTGTGATAATTCCTTTTTCTGGTGTGACTCCGCTTGCAATTCCAAAAGCGATAGCTAATGGAAGAGCAACAATTCCAACAATTACACCTGCCGTTGCATCTGCAATAAATTGTTTTTTAGTATAACCTTTTAAAGTGGTAAATAACTTTGGTTTTAGGATGGGCATTTTATCTTCTTGCAAAAATAATTATTAAAAAATTGCGAGTAAATTTATTGAAAAGCAAATATCAAACCAAATATATCATAAAATTATTGTTCTTATACTTTTTTTTATTAATTTGAATTTTAATTTACTATTTGATAGATTATCAACGGACAATTTTCAACTAAAAATTTGTTTTTTCAGTCTTTAGTTTCTATCTAAAATTCGACAATCAAGAGATATAATATCACTTATGATTTGTTCATTATGAAAAAGCACTACTTATATTTCATTTTTCTTTTTCTCCATTTTTTTTGGTGTCAAAATAACTTTGCTCAAATAGATAGCGTTACTGTTTATGATTTAGATTTTTCACAACTGTCTAAAATAAAAATTGTTTCTGCTTCAAAAACTACTCAAAACATTAGCGAAATTTCTTCAACGGCATTTGTAATTACTGAAACCCAAATTAAAGAAAACGGCTATTTTACACTTGAAGAAGCTTTATCATCTTTGCCTGGATTTCAGTTTAGAAATATTCAAGGATTTAATAGTTACGTATTTCAGCGTGGTATTCCGAACCAAAATAATTTAACATTGGTTTTAATTGATGGAGTTCAGATTAATGAACTAAATTCTGGTGGGTTTTATGGTGGCGGGCAGTACAATCTTTCAAATGTTGAACAAATTGAAGTGGTTTATGGACCAGCCTCTGTTGCTTATGGCACAAACGCTATTTCTGGTGTTATAAACATCATCACAAAAAGTGCTGTTCAAAAGCAATCAAGCATTAATATTACAGTGGGTTCGTTTAATACTTTGAAAGGCAACGTTAATTACTGTTATGCAAATGATGATAAAACTTTTGGAATACTTTTTTCTGGAATGTTTAAAACAACTAATAAAGCCAATTTAAGCGGTTTAGAAGGTGATAATAATTGGACAAATAAAATGGAGAATTTTGAAGATGATTATTCGTTCGACTTGAAAATTAAAAAAGGCAATTTCACTTTTGGAACAAATTATATTCAAAAGCAAACAACAACTACAACACTTACAAAAACCGTTGGAACAATTTATAAAGATTTTGGCACTTTTTGGAATATTCGGTTTATAAATAACTATCTAAAATACAACTACAACATTTCTGAAAAATTTTCACTTTCTTCAATCATTTATAACCGTAATGCCACTGTCCTAGATAATACAATTTACTCTGTTGTAGATACAGCTCAAATTGGGTATTACCGACCAAATAACTTAACTGGAATTGAAAATGTTTTGAATTATGAAGTAAATAATTATTTTTCGGTAACTGGCGGTTTTACATTTGAATATGAAAAACTTGCTGAAAATTTTTCAATAACTTATAGTAATTCTGCCGAACAAAATCCCCCAACCCCCGAAAAGCCTAATATGCTAAGCAATTATCTTGCTAGCCTTTTTGTTGAACCACGCTTTGCTTTATCAGAAAACTTTTTTCTTTCTGCAGGTGTTCGTTTTGACCAAAGTAGTATTTATGATCAGGTTTTTACACCTCAAGCTGGTTTTAGTTATAATTATAAAAATAATATTATTCGTTTTTCCTACGCCGAAGCATTTAGAGCCCCAAAACCATGGGATTATACAGACGGTTTAGGAAATTCTTCTCTTGTTCCAGAAAAAATGCGTTCGTATGAAGCTTCTATTTCTTCGTCATTATTTAATAACTTAAAAATTGATTTTATGTTCTATAAAAATAGTCTTGAGAGTGCAATTGTTAAAGAAGAGAACGTTTTGGGCTATAAATGGATAAATAGTGGCGCAATTAAAACGGAAGGAGTTGAAGTCTATTTGAGATTTGCTTCAAAAAATTGTAAAGCATCGTTAAATTATACTTTTACTCAAAGCTATGATTTATTTCAAAATTTTGTTCCAGAAATAAGCAAACATACTGGAAATTTGAGTTTAACATATTTGTTAAGCAAGAATTTTTCTATAAATGTAAGAGCCAATTATATTGGAAAGAGAGAAAATCCAACATTAATTGAAACAACTAAAAGTAAATTTATTGACCCGAGTTGTATCTTTCACGGAGCATTTTCATTGTTGAATTATCATAGTTTTGATATTCAATTGCTTATTAAAAACATTTTAGACGCAGAGTATTATCATACGTCCAATAGAGATCCAAATAGATATCGGCAGTCTCAAAGAACAATAATGTTATCTGTTAATTATTCTTTGAATTACTAAAGGAATATAAAATTTAAGAATTAATTGTGAATACTATTATGAAATTTTTAATTAAATTTTTCTGTGTTTTCGTTTTTTATTTACTGTTTTTAACAAATACTAACACTCAGCAGTTACAACGCAATGAAATAATTTCTGCATATCTCTATAATTTTGCTAAAAATATTCAATGGCAAAATGAGGATTTAATAAAAGAATTCCACTTTTTGGTTATTGGTAGAGATGAGAGTTTAATAAAATCACTGCAATCTTTATCAAAAACTTACACTCTTAGAAATAAGCCCATAATAGTTTCCGCCTCCGAATCGTTAAATAATGTTACAAATGTGCAGTTAATTTTTGTTACTAAAGATTCAGAAAACAAACTTGTTGAAATTTTTGACAAAATTGAAGGGGAAAACATACTTCTTGTAAGCGATGGTTATAAAGATAAACAATTGATAATGATTAATTTTAAGGAAATGGCCAACGAAACTGTTCAATTTGAAATAAACAGAGCAAATATTATTAACCAACATCTACGAATAATGGAAGATATAATTTTTTGGGGTGGAACAGAGGTTGATGTTGCTTATTTATATAAACAAGGTCAGCAAAGTCTGCGAAAACTTCAAAAACAAGCAGAAGTTCTTGAAAATAAATTGCTACAACTTGAAAGCACAATAGACTTAAAAACTAAGCAAATTCAACAACAAAAAGATAACCTAGCAAAGCATAATAGTAAAATTAGTGAGCAACAAATTATTCTTGATAAGCAATCTAATTTGCTTAAAAACAGCGAAAATAACCTTTCTAAACAAATTGAGAAGATTGAAGAACAACAGAAAATTTTTGATATTAAATCTCAAGAATTAGAAGATCAAAAAGAGGCTCTGGAAAGAGGAAAGGAATTATTATCTGAGTTAAATGCTAATATAAACAAACAAAATTCTCAAATAGAAAAACAGACAAAAGTATTAGCTGAGCAAGGAAAGACAATTAGCCGACAGCAGGATTATATGTATTTGTTAGTTATTATCATAATTCTAGTAATTTTATTGGTATTTGTCATTTACAGAGGATACAAAAACAAGCAAGGTTTATCCAAAATATTGGTACAAAAAGTAAAGGAACGCACAAGGGAGCTGAAAAAGTTAAATGAAGAACTTGAAGAGCGGGTTAAAGAAAGGACATTGGAACTACAAAAGAGCATCGAAGAATTGAACATTACTACAAAATCAATAAAAGAAACAAATTTAGAATTAGTAAAAGAAATTGAAACTCGTAAAATAATTGAAGAAAAACTTACGACAAGTGAAAAACAACTTGAAAGCATTCTAAGTTTTGCTCCTATTTTGGTTTATATAAACAATATTGCTGGGCAATATATTTTTGTTAATAAAGAATTTGAAAAATTGATGGAAGTAACTTTTGAAGAGGTTGTAAATAAAACCGATTTAGAATTATTTTCAAAGGAAAGAGCTGAAAGGAATATTGCGCAAAATCAAAAAGTAATTTCAACAAAACAGCCTCAAATTTTTGAAAATGCTTCACAAAAAAAAGGAGGAACTCGCTATTTTGTTGACATTTTATTTCCTCTTTTAGATTCCAACAATGAAATTTATGCTACTTGTGGTTGGTCGTTAGATATTACAGATAGAAAAGTATCTGAACAAATTTTGTTAGAAGCTAAAGAACGAGCCGAATCTGCAGACAGATTAAAATCGGCTTTTCTTGCAACTATGTCGCACGAGTTACGAACTCCATTAAATTCAATTATTGGCTTTACTGGAATATTGATGAAAGGTGTTGCAGGCCCTTTAAATGATGAACAATTAAAACAATTAGGAATGGCAAAAGGTAGTGCTCACCATTTACTTGATCTAATAAATGATGTTCTTGATATTTCTAAAATTGAAGCAGACCAATTAGTGGTTACGTTTACAAAATTTAATTTTAATAAAATGCTCCAAAAAGTGTTTTTAACATTTCAACCTATTGCTAAGAATAAAAACATAAACCTTGAACTTATAATTTCTGATGAAGATATTGAGATTTCTAGCGACGAAAGACGAGTTTCACAGATTTTTTTAAATCTAATAAATAACGCTGTTAAATTTACAGATAAGGGGTCTATTAAAGTTGATTGCCAAGTAACTGATAAAAATATAATTACAAAAATAATTGATTCTGGAATTGGAATAAGTTGTAAGGATATGGATAAACTTTTTAAACCTTTTAGTCAAGTTGATATTGGTCTTACAAGAAATCATGAAGGCACAGGACTTGGATTATCAATCAGCAAAAAATTAACCGAAAAACTAAATGGTACAATTAGTGTTGAAAGTGAAGTAAATGTTGGTAGTATATTTACCGTTATTCTACCAAAATAAATTCTATAATAAAAAGAGGATAAAATGAAAACAAAAGTTTTAATTATTGAGGATAACGAAAAAAACATGTATATGCTCTCATTTCTTTTAAGAAGTGAAAATTACGAAGTTATAGAAGCATTTAGTGGAATAGAAGGAATTAATGCTGCAATAAATAATGAACCTGATATTATTCTTCTTGATATTCAATTGCCCGAAATGAACGGTTACACAGTTGCCATAAAAATAAGAGAGAATGAAAAATTAAAAAAAACGCCTATAGTAGTAGTTACATCTTACGCCATGCCTGGAGATAAAGAAAAAGCGTTTGAATCTGGAGCAACTGGTTATATTGAAAAACCTATAAATCCAGACACATTTATTTTACAAATGAAATCATTTTTACCTCATGAGCTTTTATTAAAAATTGGTAATTAGAAATGAAAATATTAATTGTAGATGATAAATCAGAAAATTTGTATTTACTTGAATCTCTCTTAAAGGCAAGCGGTTATGAAACTATTTCTGCAAGAAATGGCGCAGAAGCTTTTGGATTAGCTAAAAAATTGAAGCCAAATATAATCATTAGCGATATTCTTATGCCTATAATGGATGGCTACGCATTTTGTCTTGAATGCAAAAAAGATTTAGATTTAAGAAATATTCCTTTCGTTTTTTATACTGCAACTTATACCGACCCCAAAGACGAGGTGTTTTCACTTAGTTTGGGTGCTGATAGATTTATTCTTAAACCACAAGATCCTGATGTTTTTCTGGAAATTATTAAAGATGTCCTTTCCGAATCAAAAAAGGACAAACCCTTATTAAATATTCCTTCTGATTTAGCCGAAAATACAATACTATCGGAGTATAATTCCGTTCTTATACGTAAGCTCGAAGACAAAATGAGACAGACTGAAGAAAATGAAAATAAGCTTAAAAATTATGTTAAAGAGCTTGAAAATAGTATAGAACAACAGAAAAAAACGGAAGAAGCTTTGTACGAAAGTGAGGAACGGTATCGTTTAATTTTTAAAAATAGTATTGATGCAATTTTGCTTACTTCTCCTGATGGTTCAATTTTTTCAGCAAACGAGGCAGCTTGTAAAATGTTTCAAATGACTGAAGGTGAAATATACCATTTGAAAAGCAATGAAATTGTTGATTTAAAAGATAGAACTCTTCCTAAATTATTAGATGCACAAGATGGTTTGGGAAATGCTAGGGGGGAAATGATGCTTGTAAGAAAAGACAATTCCAAATTCCCTGCGGATATTTCAAGTTTCTTTTATACGGATAGTAGTGGCAAAATAAGAAATTGTATGATTATTAGAGATATTACAAGTCGCAAACAATCTGAAAAAGAAATTAGACTTCTTGCTCATTCTATCGACAGTATAAATGAATGTGTTTCAATAACAGATAAAGACAATAATATTATTTATGTAAATAAAGCTTTTTTAATTACTTACGGATATGCAAAAGAAGAATTAATTGGTAAAAATATTACTTTATTGCGTCCACAAGAAATAAATAACAAAATTGACAATAAAATTTTATCAAAAACCCTTAACGGTAGTTGGCAAGGTGAATTGCTCAATCAAAAAAAAGACGGAACCATTTTTCCAATTTCTCTTTCTACTTCTGTAATAAAAGATGAAAATGATAATATAATTGCACTAATTGGTGTTGCTGTGGATATTACCGATCGAAAACAAGCCGAAAAAGCATTGCGCGATAGTGAAGAAAAATTTCGTGTAATTGTTGAAGCCACAAATGATGCTCTTTATCGATTAAGCTATAGTACAATGAAATATGATTACATAAATCCTGCAATTGAAAAACTTACTGGCTACTCAACCGATGAAATAAATACAATAGGATTTAGAAATATTGTTGTTAAAATGAAAGACTTATCTTCCGAAGACATTTCTATTTATTTATCCGAAAGAAAAAGAATGGAAGGTGAAACTGAAGAATGGAAGGCTGATTATCTAATTAAAACGAAAAATGGTGAATTAAAATGGATTTCTGATCATTCGTTCCCTTCTTATGATGACGATGGTTTGCTGGTTGGAAGTATAGGTGTTTTAAGCGATATAACCGAACGTGAATTAGCAAATGAAGAATTTATTAAAGCAAAAGAAAACGCTGAAGAAATGAATAGATTAAAATCCAATTTTTTAAATAATATGAGTCATGAACTTAGAACTCCACTAGTAAGCATTTTGGGTTTTGCTGAATTTCTTAAAGAGGAATTGGTTAATCCGGAACATATTAAAATGGCTAAAGATATCTATTCCGGTGGAAAACGACTTAGTGATACTTTGAACTTAATTCTCGACTTTTCTGATCTCGATTCAAAAAACCTAATTCTGACAAATGTTGATACCGTTGTAATGGTAAATAAATGTATCAAAGAGTTTTTGCCAATGGCAGACAACAAAAACATAAAGTTAGACCTAATTGCAAATACCGAAAATGCTTTTGCCTCACTTGATGAGCACATATTCATCGGAATTTTGCAACGACTTATTGATAATGCCATTAAATTTACACCTTCTGGCAGTGTTACGGTTGAAATTAATAAAGAGATTATTTCAAATAAACCATGGATTTCTATAAAAGTTAAAGATACTGGAATTGGTATTGATGAAAGCAGTATTGATTTAATTTACGATGCATTCCGGCAAGGTAGCGAGGGATTTTCACGAAATTTTGATGGAGCTGGACTTGGCTTAGCTATCGCAAAAAAATGTGTTACTTCAATGGGTGGAAATATTGATGTTGAAAGTAAAAAAGGAGTTGGATCTGTTTTTACAGTTAAGTTTCCATCTGCAGAAAATATTTTTGATGAAAAAAACTCTCATCACGAAAAATCAATATCAAAGGAAAATGTTGTACTCGACAATAAAGATTTACCTTTGTTTTTATATGTTGAAAATGATATACTAACTATAAATCTTGTAAAAATTTTATTAAAAGATGTTTGTAGGCTTGAATTAGCTGAAAATGGGCAACAGGCAATAAAAATGGCTCAAGAAGTAATATTTGATGGTTTTTTAATGGATATAAATCTAGGCAGAGGAATGGATGGAATTGATGTGACAAAGGAAATTAAAAAGATGCCTCAATATGTAAATACACCTTTTGTTGCATTAACCGCATATGCTATGGCTAAAGATAAAGAAGAAATTTTAGAAGGTGGTTGTACACATTATTTGTCCAAACCATTCAATAAGAAAGAATTGATTGAATTAATTCATAAAGTAGTTTAGTGTTATATTTAATAAATGAATGTGTTTTTGGGTTCTTATCAAGTTTATTGCATTTTAAACACCTCATTAAATTGAGGTGTTCAAAAAAGAGCAATTTTATATATTTTACATTTACAAGTGGCTATTGAGGGAAAGATGACCTGCAAAAATTGTCTTTCTTTTTTGATTTATGGGTCGTTTTAATTAAGTTGAAAACTCCAAATTGAAGATTGGTTGAAGCTGGGGTAATTTAAAAAATTCTGAATTATTTTGTTTCCATTTTAAATATTATTTGAATCACAACATGACAACACAACAATACATTGAAACAGTAAACACCAGATACAAATCTGGTATGTCGGGAGAACACTCATATCGTGGTGATTCAGAGCGTTTAATACGTGAACTCATTAATAAAAGCTCTCCTCCTTTAGAGGAGGAGTACCCGAAGGGGGAGGTGGTGGTAAAAGTTGCAGATAGCTCACTAAACAACCTACCGCACCTAAAAACATTTAGAAAAAACCTTAGGAACAATCTCACGCCAGCAGAAGCCAAACTGTGGACGTTGTTAAAAAACTCACAATTAGGTGGTATAAAATTTAGAAGACAGCACAGCTTTAACAACTATATTCTGGATTTTTACTCACCAAGCGAAAAGTTAGCAATTGAACTAGACGGAGCGGTTCACAACACAGAAGAAGCCCAAGAATATGACAAAAAAAGGGATTTGTTTCTTAACAATTATGGCATAAAGGTTTTAAGATTTGAGAACAAATTAGTTTTTGATGAAACTGATTTTGTTTTATCTGAAATTAGGAGTGCTTTTGGGTGGAGTAAAACCACCCCTAACCCCTCCTTTCAAGGAGGGGAGCCTTTTGAGGTTTTTGCTCCAATTGATATTTTGGATTACATATACGCAGTTCTGCATTCACCAACGTATAGAGAAAAGTATAAAGAATTTCTAAAAATCGATTTTCCTCGAGTGCCATATCCAAAGGATAAAGAAACATTCTGGAAGCTTGTTAAATTAGGTGGAGAAATTAGAGAATTGCATTTGCTGGAATCCCCAAAAGTGAATGAACCGATTACAAGTTATCCAATTGGTGGAGACAACAAAATAACTCGTAAACTCGATAAAAATGATTGGGAAATAACCGATATTGAAAACCAACTAGGAAGAATCTGGATAAATGATGAGCAATACTTTGATAAAATTCCTCTAATAGCTTGGGAGTTTTATATCGGTGGATACCAACCAGCTCAAAAATGGTTAAAAGACCGCAGAGGTAGAGAACTAAATTTTGAAGACATTTTACACTACCAGAAAATTATAGTTTCGTTGTTTGAAACAGATAGATTGATGAAAGAGATTGATGAGGTTGGAGTTGAGTAAAGCAAAAAACGAAAAATTGATGCAATTTGGATAATTCATGTACACTTTTGAATATATTAAGAACAAAAAAACTAGAGTAGATATCTTAAATTTACTTAACGAAAAAGGGATTAAAAATTCACTGTTGAAATTGAATAACTTTGATATTCCAAAGCTATTATGTAAATATTCAAGCGTTGATAAATATACAGTTAAAAATCTTAAAGAAAATAGTCTAACAGCAACAATCCCTACAGAATTTAATGATTTATATGATTCAACAATGCATTTTGACACACGTTCTGCCAATGACCATTAAATAATCATTGGCTCTAAATTGAAGCCTAGTTGTTTAGCTTGTTTAGTTAAGTACTTTAATCTTTGTTCTTTGACTTTTTGTTGATAATCATTAATGCCTTTTTCCACAAAAGCTATACCTTTAGTAAAAACATTATAATAAAGTACTGCAATTTTTCTTGCTGTAGCTTTAATTGCAATTAACGGCCCCTTTTTAGCTTTGAGTCTGTGGTAGAAAGCCCCAATAGAAGTATATTTACTTTTTGCCAAAGAGAACGCAGCATTTCTAAATATTTGTCCCGCTTTAGTATGTCCCTTTTTGTTTCTGCTCTTGTTTTTCTTGCCGGATTGATGTTTACCTGGAGCAAGACAAAGCCAAGAAGTAAAATGTTTTTCTGTTGGCCAGCGAGATAAATCAGTTCCAGTTTCTGCAATAAGCTCCAAGAGTGTTTTATCGGTTAATCCAGTTACTTGAGAAGGATCTTTGCCATTGGTTAATTTCATAAGAAGCAGATGAAGATTATCTATTTGCGGTGCATTATGTCTTATAGTTTTTGGTTTTATAATTTTAAGTGGTTCTTCTTTATCCTTTGTTACTACTTTTAATAGTTGTTCAATTTTTTTATCGCAATCAACAGATTTTTGCAAATAAAACTCATAAGCCTCAACTGCTTGGGAAAGAGCAAAAACATAATCATC
>JAHISP010000003.1 GCA_018818165.1 Bacteroidota bacterium | reverse complement strand
TGATTTTATTTTTGTGAATCAATTTTTTAAAACGCTAAAGTGTGGTATTATAAATGAAAAACCAAATGATAAATTTATCTCTGATCATTTTCCCGTTTTTGCTAAAATAGAATTCACATTTCCTACCCCTCCAATTCGACCAGTATTAAATGCAATTGCTTGTGATAATCAGGTAAATTTGATTTGGGATAGAGTTGCTGAGGATTCGACATATGAAACATTTTTTAAGGAAGGAAATGATTTCCAAGGATACAAATTATATCGTTCAAAAGACCCTAAAATGAAAGACGCGGTTTTGGTTGAAAACAGTTGGGATATACCCTTACTTAGAAAACCAATATTGGTAAGTGACAAGATTGATGGAATTAAAGGCTATACAAATTACGGAATAATTAATGGCTTTGGGTATTTCCTTGGCGAAGATTCTGGATTGCAACACTTCTATTCAGATTATAATGTAACAAATGGAGTTACGTACTATTATGTATTAACATCCTATGATGATGGATTTTCAGGTATAGGGACAGGTTTTGCTCCCAGTGAATGTTCCTATGAAATAGAGGTTGATGAAAGTGGTAATCTTTTATATAATTCTCAAAATACAGCTATTGTTACTCCAAAGAAATCGAATAGTGGCGTTTCTATTCCATCAATAATAAAAGACTCGAATAATTCCACAATTGGTAATGAAAGCATAATTCCAAGAATATTTGATACCAAAAAAATAACAGAAAAAGAAACTTATAAAATTAAGTTTTTAGTTGATACTTTGGAATATCACGAATTAAATAATAGATATAGACACAAAAATGATCTTTTATATTCAAATAGTGGATTTGCTATTTACAAAAATGATAACACTTTAGTATATAAAGAAGATATGAATTCTTATGCCAAAAATAATATTGTATTTGACAAAATATTAAACAAGTATTTTTTAAATAGTAACGAGTTAATTATATCTGAGGAATTTGAAGGAATTCAAATTACAATGGATTATAAATCCAGAACTGCTCAATATTCAAAAAATAAATCTGGTTGGATTAAAGGTGAAGCAGATATGCAAATTTTACCAAGCAAAAGTGAATCTAAATTCTTTCCGTGGCAATATGAAATTATATTTACAGATAATAGTGATGAATACACCGGATTAACAAATAAGGTTAAAGGAATAAGGTCACATGACGATCTTCCTCTTGGTCCCGCAGCTTTACTATTAAACGAAAAATTCAATTTCTATGTTCTTAATAAATCCTTTCAATTAAATGATGGAACTTACGAAAAGTTAGATTTGATTGTACACGATAAAAACCAGGATGGTATTTTCAACAGAGAAAACGACCAAGTATTGGTTGGACATTCTGTAACACTCGCAAACCAAATTCTATGGGCAGGAACTGTTTTTGCTATTGATTTTTCGTTAATTAAGGATGAATTATCAATGCCTCAGCCAAATAATATTTATTTGGTTGATTTTGATAGACCATATATGGAAACTGATGTGATTAAATTAAACGTTGATCCAAAGGGTAAACTAACAAACAATAATCCTATCCCCGATAAATTCAGTTTAAAACAAAATTATCCAAATCCATTTAATCCAATTACAACAATTGAGTTTTCAATTGCTCAGGAAGGGAAGTACTCTTTAAAAGTATATAATATTATTGGACAAATAGTGTCTACACTCTATGACAAAAGTTTTGGTGCTGGAAACTATTCTGCTACTTTTAGCTCTGCTGGATTATCATCCGGAGTTTATATATACAGACTAGATGGACCTGTTGGTAGCATTGCAAATAAAATGATTATTCTAAAATAATATTGACAAATATTGACAGAATACAAAGTTGCCATTTCTAATTGAAATAATTTGATTTGAAAATTATTTGAGATTATCTCTAGTTAGTCGTTTCTTAAAAAGTCAGAATTATTTCCGTTTCACTTCCTTAAGTTAATATGAAATTCAAAAGATTCGATATTTTAGAAAAGATTAAAAAGATTTTTTTTTGTCTCTTTTCTAATGTTATATGCCTTTTTAAGGATAGACTAAATAGCAAACAACAAAAGATAAATTTCAAACAAATATCAAAAAAGAATAACCAAAACTCAAACTCATATTTTTGAATCATGCATAAAAAAGTTTGGATATTAGAAATTGAAATTTGGATATTATTTGGTTTTTGTTGGTTGTCGTTTGGTCTTTCAAAACGAATATTATTTGTAACCAAAACTATTGACTTGCAGTCCAAAATGGTTTATTTATCAGAAATTTAAAAACATTAAAAAATAGAAAAATTAAATCTGAAAAGTTTAAAATAGGTTATCATCCATTAATAAAGAGGAACTATGATATAGCTAGAACTGATGAATTAGTTTTCTGTATAAGTCAGTTATGGAACAATTGTTAAAGACTTTGTAATAATTAAAGAAGCCGCTATTGCGGCTTCTTTGTTTTATTTGATTTTTACTTCAATCTGTTTTGGTTTAGCTTCTTCCGCTTTTGGAATTGTAATATTTAGCATTCCATCTTTAAATTCTGCATCAATTCCATTTTCGATAATCCTTTCGGGTAAGTTGAACGCTCTATAATATTTGCCAAATGCTCTTTCAATATGATGAAATTTTTCGTTTTTATCTTCTTTCTCAAAATTTCGTTCTCCACTAATAGCAATTTGACCATTATTGTATGTGATTTTTACATCCTCTTTTTTTACTCCAGGTAAATCAAGATGTAAAGAATATTTGTTGTCATCTTCACTAATATCAGTTAGTGGTGACCAAACAGCATTCGTAAAATCTTCATTCTCATCAAAAGATTTTATCCCAAAACGATTGTTAAACGAATCAAATATTTTACCAAATTCTTTTTCCATGCTAATTAATTCTTTAGCAGGATTCCATCTTGTAAGTGCCATTTTATACCTCCAAAAATTAATTTATAAATAGTGAACGCATAAAGAGATATAAAAAGTATGCCAATTTCAAAAATATTGAAATTGGCATAATAGAAAAGGTTTGTATTTAATCAATCAATAATTGAAACTGTCAAATTGAAAAAGAAAGTGAAACTTTGTCAATATGACAAACAAAATGATAGATAAATAGCCATTTTGACAAGTATTTTATTGGTTTTCAATTTTTGCCCATGAATCTCTTAAAGTTACAGTTCTGTTAAAAACTAATTTATTTTCGGAAGAATCTTTACTATCAACGCAATAATAACCGAGTCGTTCAAACTGGAAACGCTCACCAGGTTTTGCATTTTTAAGAAATGGCTCAGCCATACTATTTTTAAGTACTGCAAGTGAATTTGGATTTATATGTTCAATAAAATCAATATTTTTTTCACTATCAGGAGCTGAAACATTAAAAAGTCTATCATAAAGACGAACTTCTATATTAACTGCATGTTTAGCAGAGACCCAATGAATTGTCCCTTTTACTTTTTTATCACTAGTTCCAGTACCACTTTTTGTATCAATATCAAAAGTACAAAGCAGTTTTTCAATATTTCCATTAGCGTCTTTAACTACTTCTTTACATTTTATAATGTAAGCATATCGAAGTCTAACTTCATTTCCAGGCGAAAGACGGTGAAATTTTTTATGAGGAACTTCTTGAAAATCATCTGCATCAATAAATAATTCCCGTGAGAAAGGTAGTTTGCGACTTCCCATTGATTCATCTTCAGGATTATTTATTGCATCTAATTGCTCAACTTCATTTTCTGGATAATTGAGAAGTTCAACTTTTATAGGATTCAATACAGCCATAACGCGCATTGCTCGTTTATTTAAATCCTCACGAATGCTAAATTCCAATTGAGAAAGGTCAATAACATTATCGCGCTTTGCAACACCAATTCTATCGGCAAAATTACGAATAGATTCTGGAGTGTAACCACGTCTGCGTAATCCCGAAATGGTAGGCATACGAGGATCATCCCAACCAGAAACATGTTTTTCTTCAACAAGACGAAGTAATTTACGCTTACTCATAATTGTATAATTTAAATTTAAACGAGCAAACTCAATTTGGCGAGGATGATGAATTTCTAATTGTTCAACAAACCAATCATAAAGGGGACGATGGTTTTCAAATTCCAACGTACAAATTGAATGAGTAATTCCTTCAATTGAATCGGACTGACCGTGAGCCCAATCGTACATTGGATATATGCACCATTTATTACCAGTGCGATGATGTTCTGCATGTCTAATCCTATATAAAATAGGGTCGCGTAAATTCATATTTGGCGAAGTCATATCAATGTTTGCACGAAGCACATGAACACCATCTTCAAATTCACCAGCTTTCATTTTTTGAAATAATTCAAGATTCTCTTCAATTGTCCTTGAGCGATATTTTGATTCAACTCCAGGTTTGGTTGGCGCACCTCGTTCTTCTTTTATTTGTTCAAAAGGGGAAGAATCGACATAAGCTTTACCTTTTTTAATAAGTTTTATTGCATATTCATATAGCGTGTCAAAATAATCAGAAGCAAAATAAAGTCTGTCTTCCCAATCGAAGCCTAGCCATTTAACATCTTCTTTAATTGAGTCAACATATTCAACATCCTCTTTTGTTGGATTTGTATCATCAAATCTAAGATTAGTTAAGCCGGCATATTCTTTTGCTAAACCAAAGTTTAAACAAATAGATTTTGCGTGCCCAATATGCAAATAACCATTTGGCTCGGGAGGAAAGCGAGTGTGAACTTTTGTATATCTATTATTTTTTAAATCTTCATCAATAATTTCTTTAATAAAATTCGGTGGCATTTTATTTTCGGTATTTTCAATCATTGTGTATCCTTATTCAAAAATTGTTGAGCTATATAAAATCAATAAATTCAATTTCTAAAACTTTCTATTTTTAGTGTCAATTAGTTAGCACTAAAAGCTTACTTGCATTTTGAAAAAACATTTTGGTTTTTGTTAACCAAGTTTTGCTTTAATTTCTGGAATTACTTCTAAAGAATTATTAATTCTTGCAATAACTTCATCTTTTCCAAGAATGAAAAGCAAATCATAAACTCCAGGTCCAATTCCACTTCCAGAGGTTGCAACACGGAGTGGATGAATTATTCTTCCTGCACCACATTCTGCTTCTTCGGCTACTTGTTTTAGTGCAATTTCAAAATCTTCTTTTTTTGGATTTTCTAAATGCGAAATTTTAATAATATATTTTTCAAGTAATTGAACAGAATCTTCTTTCCAGCGTTTTTTAATTACTTCTTCATCATAAGTAGTGGGACGCTCAAAGAAATAGGGGGAATTATCAATATAATCTTTTACAAATGAAACTCGCTCAAGCATTGCTGCAATAACCAAGAGTAAGTATTCATCAGTGTAATTTAAATCTTTGTATTTTGATTCTGCAAGATTTTCTCTAAGCATTTTAAGAATAGCTGATTTTTCCAGTTTTCTCAAATGTTCTGCATTAATCCAATCAAGTTTTTCAACATTAAAAATTGCACCAGCTTTGTGAACTCTTTCTAAAGTGAATTTTTCAATTAAATCGTTCAAATTAAAAAATTCATCGTTTTCAGTAGTGCTCCAACCAAGAAGGGCAACAAAATTAATTAGTGCTTCTTTCAAATATCCTTTCGATTTGTAATCTTCAACAGCAACATCTCCTTGACGCTTGCTAAGTTTTGATCTATCGGCATTAAGCAAAAGGGGAAGGTGAGCAAATATTGGTATTTCCCATCCAAATGCGTTGTAAAGCAAAATATGCTTAGGGGTTGATGATAACCATTCCTCGCCACGTATAACGTGTGTGATGCCCATTAAATGGTCGTCAACAACATTTGCCATGTGGTAAGTAGGATATCCATCTGTTTTAATTAAAATTTGATCGTCTATAACTTCGCGTGAAAATTCTACTCTATCGCGAACAATATCATTTATTACAACACTTTCACCAGCTTTAACATTTAAACGAATAACATGCGATATACCTGCATCTATATTATTTTTAATTTCTTCCTTTGAAAGATGCAGACAATGTTTATCATATTTTGCTTGAGGAAGTTTTGCTTTTTGCTGCTGCTCTTTCAAATCCGCCAGTCTTTCTGGTGAACAGAAACATCTGTAGGCATTGTCTTGCTCCACAAGTTGATCAGCATATTTTTTGTAAATATCCAATCTTTGCGATTGGAAATATGGACCAACATTTCCTTCTTTATTAGGTCCTTCGTCATATTCCAACCCAACCCAATTTAGGGTCTCAATTAAATTTTCAACTGCACCTTCAACAAATCTATTTTGGTCAGTATCCTCAATTCGGAGTATAAACTTGCCGCCATTTTTTTTTGCAAAAAGATAATTATAAAGTGCAGTTCGCAAACCACCAACATGTAAATATCCAGTTGGACTAGGAGCAAAGCGAACTCGGGGTGTTTTATTAATCATTTTATCTCAAAATTATTACAAACTTATTTTCTAAAAAATCAGATTGTAAAGTTAGTAAAATAAAATATGAGACTGAAAAATATTTGGTGAGTTAATTAAAGAGTTTTTTAAATAATGCAGTGGTTGTAAACTATACAACCACTGCAAAAATCTATTTAGTTGCGTTCAAATAATATTTTACTTTTTCAATAAACTCTTTGCTATCAATTGGTTTTGGAATATAATCTGTTGCACCAGCATCAAGACATTTTTCTCTATCGCCTTTCATTGCAAATGCTGTTAGCGCAATTATTGGAGTATCTTGGTAATTAGAAAGTTCACGAATATGAGAGGTTGCTTCAAATCCATTCATTATTGGCATTTGCATGTCCATAAGAATTAAATCGAACTGGTCAATTTTTGCATTATTCAGAGCCTCTTCGCCATTATCAACAACTACAACATTTTCGAAACCATTTTTCTTAAGTAGGCGAGTTACAATAATTTGTGAATGTTTATAATCCTCAGCAAATAATATTTTAATTTCATCATCAGATTTTTCAATAACTTCTTCAAAAGGTGTTGGTTCTTCATATCTATTTAACATTGAGCTAATTGTATCAGAAAGATCCTCAATGTTTACACTTTTTTTACTTAATAGGTCTTCAAAAAGTCCATCAATGCTTTTTAAGTCTTCATCAAAATTCTCTTTGCCGGTGTAAATTATGATAGGAAGTTTTGTAAATTTTGGATCAGATTTAATCAATTTAATTAATTCAAATCCATTTGGAGGTGGCATATCAAGGTCAACAATAGCCAAATCAATTTGCAGATCTTTAATTCTATCCATAACATTTGCAGAAACACTTTCAGCAATGGCAATAAAACCTGCAGTTTCAATTGCTTGCTTAACAAGGTTAAGAGTAGGAATGTCATCATCAATACACAGAATATTGGAATTTTTTCTTAATTTATAACTTGTTAGAACTTCAACCAAATAGTTGTAATTTATTGGTTTTACAAAATATTCTACAGCACCCATTAAATATGCTTTTTGTTCATCTGGTTCAACAGAACAGACAATTACCGGCACATTTTTAGCGTTTTTATGTTCACGAATTTTCTTTAGTAATTCCAATCCATTTACAGAAGGTATTTCAATATCAAGAATTACAGCTAGAAATTTCTCCTTACTAATTTGCGATAAGGTTTGTTCGCCAGTGTTTACAATAGTTGGAGTATAACCCCATTTATTTAAGTAATTGCTCAAAAGTTTTGATGTAGCATAATCATCCTCAACAACTAAAATGCTATTTCTCTCTTTAGTTGGTTTTGGAAGCTTAGAAAAATCAATTTGACTTGGTGCTTTATGCTGATCTGCTTTTAATGTAAAATTAAAAGTAATTCCATCATAGGAATTATGTTTAGCATTTATTTCACCATTTAGCGATGAAATATATCTTTGAGCTAGAGTTAAACTAAGTCCAGTAAAACCATTTTCAACTAATGCTAGTTTTTTAGAAACAACAAAAGGATCAAAAATTGATTTCAAAATATCTTTATCCAATTGCGAGTTACTATTTTGAATTATAAATTGAAGTTTATCATCAGAAAGTGAAGTAACTTTTAAAGAAGCAGATTTATCATTTGATGAAACTATCAAAAAGTAAAGAAGAGAGTTTAGAATATATTTTAAACGTATATCGTCTAGATTCACCTCAGAAGGAACATTTGAATCAATATTAAAATTTATTGTTAATAATGAATGCGCAGATTTACCCCTTATTCCATCAACCACTTGTTCAATTAATGTTGTAAGATTAATATTTTTGGAATAATTTGGAGCATCTTCTTCAAGTTTTGCTATATCAATTGAGTCTTTAAGATTTGTTACAAGAGATTGTGCATTCTTTTTAATTGTAGTAACATATTCTGTCTGCGAAACTGATAAATTATCTTCGGCTAAAATGGATGTTGAACCAAGTATTGAGTTTGCATATGTCCGTAGTTCATTAGTTACTTCTAAAAATAAAGTTCCAAGCGATTTTTCACTAACTTTGGTTGATTTTCCAGATGCTATATCCCACATTTTTATTAAAGTAGCAATGTATTTTGAAGCACTCCTTAATGTGTCGGAATCAATTTGAGTAAAAGGAGTTTTCTTTGCAACTTTCAAAAAACCTCTTTTACCAAGTTGAATATTAAAACTTGCACAACTCTCATAAATTACAAATTCCGAAATTTGCAACTCACAATTTGAATCATGATGCATCGAAAAATCGTTCACATCGTTATTTAATTTACAATGAGAACATGTAAATTCTGAACCATGAAGATAATTTTTTCTTGCATTTAGTGATTTCCCAAATACTTTTAATCCTTTGGATTCAATATGCTCAAATATAATTATCGCTTGAAAATCAAATTCATTTGTAATATAGTTACATAAATTATCTGGAAAATCTGTTGCACCAGAAATAGCAGAAGTTAGTAACTGATTAAACAAATTAAGAGTTTCAATTTTTGAGTTGTTTGCCATAAGTTTTCTTCTATTTATATATTCTTTGTATAAAGTTAAATTATTATTCAAACATAATTATTTATTAAATAAAGTTAAAGCAATAAATCAATTACCTAAGTATTATTTAGTCTAGTAATTTAAATCTTATTCTTAATACACCATTTTCGAAGGAAGAAGATAAAATTTTAACCTTTCCTATTTCTTTTGTATTGTTAACATGCTCACCAGAACATGGACAAGAATCATAATTGCCAATATTTATAACTCTAATTTCATTATCATGATTTTCAGGCAACCTATCTAAATTAAATTTTATTTTAGCTTTTTCAATTTCAATGGTCGATTCAGTAACATCCAAATGTTGATTAATTATTAAATTTATCTCATTCTCAAGATTTTGCAATTCTTCATCTAACAAATTTCGATTAAAATGATAATCGCATTTAGATTTTTTCCTTTCAATATGATTAGAAAATGATCTCTCCGTATTGAACATTCTAATCATTGTTTGATTAAGTATATGTTCTGCACTATTCATTGGTGGATAATAATCTTTAGGATTTCTTGGCACTCTAGTTCCTATTCATAAATATTAGTTAATCCAATAATTTTTTCTTTTGGAAGAAATAATTCAGTAGTTCCTTCAGCTCGGGAAGCAATCTCATACAGATTATAGAAAAATATCAATCCAGAATCAGTAATTGCAAAGTTGTCGTTTAGTTCAAACGATTTATTTTCAAACCAATATCCTGCATTTTCTAGAGATTTACTTTCTGGAATGTTTCTAATGTTGTAAAATATTTTTTTGCCAATACTTTCTAATTCTTCTAAATTATCTGTATTAACTACATCTTCAAAATAAATAATTTTGCCTGTAGATATATCAAAATTTGAATAAATAACATTATAGAAACTATTTGCACCACCAACGAACATTGCCTCTTCTGTCTTAAAGGATATAATATTTTTAAATATTCCCAAAATTTTTATATTAGAATTAATAAACCACTTTGTCTGATAATCAGCAAATTCTTTTTGAACATCAATGTAGCTGGAAAATAAAGAATCGGCTATTTCGTCAATATTATTATAAGTCTCTTCGTTTAAGGGAAAGTTCAGAATTTGATTATTTATATAATTATTAATCGAATCGTAGGAAGCTCGTGCAGTAATAATTTCTGGATACTCAATTTTTACCTCGGCATAATCGTTTGAGTCTAGAGAATTGCCATACGATTTAAAGTACACCTTTTCATAATATCTAATCTGATTATCATCAAAGTTAATTGATTTAACTGAATCTGAATCAGAAAATATTTCATTCTGTTTATCTTCTTTGCATCCAATAAATGCGATTATTATTAAAAATATTATTACTTTATTTATCAATTATTTATCAATTATTTATCAATTATTTAATCACCAAAATATTAATTAATTTTATTTGCTACACGAAATGAACGTTCTCTATAAATAGCAGCTTTTTCTCTATCACCATTTTTCTCATGAAAAAGTGATAACTCAACAAGAGCATCATAATGAATTGGATCAAGATTAAGTGCATTGTGTAAAAATTCTTCTGCTCTATTTATTAAATTTAATTTATCATATATATAACCCATTAAATAATTAATTTCTGCATGAGCAGAATGAATACGCACAAGTTTCTCTGCTATTATTCTTGCTCCAGCATAATCCTTATTCTTAATAAGCTCTTTTAATACTCTAATATTGTTGTCTATTGTTTCCATTTAAATTTGAGCTAGAATTTTTAATTCATTCATTTCAAAAAGAGGAATAAGGGTTAAACCAGCGGATTTTAAATTCTCAAATGCCTTTTCCTCACGCACTATTACACATAATACCGAGTCAATATTTGCTCCTAAATCTCTCAATTCTTTTACACTTTCAATTATTTGTCCACCAGTTGTTACAACATCTTCAATTACACAGATGTTTTTACCTGCAAAATCAATTCCTTCAGCTAATTTTCTAGTGCCATATTCTTTTGCTTTTTTTCGAACAAAAATAGAAGGTTTGCCAGTTTTTAACGAAATAGCAGACGATAGGGGAATTCCTCCCATTTCTAAACCTGCTAGAATTTCTGTACCTTCCGGAATTAATTCCATCATGTGTTCTGCAATTGGTTCTAATATTTCAGGTCGCGATTCAAATTTATATTTATCAAAATACTCATTTGAAATTTTACCTGATCTTAACAAAAATTCGCCAGTAATATGGGCAATATCGTAAATTTTTTTACCTAATTCTTCTCTCTTCATATTTCCTCTATTTTTAAAATAATTATTATAATTTGCAAAAATACGAAATAATCCGTTAACTTTGCCCTTCTATATTTTAAGAAAAAAATAGTAATTAAAAATATTAAATTTATTTTCATATCAAAAATGGAATAAATTAAAATGGAGTACGTGAGAAAATATGTCTGAAAATTTAGTAATTGTGGAATCTCCAGCGAAAGCAAAGACGATTGAAGGTTTTTTAGGAAAAGATTTTATTGTAACATCTAGTTATGGTCACATTCGCGATTTAGAAAAGAAAAACAGTGGTATTGATATTGAAAATAAATTTAAACCAACATATATAATACCTGATGAGAAGAAAAAAGTTGTATCTGAACTAAAAAAAATGGTCAAAAAATCAAAAGTGGTTTGGCTTGCCACTGACGAGGACCGTGAAGGAGAAGCAATTTCATGGCATTTAAAAGAAGCCTTAGGTTTAAAAGATGAAAATATTAGAAGAATTGTATTTAATGAAATTACTAAAAATGCAATTCTTCATGCAGTTGAAAACCCAAGAATTATTGACATTAATATTGTTAACGCTCAGCAGGCTAGGAGAATTCTTGATAGATTAGTTGGGTTTGAACTTTCGCCCGTATTATGGAGAAAAGTTAAGCCATCACTGTCTGCCGGACGTGTTCAATCGGTTGCCGTAAGATTAATTGTTGATAGAGAAAGAGAAATAGAGAATTTTAAAGTTGAAAATTTCTTTAGGGTTATTGCCGATTTTATTGTTGTGGATAAAGATGGGAAAAAATGGAAACTTAAAGCTGAATTACCAAAAAGATTTGCAAATATTAAGGACGCAAAGGAGTTTCTAAAAATTTGCCAAACTTCAACATTTAATATTGAATCACTGGAGAAAAAAGCTGTTTCTAAATCACCATCTGCACCTTTTACTACTTCCACATTGCAGCAAGAAGCTAGCAGAAAACTTGGGTTTTCTGTACTAAAAACTATGATGGTTGCTCAAAAATTGTATGAAGCCGGTAAAATATCGTATATGAGAACCGACTCGGTTAATATGTCTGAAGAATCTTTAAGTAATGCAGAAAATGTAATAAGTGAAAGTTTTGGTAAGAACTATTCTCAAACTAGAAAATACAAAACAAAATCAGCATCTGCTCAAGAAGCGCACGAAGCTATTAGACCATCATATTTTCAGAACCCAACAGTTTCTGGAACCGCTGATGAACAAAAGCTTTATGAACTAATTTGGAAACGAGCAATTGCTTCTCAAATGAGCGATGCTCAAATTGAAAGAACTATTGTTAAAGTTAGCATATCAAAAAGCAGTGAAAAATTCACAGCAAAAGGTGAGGTAATTAAATTTGATGGATTTCTAAAAGTTTATCTTGAATCAAGCGAAGATGAAAATAAAGATAACGATGATTCAACATTACTTCCGCCACTTTATGAGGGTGAAAAATTAGAATATGAAAAAATTACTGCAACAGAAAGTTTTACAAGACCTTCTGCAAGATATTCTGAAGCCAGTCTTGTAAAAAAATTGGAAGAACTTGGAATTGGACGTCCGTCAACTTACGCTCCTACAATTAGTACAATTCAAAAAAGGGGATATGTAAACAAAGATGAACGTGAAGGCAAAAAAAGAAATTTCCAAGTTTTATCAATTGAACCACAAAAAGAAATAGTTGTTGAAGAAAAAAGCGAAATTACTGGTGCGGATAAAGGCAAATTATTTCCTACAGATATAGCGATGTTGGTTAATGATTTTTTAATGCAAAATTTCCCCGATATTATGAATTTCCAATTTACTGCGCATTTTGAAGAAGAATTGGATGATATTGCTTCTGGTAAAATGGAATGGACTGATATGCTAAATGAATTCTATTTTCCATTTCATGAAAAAGTTGAACATACAACTGAAAATGCAGATAGAGTTTCTGGAGAAAGAATACTTGGAACTGATCCAGTTTCGGGGCATCAAGTTTCGGTTAGAATGGCTAAGTTTGGTCCTGTCGCTCAGATTACTGATTTAAATGATGCAGAAGCTAAACCAATTTATGCTGGGTTAAGAGCTACCCAAAAAATGGCTCAAATTAGTTTAGAAGATGCTCTAGAATTATTTAAACTTCCACGAACAATTGGTGAATTTGAAGATAAAGAAGTTGTTGCAGCAATTGGGCGGTTTGGTCCTTACATTCGTCACGATTCTAACTTTTTTTCACTGAATAAAAATTATGACCCATACACAATTGAGATTTCTGAAGCAATTGAAGTAATAAAAGTAAAACGCGAAAAAGATATTGATAATACTCTTAAAAGTTTTCCAGAGGACTCAGAGCTTAAAATTGTTATTGGAAGATGGAGAAGACCATATTTGCGGGCTGGCAAGAAAAATATTCCACTCGAGAAAGATGTAAATATTGAAGAATTAACGTATGAAAAAGTTAAAGAAATGGTAACAGCTTTTAATGTTAAATCTAAAAAGAAAAAATAATATTAACTAAAGGTCATGATTCTCAAACTATGGAACAGGATCATGACCACTACCACCCCAAGGATTACAACTTACAATTCTCTTCAAACTTAACCAACCACCTTTTATTAAACCATGTTTCTGTAAAGCTTCAATGGTATATTGAGAGCATGTTGGTGTATATCTGCATGATGAAGGAAATAATGGAGAAATAAATATTTGGTAAAATTTAACAAGCATTATAAATGGAAATGCAACAATTTTAAGTAATAGCTTCATTTTATTATAAGAATATTATGGGAAAGGGTAAAAAACAAAAACTACCTTCACAAATAATGAAGGTAGTTTTTTAGAAATTATTTTCGATTAAAAAAAATGTATAAAAGTAGTAAAGAAATATAGATAAACTATCTAAAATTTAATACTTATTTTACTATTTCAACATCTTGAGCTTGTGGGCCTTTTTGACCTTCACCAACTGTAAATGTTACTTTTTGGCCTTCTTCAAGAGAACGAAAACCATCAGAGTTGATTGATTTAAAGTGGACAAAAACATCATCACCATTTTCTTGAGAGATGAAACCATAACCTTTAGAACTGTTAAACCATTTAACAGAGCCTACTTTGCGATCTGACATAGAAATTATTCCAAAATAATTAAAAAATATATTCTTCTAAATTAAAATTTAAACCAATACAACCTACAGTCAACAACATTGCGGAGAGGGCGGGATTCGAACCCGCGGTACCCGATAAAGAGTACGACGGTTTAGCAAACCGTTGGTTTCAGCCACTCACCCACCTCTCCGGATGCCTAGCTAACTTTTAAAATTAGAAAGAACACGCTAATATATAAATAAAAATGAAAAGTAAAAAGAGATATTCAATTATTTTTTATCTTTTTCAAAAAAAAATATAGATTAGCTATTTGTGTTAATTATCATACAATTTTGCTTTCCTTATAGATTAACATTGAGCAATTTAATAACTAGTAATCTCAAACCTTATTAGTAGTAAATCTCTTTTGTTTTTAATTGAATCAAAATTATTTTAACATTCATATTTAAACATTTTTGTATACTACTAAGTACAAAATACTTCAAAATGTAAAGAAAAAATAAGTTACAATACAAAATCATTAAAAAAGAATTATTTAATTTGTTAACTTGTTCACTAAAAATAATTTACAACTTTTCTTATATTATGTTTTGCTAAAACAGGAGTGTATATGAAAATATCAAGAATATACAATTCTATTAATACTATTTGCTTGATAATTCTTTTATCTGGTTTGTTAGCTAATATTACTGGGCAATCAAAAATGAGGAAATTAAGTGAATTATCTATTGAAGATTTAATGAACCTAAATGTAATTACTGTTTCTAAAAGTGACCAGAAACTTAAAGAAACTCCAGCAATGGTAGTGGTTATAACTTCTGCAATGATTAAAGAGAAAGGCTTTTACGATCTATTTGATGTTTTAAATAGTACACCTTATTTCCAAATACAATCTGAACATGGGCATTGGACTAAAGGTGGAATCATTAATCTTAAAGGAAGTAGAAGTGGTGATTCTGGTAATAACAAAGTTCTTCTTCTCGTTGATGGAATAAAAATTAGCGACAGTGGTGGTGAGGGTTTATTTATGGGACTTAATAGCATTCCTCTATATTCAATAAAACAGATTGAAATTGTATTTGGTCCTAATTCTACCTTATACGGAAGAGATGCATATGCAGGAATGATAAATTTAATCACTAATAATCACGATAAATATGCTGGGTACAGTTATGGAAGTTTTAATACGCAAAAATTATTTGCTGGTGGTTTCCATAGATTTACAGATGATTTAAGTATGAATGTAAATTTTTATTCTTACGATAGCGATGAACAAGATCCAACTTCTATTTCAACCTCTTATAAAAACAGAACAGTATTTTCTAAAGAACCTTATACTAATGTTTTTTACAGAGCATCTAAAAATAAAATGGTTGGATTAGATTTTAATATTTATGATTTTTCATTGAAATATTTACTATATGATATTTGGGGAAGTGAAACTTACGGTAGCAATCCAAATTTATATGCAACTGAATACTCTACCCAGTTAGGAATTAGAAATCAGCTTTTCGATTTGGGATATTCAAAAAATATTACGGATAACTTAAATCTGTCTTTAGGTTATAATTTTAAATTATATGAATTTAATCCTATAACTGCAAATCTTTACCTTGGAGATTTGGATAGATCAATAATTACCAATAAAAATGATTCTTCATCGGTTGTTGATCCATTATATGCCTATGGAGGCAGAAAATATTATTACTTCCGCACGCTTTCTCATAATTTTGATTTAAAAGCAATATACAACCTTACTTCAAATCTTAAAAATGTTTCAGGTTTTAGTTACAACTACATTGATGGTATTCCTGTAATTAGTGAAGGCAAAGGTGGTAAACCAATAACCACTAACACACAACGAAACCGTTATGAGCATAATTTTTATACTTATGGACTCTTTTCAGAATTTTCTTATAGGACAAACTATGATTTATATTTTACAGTCGGTGGCAGATTTGATTATAGTTCTAATTATGGCACTACTTTTATGCCACGCTTATCAACTATCTATAATTATGGTTCAAATGTTATTAAGTTCATATATTCAACAGGATATTTAGCACCAAGTATAACACAAGTATATTTTGAAAGCTTAACAACATTTTCCTGGATTAAAAAGAATGAAAATCTGAAACCAGAAAAAACCTCTAATTTTGAATTTAATTATGATTTCATAAAAGAGAATTTTAGAATTAGTACAAATTTCTTTTATAGTAAATTCTCTAATATAATAGCTGAAAGTGTTGAGAACGGTGATTCTATAAATGTAAAAATTGGTGATGAATTATTCTACGTGCCAATACTTCAAAGTGAAAACATAGGTAATGGCGAACATTATGGATTAAATGTTTATGTATCAAATAAAATTAATATAAATTTTGAAACCGAATTTAATTACTCGCTATTGTTAGGATATGATAATGTTAATAATACAAGAATTGATTTAAATGATAATTTAATTGCAAATCATAAAATTAATTTGGGATTAAAGTACAAATATAAATTGCTATCAATTTATGGTGAAGCCATTTGGATAAGTGATAAGAGAATAAAATCAAATCACTCTTTAACAGACTATGCGATATTGCTGGATGAAGATGGATACTTAAATTTTAATTCTGTTTTGCTTTTTAATTTAAATATAAGAGTAAATGAAATATTTGAAGCTTTTTCGACATACCTTAGAATAAAAAATCTTTTTAACACGGAATATTATGGCCAGACAATTAACGCGCAGTGGGGAAGTCCATTAATTTTGCAAGATATGCGTAGGTTTGATTTAGGAATAGAATTAAATTTTTAATAAAATGAAAATAAAAAACATAATATATCTATTAAATGCTTTGGTAATTATCCCAATTTATGCTCAGTTTACTGAGTATGATGTAAAAGCGCAATTTATGGAGCGGTTTACTCAATATATAGAATGGCCTAAAGGAGCGGCAATATATAACCAAGAAATACCATTTAGGATAGGAATATATGGAGAAAATAATTTTGAATATAAATTGAATGAAATGGTTCAATTTGTTAAAATTAAAAATAAGAAGATTAAGTATAAAGAATTAAATTCTGACTTATTATTGGATTGTGATTTAATATTTATTTCTAAGTGTTCGGATGAAGAGTTAAGCAAAATAATAAGTTTAACAAAAGGTAAAGGAATTTTGTTAATTTCTGATTCTGATGGATTTGGGGAAAAAGGTGTTCATATAAATTTTTATAAGGTTGATAATAAAATTCATTTTGAAATTAATTTATCTGCAGTTAAAAGTGATTTGTTTAATTTTTCCTCTAGATTGTTAAGGTTAGCGAGAATAATAGAATGAAAAAATATGCAGATATTTCGTTAAAATATAAAATAATTGTAATAATATTTTTCTCGGTTTTTATTCCTCTTATTCTTGCAATTTCACTAATTCTACTTAATGGAAGTAAATTTTATAAAAATGAGTTATATAATAAAGTCTCACTTTCAGCAAAAATTATTTCAGATATAAGTGTTGCAGATATAATGTTTAATTCACCCGATGTATCCACAAATAGTATTTCTTTTATTGGTAAAAATGCAAATTTTTTGCAAATAACTATCTTTACAAAAAATGGTGGAATATTCTCAGAATATTCAAAAGATAATTTTAGTAAAAAGGAAGTTTTATATAAGAATGAAAATGTGAGCTATTTTGAAAATGAAAATTTCTACTATTATCACATTATTAAAAGTAATGGAATTGTTTATGGTACAATTTCAATAGTAACTTCCACTGAGGAACTAAAAGCAAAAGTTTTCGATTTTCTATTAGGCACCACTTTTATCGCAATACTAATTTTGGCATTAGCCATTTATGTAGGAGAGAAATTTGCCGGAAATCTAATTATTCCTATTGAAAATTTAGTTGAAAAAGCTGGGCAAATAACAAAAAATGATTCATATGACGTACAACTTCAAAAACTGGGACAAGATGAAATAGGAAAACTATATGATAGCTTAAATATTATGTTAAGCAATATTAATTCTAGAAGAATGGAAAGAGATGCTGCAATAAGTTCGTTAAAAGTAAGTGAAAAAAACTTTAGGGAAATATTTAATAGTAGTCACGATGCAATATTTATCCATAATTTAAATAAAGACATTATGGATGTTAACGAAACTATGTCGCAAATGTATTCAATTGCTCGTAATGAAGCTTTAACTCTATCATTTGAAAAAGAATTTTCATCAAAAAATAATAATTTTGCTTCTTTTGAAAAAATATGGAGTAATGTTGTTAACAATTATCCACAAGAGTTTAATTGGATTGCCCAAAAACCAAAAACTGGGGAAGAATTTATTGTTCAAGTAAACTTGAAAAAGATATTACTTTCGGATAATGAAATAATCCTTTCAACAGTTCGCGATATAACTGAAATTATAAAAGCAAATGATAGATTACAGAAAAGTGAGACTAAACTTCAGAAGATTTTCGATATTCTTCAAGTTGGTGTTGGATTATTATCAAACAGAAATATTATTGAAATAAATAATAAAGCATGTGAACTGATAGGATATTCCAGAGAAGAATTAGTTGGCAAAGATTCAAGTATAATTTATAAAAGTGAATTGGATTTTTTAAGGTTTAGTGAAATTGCTGTTGACGAAATTGCAAAAAATGGGTTTAGCCATAATGAAATAGAATGGGTTAGAAAAGACAATAAAATTATTACCGTAATTTTGGATTTAATGCAATTGGATTTTGAAGTTGACGGACAAGGTTATATCCTTTTTTCTTTTCTTGATATTACTAACTTAAAAAAGGCTGAGAAAGACATAAAAGAACTTAATGCAGATTTGGAAAACAGAGTAAATAAAAGAACTGCTGAATTAGAATTTGCCAATAGAGAATTGGAAGCTTTTTCATATTCTGTTTCACACGATTTACGAGCTCCATTAAGAGGAATTAGAGAATTTAGCAAGATTATTCTAGAAGATAATATGGAGAATCTTGATGATGATGGAAAGACACATTTGCTTAAAGTTATAAATCATACTGTAGCAATGAACCATTTAATTGACGATTTACTTAAACTTTCTAAATTATCTCAAGAAAAAATTGTTTTAGAAAACTTCAAAATAGAAGAAATAGTTAATAGTGTTATTAATTCTTTTAACGATAGCTTGCCATTTAATAACGTAGAATTTATTGTTAACTGCAATTATAATGTTGTTGCTGATCCTAGTTTAATGAGAATTGCTATTACAAATTTGTTTTCTAATGCAATTAAATTTACTTCAAAAATTAAAAATCCAACTATTGAATTTGGCAGTTTCAGTGCTTTGGAATCAAAGGAGAAATTTGGTATTGAAAATGTTGTGTTCTTTGTAAAAGATAATGGCGCTGGGTTTAATATGAAATATGTAAATAAATTGTTCGGCGCATTTCAGAGAATTCACTCTACAAAAGATTTTGAGGGAAGTGGTATTGGTTTAGCTACAGTAAATAGAATTATTAAAAAACACGGTGGAAAAATTTGGGCAGATGGCAAAATAGATGAAGGTGCAACTTTCTTTTTCACACTTAGTGATTCTCCTGATTTTAATTTGTAAGTTTATTGTTAAAAAAAAGTTTGTTAGGAAGAAATGAAAATTGAACAAGAAATAAAATTATTAGCTCTTGAAGATTTGGAAGACGATCTTTTTATAATTTTAAGAAATCTAAAGCGCAATGGTCTTTCAATAGTTTCTAAGCGTGTAGATACAGAAAAGGAGTTTCGAGAGGCGCTCGAAAATAGTAAATGGGATATTATTTTGTCTGATTATTCATTACCCACCTATAATGGATTAAAAGCATTTGAAGTATTTAAAGAATATAATATTGACATTCCTTTCATTTTAGTTTCTGGAACAATGGGTGAAGAAATTGCAGTTAGTGCCATGAAAGCTGGTGTTAATGATTATGTGATGAAAGATAATTTAAGCCGTTTAGCACCTGCAATTATTCGGGAATTGGTTGAAGCCAAAAACAGAAATGCAAAAAAACTTATTCAAGAAAAAGCAGATCAGACTGAAGAAAATTATAGACTTTTAGTTGAAAATGCTGCCGATATGATTGTTACTCTTTCTAAAGAAGGAAATGTTATTAACTGCAATCAAGCTACTTCTAAAATTTCTGGTTGGAGTAAAGAGGAAATTATTGGCACTTATTTTCTAAATTATATCCATTCTGATTCAGTTGATTTAGCTATTGATAAGTTTAATGAATTTCTTAAAGGAATTTCAAATGGTGAATTTCAAGTAAAAATATTAAAAAAAGATGGTGGTTTTCTAATCGGTTCTATTAAAACAACCATTCTTAAAGCACCTAACAATGAATCAATTATAGTCGGATTTGTTCGAGACATTACTCAACAAAATGAATTACAAGAAAAATTAGCTATTCTGTCAAAAGCAAGTAACCAAAGTCCAATAGTCTTAATTATTACTGACCTTGATAGAAAAGTTGTATACTTTAATAATATGCTTTTAGAAAGAACTGGTTATTCTGAAGAAGAGCTAAATGGAATTGACTTAAAAAACCTTATTGCTTCCGAATTGGATGATGATCAGTATCAGAAAATATGGAATGATGTTAAAATTTATGGCATCTGGAGTGGTGAGTTTTATAATAAAACTAAAAATAAACAGTTGTATTGGGAAGATGTTACAATTACTCCAATTGTTGATAAAAATAATGTAACATTTCGTTATTTAATTACAAAAATAAATATTACAAAACGTAAAGAAATTTTTAGTGAATTAATAATTGCTAAAAAAGAAGCAGAAGCTGCTAATTTGCTTAAGTCAGAATTTTTAGCTCAAATGTCTCATGAAATTAGAACTCCTTTAAATACTTTGCTTTCTTCCCATCAACTCATCCTTTCAGATATAGATTCTAGTAAGCTTAGTGAAGATATTTCAAGATGCTTAAAAGGGGCTGAAAATGCGAGCGATAGAATAATTAGAACAGTCGATTTAATATTAAATATGACTGACTTGCAAACGGGTTCTTATCAAATAAACAAAGTTAATACTGATATTTATACAGATGTACTTGAAGTAATTTTATTGGAAAAATATAATAGTTCTAGCATAAAGGGAATTAAAATAAATCTTTCCAAATCAACAAATGAAACAATCGTGCCTATTGATCATTATTCAGTTATGCAAATTTTTGATAATCTCATTGAAAATGCAATTAAGTACACTAATGTTGGCGAAATTAATATTAACTGTTATAATAATGAACTTGGCTGTTTAGCAGTAAAAGTTACTGATACTGGAATTGGAATTGCTACTGAAAATTTATCACGAATATTTAACGCTTTTACACAGGAAAATCAAGGTTATACGCGAAATTATGAAGGTAATGGTCTTGGTTTAGCTTTAGTTAAGCAATATTGTAATCTAAATAATGCAACTATTGAAGTAGAATCAACGAAAGGGGTTGGAAGTAGTTTTACAGTTACATTTTTATAAGGAATATTGACGAGCAAGTAAGTTTAGTTTTTCTTTAAATAATTTTAATTTTACAAGAACAATTATTACAAATATATTCATAAAAGTTGTGCTAAATTCAACTTTTGAAATCTTATCATTTGCTGTTACAAAACTTAAATTGTTTTCATAACGGATACTCAAAATTATGCTTTTCATTTTAACTACTTTTTTGATAAACCTAAAAATATAGTCGAAAAATATTATCAAATATTTAAACCAATAAAATTTATGAAATAGGAAACATTTCTCTTTCTAATAAGAAATGCAAATAAACGGATATTGCAATTAATTTATGGACATGTTGAAATTAACACTAAATTAGTCTTAAAATGATAATAATAAAAATTATTAATTTGAGTTCTAAAATGGTTTTCGGTTTTAAAATACTAACCTCTTTTCCAATAAATTGAGTTACAAAAGAAAATAAATGTGGAAATCTTGGATTATTAATTTTAAGAATATAGTAATTATTTTCTACCTAACTAAACATTATTGCATCAAACTATTATTATTTGCATGTATATCATATTCATTTATTTGATTATAAATAAGTTTTGTACAAATTAATGCAAATAAATTTTTATTTTGGTGTCACAATTTTTTTTTTGTGACTATATTCATTTCCTAAATTACATTTAAAAAGTTCTTCAAAGAATTGCAAAAATGAAATTGTTATAGTATCTTAAACACATCAAAGTTTAGGATATTATAATTAAACTATTAACTACCGTATAACTTATTCGAGAGGTTTTTTTTATGAAAAAACATCTACTATTGTCACTTTTCTTTTTCACATTATTTGCATCCACTATCCTTTTTGCGGGGAGTGTTGGAAAAGTTGCAGGTATTGTAAAAGATAAAGAGACTGGTGAACCCCTTCCGTTTGCAAATGTTTTCGTGGATGGAACAACAATGGGCGCAGCAACTGATATGGATGGTAATTTTACAATTCTTAATGTTCCACCAGGATTGTACACAATTACTGCATCTGTTGTTGGATTTCAAAAAGTATCTATCAAAGAAGTTCGTGTAAATGTTGATTTCACTACACGACTTGAATTTGAACTTAGTAGCGGTTCTGTAACCATGGAAGCAGTTGTTGTCCAAGGCGTTAGAGACCCACTTATTAGGCAAGATTTAACAAACCCAATTGTTTCCATTAACGCTGAGACAATTCAAGAATTACCAGTTGACCAAATTAGCGATATTATTAAATTGCAATCTGGTGTTACTGTTGGTGATGACGGAACAATTCACATGCGTGGTGGTTTTGGTAATGAAACTGCTTATACACTTAATGGCGTTTCTCTTAACGATCCTTATGGAAACTCACGTTCTGTAGGACTTGCAACAAACGCAGTGCAAGAAGTTTCTGTTTCTACTGGTACTTTTAGTGCTGAATATGGTAATGCTCTTTCTGGTATAGTTAACTATGTAACTCGCGAAGGTGGAAACAATTTATCTTTTAGTTTACGCGGATATGCTGGTGATTATTTGACAGATAGAACTGAACTATTTACAAATATCGATGATATCAATCCATTAAATCGTGGTAGATTTGAAGCTACACTTGGTGGAGCAATTGTACCAAACACTGTTAAGTTTTTTGTGTCTGGTGTTTATGAAAATTTTAATGGATTATATGAAGGAACGCGCTTATATAATACTACCGACTCATACTTAAGCCGTGAATCTTTTACAGGTACTGGTGATGTAAGAAAGGGTAGTGCGAGTGAAGCATATTGGTTTAATCCATATAGCAGTAATTCAACAGGTTTGCCTACTGGTGATAGTGCTTATGTTCAAATGAACCCATCTACTAGCATGAACTTACAAGGTAATTTAATATTTAATATTAGTTCTTTAATAAAAGTGCGTTATGAAGCAGTTTATAATCAAGGGGAATGGAAAAACTATAGCTCAGATTGGAAATTTAATCCAGATGGTGTTGGAACTAATTATACGACTGGTCTAATTCAGACTCTTGACGTAACTCATACTGTAAATTCCAATATGTTCTATACTTTAAAAGGTTCTTATGGTTATAATACAGCTAAATATTATCTTTATGAAGACATGAACGATTCAAGATATTTACCTTCTCAATATCAGTTAGGAATTTCTAACACTGGTTTTGTTGCTGGTGGAACTGACCTATGGAGAAGCGATAGAAAAACAACTACTATGACCTTTAAAGGCGATTTGGTTTCTCAAATGGGAAATCATGAATTCAAACTTGGATTTGAAGCTAGAAAACATGAAATAAAGTATGAAGGATATAGTTTAGAGTTTTTAACTGCAAAGGGTGATAAAATTTCTAATGACTATTTATTATATCAAAGTGATAAAGGTTTTATTCAACAACGCCCAACATCTCCAGCCCTTTTAACCGATTATACTCATGATCCTGTTGATGCTGCTTTGTATATAGTTGATAAAATGGAATTAGCAGACAACTTTATACTAAATTTTGGTTTGAGGTACGAATATTTTGATGCTAAATCGCATTATAATAAAAATTTAACATCAGATTTGGAAGATTTAAAAGAAAAAGTAATGTATAGAAATTTAGCTCCAACAGAAGCTAAACAATATCTATCTCCAAGACTTTCAATTTCTTATCCTATTACCACAGAATCTGTAATTAGATTTTCTTATGGGCATTTTTACCAAAATGGTAGCTTGTCTTCGCTTTATCGTAATGATAACTTCTATGTTACAAACGTTGGTTCAACTCCTACTTTTGGAAATGCCAATGTTGAAATGCAACGCTCTGTTCAATACGAACTTGGTTTACAGCAACAATTAACAGATAATCTTAAAGTAGAAGTTACTGGATATTATAAAGACGTACGAGACTATATCTATTTCCAAACTATTTATACTAACACTGGACGAGAATATAGTGTTTTAACAAACTTAGCATATTCAAATGTTCGTGGTTTAGCTTTTAGATTGGAAAGAAGAAGAAATAAAGAAGATATATTCTATGGTACTTTAGATTACACATATCAAATTGCTGAAGGCAACAGAACTGAGCCAACAAATCAAATTTACTTTAGTGAGGCGTCAGGCAAAACAGCGGAAACATTTCTTGTTCCACTAAGTTTTGATAGATCTCATGTAGTTAATATTACTTTTGGATTATATGATTATGACAACTGGACACTAGGTTTAATTTATAACTTACAATCTGGAAAACCATATACTCCTGCTTATCCAGCAAGTATTGTTCCTATTACATTTGTGCAACGCTCTGCAACCCAACCAATACAACATAATCTTGATTTCAAGTTTGAGAAGTTTTTCAAAATGGGTGATTTTGATTGGTCTGTTTTCTTATGGGTTAGCAATGTTCTCGATATCCAAAATGAACTTACAGTTTATGCAAGCACAGGTCGTGCACTTAGTACAATTGAAGAGACAACAAATCCAACTGAATTTAGTGGTATTAAGCAGAGAATTGAGAGAAATGATCCTGGTTTATTTGATATAAGCGAAATAGATAATTATTATTCAGGAAGACCACAAAACGTAAGTAATCCTAGAGAAGTAAGACTTGGTTTTTCACTAAACTTTAATTGAGAATAAAGATAGAGGTTATATAAATATGAAAATTAAAATGAAAATATTCTTATTGTTTGCATTTGCCCTATTCATCTCTGCGAATTCCTTTGCTCAAAAACTTGATGAGAATGGATTTCCAATATACAAAGAGATGTCTGAAGCAGACGCACAAAGAATATTGGGAGATATGTATTCACCAAAATTCTTTAAAGTTAATGGTGAAGAAAAAAGATATACCAAAGAATCCATTATTAATGGAAATAAAATTACAACTATTCTTTATAACTACGCTTCAATTTGTAAACCTAATACTTTAGGTAACATTGCGGATTTAGTTTGGAATGGTTTAGGTTACGGATTTGAATTTGGTCCTTTAGCTGCTGCGCCTGTTGTTAATAATTCTGGAGCAACAGTAAATATTGTATCTGATTCATTTGTATTAACAGGTCAAGGTGATTGGAATTCGGATGGAACCCTTAAATGGGGATGGTTACCAAAAAATGGTTATGTTGATACTACCGAAGGGCAGAACGAAATTGCTCGTCTTGGTATTGCCGATACCGATGGAGATGGTAAACCAGATTCATGGCCTGACAAATGGTATAGCCCAGAAATAGGTAAATACGTTTGGCCAGCGTTTCTTGGCGACCAATCTTCTGCACCGGATGAAGAAGTTTATTATGTTGTTGATGATTTTGCAAATGCAGAATTTGATTATACACCTTCACCATCTGACTCATCCATCAAAGGTTTGGGTTTAGATATGGAAGTGAGAGTTTTGCAATTTAACAATTCACTTGCAGAAGATATAATGTTCCTTGTTTATCAAATTACTAATGCAAGCGAAAAGAAAATTAACGGAGCATATTTTGGTATGCATGGCGACCCTCATGTGGGTGGTTCAGCCGATTATGGTGATGACAGAGCAGATTTTATTGACCCATTTGGTGAATCAATAAAATTGGCAAATGTACCACAAAGAGCTAGAAGTATGGTTTATGCGTGGGACGAAGACATGGTTGGAGCTGCAGGAAGACCTACTGGTTATTTTGGTTGGAAATTTCTTGAATCACCTTCTAATAACTCCGATGGAATTGATAACGATGATGATGGTTTAATTGATGAATCACCAGATAATAGTGCAGGTTATTTTATTGATGGAATTACTATTCCTGTAGAAACTAATATTAGTGATATTGAAAAATTTACGGCAATATACGGTACACCTAAAGAAAGATTTTCTGGTGATGAAGATGGCGATTGGGATGTTACTAAAGATGATATTGGTATAGACGGTATTGGTCCAGATTCTGAAAACTATCCAGGAGCTGATTATGGCGAAGGTGATGGCGTTCCTTCACAAGGTTGGTATTCTGATGTTAATGGCGATGGCGAATATAATGCTGGTGAGCCAATAAGCGATATTAGATCAGAAGGCTTACGTTGGGCTGGTTCTGAATTAAACTTTGGGTTAAGAGATATTTCAGAATCTGATCAAATTGGTTTATCAAGTTTCCATGCTGCTGCTTACACAAATTCTGATCCAAACGTTCCGCGTAATGATCCTTTAATGTGGCAATGGTTATCTTCAGATTCTATTAGCGCTGATCAAGAGCTATTAAATACAGCTGGTGATAATATTTTCAACTTTGGAACAGGTCCTTTGGATCTTGAAGCTGGTGAAACGCAAAGATTCTCAATGGCAATTTTATTTGGTAACAATGTTGATCATTTGCTTTTGAATGCTGAAACTTCTACTCGTATTCTTGAATCTGATTATAGATTTGCAAAACCACCAAACAAGCCAAATCTTTCTGTTGTTCCTGGTGATGGAAGAGTTACTCTATATTGGGATGATTATTCAGAACAATCATTTGATCCATTTATTCGATCATTTGATTTTCAAGGTTACAAAATCTATAGAAGTCGCGATCCTAAATTCCAAGATGTAAAAACAATTACTGATGGTTTTGGTAATCCTTTTATTGGAGAAGGTATTGCGCAGTTTGACGTTGTTGATAGTTTAAGTGGATTTCATCCAGTTGAATTTCTTGGACGTGGAATTAAATATAATATTGGTAAAAATGAAGGCTTAGTTCATGAATATGTTGATTCTACTGTTACTAATGGAATTACATATTACTATGCATTAGCTGCTTATGATGGCGGATCAATTAAATTTAATATTCCACCAACAGAAACACAAACAATTATTAATGTTGATCCTATTACAAGTGTACTGTCATTTGATCCTAATACTGCAATGGCTATTCCAATGGGAGATGTTTCAGGATTAACAGAAGCTGAAGCTGGTGTTTCTGGTAGACCAGATCAAATTAAGGGTAATTCTACTGGTGATGTAATTCTAAAAATTATTGAACCACAAAATGTAAGTAATAAATTTTATACTATTGAATTTGCTGATATTGATAGATATAACGTGTTTGATTCAACAGGGGTAAAAGATGCGTTTGTTTCGAAAGACACTGTCTATGTTGATTTAGTAAAACAGAATATTAAAGAAAGTAGCTTTGTTGTTACCGATGCTGGTGGAAATATAATTAATAAATCAAAATATCTTATTAAAGCACAAGACGGTAAAATTAGAGGTAATAAACCTGGCGATTTACCTACTGGTGAAGCTTTTAATGCAAATTATACATATTTCCCTGTAAAGAATAGTACATTAATTGATAGTTCTGACGCCAATCCAGTATTTGATGGAATGAGATTATTTGTTAGTAATCAAGAACTAAACTTGAGCACAAAACGCTCTGTTTGGGCTGATAATGTTAATACTAATATTGTTGATAAAGTCCTTTTTAGTAAATCAAATGCTGATTATGTAGGCACTCCACACGTTCAATACAGAGCTGATTGGGAAGTTAGGTGGTTAGATTTAGCTGATACGGCTGCTGATGGTTCTTATATTGGTGGTGATTCAGTTTTAGCTGTTCCTTCAATGAAGTTCGCTTCTACTCCATTTAACATTATTAATATTACAGAAGTTGACTCTAATGGAAGCTTTGTGAAAGGTAACTACATGATTGATGAATCCAAAACTCCAAAAACTGCTAAAAACGGAAGATGGGATTTTGGTGAAGGCGTAATACTTCGTCCAACAACTCCTAAAAGTGCATCTGAAGTTTCGTATTTAGTATTGTATAGTTTAAGACCAGATACTACATCTTATGATACAACTTTCGTAGTTGGAATTCCTGACTCAGTTGATCATATAGATACATTAGTTGTTAAGTCTAATCCTATTTTGCCTAAGGCTGGTGATGTATATCATGTAAGAACCGATAAACCTTTCCAAATTGGAGATAAATATAGCTATTCTAGTAAAGCTGTAGAAATTAATCCTGCTGCTGTAAAATCTGGATTAGATAAAATAAATGTTGTTCCAAACCCTTATGTTGGTTATAGCATGGCAGAGGAACCAGGTAGATTGCCAGAACAGCGTGGTGAAAGACAACTGCAATTCAGAAATTTGCCTCAAGAGTGTACTATACGAATTTACACTATTACGGGTGAATTGGTTAAAGAAATATATAAAAACGATTTTACAAGTTATGCAACTTGGGATTTACTTAGCTTTGAAGGACATAGAATTGCTTATGGCGTCTATATCTATCATGTTGATGTACCTAATGTTGGTGAAAAAATTGGAAGAATTGGGGTTATAAAATAGATGAATAAGAAGTCACTAAAATTTTATAACGGAGGAAAATTAATGAAAAAATATAGCCTTATAATTATATTCTTAGTGCTTGGATTGTTAATACAATTACAAGCACAAGATAAAAGTGGTACAACTAAAGTTGGAACTACTTCAGCTCAGTTCCTTAAAATAGGAGCTGGCGCTAGAGCTGTTGGTATGGGAAGTGCTTATTCTGCTATGAGTCACGATATATATGCAGTTTATTGGAATCCTGCTGGATTAGCTACAAGTACAAACACAACAGAAGTTACTTTTAACCATGCTAATTGGCTTGCAGATATGAGTTATGACTTTGCTGCTGCTTCTTTTAATATGGGTGATATGGGAACAATTGCTGCAAGTTTTACTTCTTTTGGAACTCCAGAACAGGAAGTTACTACATTAACTAACCCAAATGGTGATGGAAGAATGTGGGATGCTGGAGCAATTGCTGTTGGTTTAACATATTCTAAAATGTTAACTGATAGATTTTCAGTGGGTATAAATGCAAAGTATATTAGAGAAAATGTGTGGAATTCTTCTGCAACTGGTTTTGCTCTTGATATTGGTACTTTATATCGTACTCCATTTAACGATCTTACAATCTCTGCCGCAATATTTAACTTCGGCTCCGATTTATCTTTATCAGGTAGAGATATTCAGTTTAATACTGATCCAAATGATAATATCGATACTGGACCAAATAATATTCCAGCAAACTATGAAACAAATGCATATCCTATTCCTTTGATGTTCAGATTTGGATTAGCAATGGATGTCGTAAAATCTCGTTACATTCGTCTATCTGGCGCAGTTGATGCAATCCATCCAAACGATAACTCCGAATACTTAAATCTTGGAACTGAGTTTGCTTATGATGAATTATTAATGCTTCGTGTTGGATATCGTCAATTATTTATGAACAACAGTGAAGGTGGATTAACTTTCGGTGGTGGAATTAAATATAAGGTAAATGGTAATTTGGGAGTTATAATTAACTATGCGTTTGCTAACTATAATAGACTTAAAGATGTACATTTCTTTGATGTTAGTTTAGAGTTATAGAATATTTAATTCTCTAAAAAATAATGATATATTGAGAGGAGTTTCGGCTCCTCTTTTTTTTTGCTATTTTTTAGAAAACATTTAAAAATAAAATATATTTTTAAAAACGAGTTTTAATATAAATGAGTTGACTCCGAAAAGGTAGTTCTTGTCATTGCGAGCCGTTTTTTGGCGAAGCAATCTTTCGATTTTAAGCTAATATCAAAAGATTGCTTCGCTCTCTCACAAAGACAGTAATAAAAATATAGTTTTTGGAGTGGAATCATTAATTCTTAATCTCAAAATATGGTGGAAACATGAAAGTTTTATTCATTGGTGGTACAGGAATAATAAGTGCGGCAGTTTCAGAATTGTGCATAAAAAAGGGAATAGACCTTTATTTATTTAATAGAGGATTAAATACCGAATTTATAAACAAAAATGCAAAACTTATTCAAGGCGATATTTCCAATCGAGAAGAAATGAAATCACTTCTTAAAGATGAAACCTTTGATGTGGTTGTTGATTGGTTAGCTTTTACTCCAGAAGACATAAAATTTGATGTTGAACTTTTTAAGAATAAAACCAAGCAATTTGTTTTTATCAGTTCAGCTTCTGTATATCAAAAACCTCTGAGCAATTATTTAGTAACGGAAAAAACACCAATTTCAAATCCATATTGGAAGTACGCCAGAAATAAAATTGCGTGCGAGGAATTGTTAATAAACGAATATAATAAAGAAGGATTTCCAGTTACAATTGTTAGACCATCATTTACATATGGTGAAACATTGATTCCGGCTACAATAACAAATAATAAAAAACCAATGACATTAATTAATAGGATTAAAACTGGAAAAAAAATAATTGTTCATGGCGATGGATCATCGCTGTGGGTTATGACTCACAATTCTGATTTTGCAAAGGGATTTGTTGGGTTACTTGGAAACGAAAAAACAATAGGAGAAATATTTCATATTACATCTGATGAAGTTTTAACTTGGAACCAAATATTTATGACTATTGGAAAAATTCTTGAAGTTGAACCAAATATAATTCACATTCCATCAGATTTTATAAACACTTATGCACCTCAAATTGGTGAGGGGTTATTAGGCGATAAAGCAACCAGTATTGTATTTGACAATTCAAAAATTAAAAGTTTTGTCCCAGAATTTAATTGTACAGTAAAATATGAAGAGGGAATTAGAAAATCGTTAAATTGGCTTGAAGTTCATCCAAAATATTGTGAAATAGATGATGAGAATAACCAGATTATTGATATGATTATTGCAAAATATGAAACTGCTTTTGAACAGTGAGGCTAATTATTTTCAGTTTCTGCTTATTTATTATCAAAATATTAATCTAAAAATATTATAATTTTGTCAAAATATATTTCTAAAATATATAACACAATTAAATTGCTAGGAGAGTGAGTGAGAAAAATTATATTTCTTATTTCTTTTATTTTTGCCGTAAATCAAAATATAATTGGCCAATATTTATATTCCTCAAATGCAGATACATTAGACGTACAAATTGAATTTAATAATTTAGATTTAGCTTTAATTAATAAATTTAATCCACAAAAGCCACTTTGGGTACCAGTTGTTGAATCAGTTACTCAAAGTTTTATGATGGGTACATTTAATTTTATAACTGGTTCAGAATTTGCCAAAATTGGTATATCTACAATTAAACATAACTTTGAACGTGGTTGGGCTACAGATGCTGATGGTTTTCCAACAAATATGGTTGGGCATCCTTTACAAGGAACCGTTTACTATAATCTTGCTCGTTCAAGTGGCTATAACTATTGGGTATCGCTGGGTGTTGCATCAATTGGCAGTTGGCAATGGGAGTACTTCATGGAAAACGAACCACCTTCACTTAATGATCAAATCATGACTTCATATGGCGGCTCCTTAATTGGTGAAGTATTTTTTAAATTATCCAACTTAATAATTGATGAAAGTACAGTTGGAACAGAAAGGTTTTTTCGGGAACTTGGTGCTGGTATATTTAACCCGGGCCGCTTATTTAACAGACTAATATACGGTAGAGCATCCCGTGTGACAAATAATCAATTATATAAAAAAGACCATTATTTTGGTGAAATAGCTTTTGGTGGTAATTATATTGCTGAAGGTACAGATTTTGAAAATGGCGAAAAAAACCCGATGCTTACTTTGGATTTTACATACGGAAAGCTTTTTAAAAATTCGAAAATTAGACCTTTTGATTTTTTTAGATTAAGAACCGCAATAAATTTCAAAAAGCAACCGCTAATTGGTCAGTTAAGTTTATATAACATTTTTGTGGGAAACGTAATAAGTTATGAAAATAAAAGTAAATTCTTGTATGGAGTTTTAGGCTATTTCGACTATTTGGAAAATAATGTATATCAAATTGGTGCTACGGGAATTGGATTAGGAATTGGATACAGAACGCAGCCACAAAAAAATATTGAGTTCATTGGAACCTTAAATGTTGGATCAGTTTTAATGGGTGGTGCAAATTCTGATTATGCGGCAGATAATAATGTAGATTTTCTTGATTCTGCAAGAACTTATAATATGGGTCCTGGGGCGTTATTAAAAGCAGAAGCGTTGCTAAAATTTTCCTTTGGGTCATTTTATCTAGGCTATAATTTTTGGTGGATTCATACTTGGGATGGTGCTCCTGGAGATGAATTAATAGGTATGTTGGCTCCAAAATTTAGAGTTAGAGTTTACGAAAATTGGTTTATTGGCATTGAGTATTTATACTATCATAGACGCGGAAAATATGAAGATTTAGAAAATAGAAGTTTTAAAAATAATGAAGCGCGTATCTTTATTGGATATGGTTTTTAATATTAAATAGATTATCTAGTTTGAGAATTTAATGAAAAAAATAATATATATAATATCCTTATTTTTAATTACCAATCTTTTTGCTCAGGAAAATGATTCAACAAAGTCTGTAATTTCAGTTTCTGCTAGAGCATTGACACCAATAGGAATATTTGCAGAAAACTGGAATACTGGAAGTGCATTTTATTTGGGTTATGGTTGGATTTATTCCGAAGAATGGGGCGTCCAATTCCAAATTGGCTATAATAAATATCGTCTTAAAACGGGTTCGCAATATTCTGAGTCACCTAAATTATCAATGCTTGCATTTCAAATTGGGGGAAGACATTATTTTTTGGATGGTATATTTAAACCATATGTAATTGTTTTGTCTGGAGTAAATTATATTAGGCTGTTTTATAAATCAGGTGATGCTCTTATTGATGAAAGGGAAACTCATATGAATTTTCAGATTGGTACTGGATTTGATTTTTACATAATTAACAATTTTCAATTAGAAATATCAGCTTTATATAATTCTCATTTAATTAACCCAAGTATTCCTTATAATTTAACAGGATTTGAATATGGAATGGGAATAAACTGGATGTTTTAGAAAGTAAACTTAATATTATCGTAATGTAGGAAATTTGTTTTCACAAATATAATGCCTATTTTTGCAATCGTAAATAAAATGCATTTAAACCTCACGGTAAGTGGGGTTTTTTATTAGGAGTAAATTTGAAAAATATTAGAAACATTGCAATAATTGCTCATGTTGATCATGGTAAAACAACATTAGTAGATGAATTATTAAAACAAAGCAAAATATTCAGAAAAAATCAGGTAGTTCAAGATTGTTTTCTGGATTCAAACGATTTAGAGCGCGAACGTGGAATTACTATTTTATCCAAAAATATTAGCATTCCTTATAAAGATTTTAAAATAAATTTAATTGATACACCTGGCCATGCTGATTTTGGTGGCGAAGTTGAACGTGTTCTTAAAATGGCAGATGGCGTTTTGCTGCTAGTAGATTCTTTTGAAGGTCCAATGCCACAAACAAGATTTGTTCTTGAAAAGGCACTTAGTTTACATTTAAAACCAATTGTTGTAATTAATAAAATTGATAGAGCAGATAATCGTCCAGAAGAAGTTCTTGACGAAATATATGATCTTTTTATTGATTTAGACGCTACAGAGGATCAACTTGATTTTAAATACGTTTATGCAAGTGGAAGAAACGGCTGGGCAATTAAAAAATTAACAGATAAACGTGAAGACCTAACTCCTTTACTTGATAGAATTATTACTAACATTCCTCAACCCGAACTTCTTGAAGGTGATTCGCAAATGCAAGTTACTTCCATTGATTATAGTGATTATGTTGGAAGAATTGGAATTGGAAGAGTTTTTAGAGGTACACTAAAACGATCAGAGCCACTAAGCATTATAAAAAGAGACGGAAGTGTTCGTAAAGTAACAATTAAACAATTATTTACGTTTGAAGGTCTTGGAAGGCTAGAAGTTGAAGAAGTTCAAACTGGTGATATTTGTGCTATTGTTGGAGTTGATAATATTGATATTGGTGATACTATTGCTGGTGGTGATGAACCAGAACCAATGCCTATTATTGCAATTGATGAACCAACAATGAGTTTAAATTTTACAGTAAATACATCACCTTTTTATGGAAAAGAAGGTAAATATGTAACTTCTCGCCATCTTCGCGATAGACTTTATAAAGAGTTAGAACAAAATGTTGCTCTTCATGTTGAAGAAACTGGATCACCAGATACTTACAAAGTTTCTGGAAGAGGAATCTTGCATCTTTCTATCCTAATGGAAAATATGCGACGTGAGGGTTATGAGTTTGCAGTTGGTGCTCCAAAAGTTATTTATAAAGAAATAAACGGTAAAAAAGCTGAACCAATTGAAACACTTGTAGTGGATGTTCCAAACGAACTTTCTGGAAAAGTAATCGAACTTGTTGGAAATAAAAGAGGTGAAATGACTAAAATGGAACCAAAAGGTTCACTAACTAAACTTGAATTTCACATTCCAGCACGTGGTTTAATGGGATTAAGAAACAGAATTCTTACAGCTACATTTGGTGAAGGAATAATGCATCATCGTTTTTATCAATATGAATATTTTAAAGGATCAATTGCTCAACGTCAAGCTGGTGTTTTAATTGCTATGCATGAAGGGCTTACAACAACATATGCAATAAATTCTCTTCAAGATAGAGGTAAGTTCTTTTGCGAACCTGGAGAAGTTGTTTATAGAGGACAAATTGTTGGCGAATATAATAAAGAAAATGATATTGAAGTACATATTAACCGTGAAAAAAAGATGTCAAATATGCGATCTTCTGGTGCCGATAAAGCTGCCAAAATTGTTCCTGCAATTAAGTTTTCATTAGAAGAATCTCTTGAATATATTAAGGACGATGAATTAATTGAGATTACACCAAAATCAATTAGAATGAGAAAACTTCATTTAGACCCTCATAATCGTAAAAAGTATAATATGCAGGAAGATTAATTTATAACTATTATTGGAAATCAATTGATAGAAATTATGAAATTTTAAAAGTCTTGATTTTTATCAATTGATTCCATTTATTGTAAATGGTATTATTAAGTTCATTTATTAAATTATTGGAGGTAAGCCATGTCAGCATTTCATGAATTTGAATGCCCCAGAGATTTATATGAAAAGCTAACGAGGGATAATGAAAGGCTAGAAGAAGAATTAAATGGTGATAATATTTTTACCTTTGCTTCCACTGTTGTGCATTTACAACCATGGATTAAAAACTCACCATTAGAGGCAAGTGAAACTGTTAAACGAATGATGAGAAAAGTTTCGCACCATCCATATGTGAAAATATGTGATAATATTACTTCTGCAAAAAATCACTTTAAATTGGAAATTTGCGATGAAGGTCCTGCACTTTTACATGTTGATGATGAAAAGATTGAGATAGATAGTTTTAGACATGATTTAATGGATTTATTTGATAATTTTTTTAAGCATAAATAGAAATTTAAATTTAATTAGTTTATGCTTTATAGCTCATTTTTGAATTCTAGATTATTTCTTTTTAATTAGATAAGGATATTGTGTCAGATTTTTTAAAACTTTTCTTGGGACTATTATTAGTAATAGTTGTTATATATTTTGTGTTACAAGTTTTTGAAAAAACTGTAACAGAAGAAACTATTTCTATTAAAGTTGATAAAATTGAAAAAGTAGTTACCGATGATGATGAAGTGCTTTATTTAATCTATACTAAAAATGAAATATTTGAAAATAGAAATAACTATCAATACCCTAAAGAGAATGAAAGTAAGCAGGGTATAAAACTAAAAATTGGATCATCTTATAGAGTAAAAGTTGTTGGCTTTAATTTTGGTGTTAAATTGCCATTATTCTTAGGGCATAGGAATATTGTTGAAATTGTTGACACAAAAAGTATTATTATTTTAAATTAGATATCATTTTTCGGCTATTGCAATTTGTACAATTCCAAAAGTTGCTTGTTTTATTGTCACTTTTGAAAAACCAGCATCTAATAAATATTTTTTTAAATCTATTTTTGCATCAAATTCGTCTACAGATTCAGGTAAATAGGTATAGGCTTCTTTATCCTTTGAAATAAGATTACCAACAAAAGGTAATATATTTTTAAAATAGAATAAATAAACCCATTTAACTAGTGAGTTTGAAGGAAGTCTAAATTCCAAAATTGTTGCTTTTCCATTCTTTTTTAAAATTCTGTGAAATGATTTGAAACCTTCAAGAAGGTTATAAAAATTTCTCACTCCAAAAGCTACGGTAATATTTGTAAATGAATTCTCTTTAAATGGAATTTCTTCCGCAACAGTTTCAACTAAATTGCCTTTAATCCAATCAGATTTTTTAGTGAAAAGTTTTAGCATATTCAATGACAAATCTGCACCAATTATTTTATTAACGCCCATTTTTTTTGCTGCAATAGCAAAGTCACCAGTTCCACAAGCAACATCCAGAAGAATTGAATCTTTGCTAATATTGCTAAGTTTCAGTGCTTTTTTTCTCCAATAAAAATCAACTCCACCACTTAATAAATGGTTTAAAAAATCATATCTATAAGAAATAGAATCAAAAATTCTACGAACTTGTTTTTGTTTATTCATAATTAAATTCCATTATTACGTGATCTAAATATGAGGTATTTATATCAACAGTAAACATATAATTAATATTCAAAAATATCTTTTCTCCTTATTGTGTTCCACCAATTAAACAATAGTTTGGCTAAGTACATAGTTAAAATCATAAATGCTACGCCAGCAATAACATCAACTACATAATGATATCTCAAATAAACGGTTGCAAAAATCAATAAAATGCCAGAAAAATAGACAAAATAGCGAGATTTTATTTTCAATTTATACGATAAATACATTACAATTAAAGTCATTTGAGTGTGCCCGCTAGGAAAAACATCTCTTTGAACAAAATTAATAGGATTTATAGTGCCTGCTGGAACTGACTCTGCAGAATTAATTATTTCTCTTAAATAATTTGTTAACCAAAGTCCAGGCAACTCTATATTTGTCATTTCAAACTCGTGTAAAGTAAATCTCGGACCAACTGCGGGCACTAAAAAATATCCAATATATGACAGAATAAACCCAAGTGTAATTGAAAATATCACAAATTTGAAATTTATAATATTCTTTCTTAATTGTAATTCAAAAACTAAAATAATTGGCAAAAAGAAAAAAATTGAATAAGCAATCTGCAAAATTTCAGTTAATAGCGGATTGGAAAATTGATATAAAAATTGAGTTGGGTTCACACCAAAAACAAACTTATCTATTGCAATTAAGCATTGATCACAATCAAAACCAGCTATTGGTTTTACCATAAAATAAATTTCTTTAAAAGAAAAGAAAATAGTTGGAAGTACATACCAATAATGAATTTGTTCCCAAAAAGAATTTTTCTTTTTAGCATCAATATTAGCAATTAGCAAAATAAAAATTGAAAATATTGTATTATAAAAAATATGAGTAAGCCAGTTATCTACTTTATCAAAAAAAAGTAAATTTAAAAATGTTAAAAATGTTGCAAATGAAATAATTAACAAATCAACTGCGAACAGATTGAGTAAAGAGTCTTTGTGAAATTTCATCATTTAATAATAAAAAGAGTGATGTAGGTTAAATAAATGATTAGTCCAAGAATATCGTTTGAAGTACTTACGAAAGGACCTGTTGCAACTGCAGGATCTAATTTTAATTTTTTAAGAACTAGTGGAACTATTGCGCCAAGCATTGTTGCAAAAATAATAATTGTAATCATGCTTATTGCAAGAATTATAAGAAAACGGTGATCATCAAAAAATAATGAAGTGGCAACATAAAGAATTCCACTAATAACAAGCGCATTCATAATTCCAACAAGTAATTCTTTAGTTAGCTTTTTTAATGAATCTTTTAACCACACTTCACCTGTACTTAATCCTTTAACCATAACAATAGCAGCTTGATTTCCAGAACTTCCACCCATAGCCATTAAAATGGGGAAGAAGAATGCTGCGATAGTAATTTGTTCAATAATATGTCCAAAATTAGAAAGGAGAAAAACTCCCAAAAGTTCACCAACAAGCGCCATTAAAAGCCAAGGTAACCTAATTCGTGAAATACGGAATATTGAATCACTTGACTCTTGTTCTTCAGAAAGTCCAGCCATTTTTTGAATATCTTCATCCGCTTCTTCTTGAATAACATCTACTATATCATCAATAGTAATACGGCCCATCATTACTTTTTTAGCATTTACAACTGGAATTGCAACTAAGTTGTATTTTTTCATCAAATAAGCAACTTCTTCCTGATCTACATCTGGAGTAACATAGATTAGGTCCTCTTGCATAACGGATGTAATTTTAGTTCTTAAAGGATTAGTGAGAAGAGATTTAAGAGTTACAATTCCTACCAACACTTTTTTATGGTTTAAAACATATACAGAATAAATGTGTTCAAAATCTTCTGCATTGTTTCTAACTTCTCTAATTGCAGCGCGAATCGTTTCAGTGTCTTGAACAGCAACAAAGTCACTGCTCATTATACCTCCAGCAGTATCCTCGTTGTATTTAAGCAGTTCTTTTACATCTTTGGCTTCATCATCTGCCATCATTTTAAGAACTTCGTCAGCCACTTCGTCAGTCAATTCACTGACTATATCGGTTGCGTCATCTGTTTCAAGTTCAACTATTATATCATAGAGTTTTTCAGTATCAAAATTATTGATAATTTTTTCTCTAAGATTTTCATCAATTTCGGTGATTACTTCACTGGCGGTTTCTGTGTCAAGAAGCGAAAATAAATACTGTGCATTTGATGCATTAGAATGGTTAATTATTTCTGCAATATCGGCTGAGTGAATATCGGCAAAAAGGTTTAATAGGGTGGCAGAAGATTTTTCTTTAACCAAATCCGAAATATTATTAAGCAGCTCATTATCTACTTGAATAACATCTTTAACTTCTATTTTTTCTTTATTTTCTTCCATTATCATTTTGCTTTGATAGTGTTTTAGCTAACCAAACAAATTCTTCAATACTCAATGTTTCAGCACGTCTCGAAAAATCAAAATCAACTTCATTTAAATTATGACTTACAAATATACTATTGTTCAATGAATTTTTTAAGGTTTTTCTTCTATTTCCAAAAGCCGCTTTCACAACATTTATAAAAAAACGATCATTTAAGTCATCATCAATATCTTTGTCAAAATTTAGACTAATAATTGCAGAATCCACTTTTGGTTTAGGAATAAAAACAGTGGGTGGTATTTTGAATTCTAAATTTACAGTTGTAAAATAATTTAAAATAACACCTAAAATTCCATAATCTTTAGTATTTGGTTTAGAAATCATTCTTTTTGCAACTTCATATTGAACCATCATTAATGCATCACTAAAAATAGTTCTGTTTTCAATTAATTTAAAAATTATTGGAGAAGTTATATTGTAAGGAATATTTCCAATCACTCGCAATTTGCTAGATTCATATATTTCATTAAAGTCTAGTTTTAAAAAATCCTTATTGATAAAAGCTATATTAGGAAACTGAATAGATAAACTTTCTATTACACGAGTATCAATTTCAATTGCTTTAATATTATTACATTTTTTTGATAGTTCATTTGTTAAAGCACCACGACCTGGCCCAATTTCAATTATTTCGTCATCTTTTTGTGGATTAAATTTGTCAATAATTTTTAGAATTGTATTTCTATCCGTTAAATAATTTTGTCCGAATTTCTTTAATGGTTTGTTTTTCATGGTGCAAATTATATAAAAAAAATCGCAGTTGAAAATTGAAATTTGGTTTTCTCTTTGCTTCTCAAATTATCCATTGTTATTATTTAAAAGTAAATAAAATTAAATAAGTGATTAAAAAAAATGAAAAATTCTGAATACATAATAACTGTCGATTTAGGTGGCACAAAAATCCTTTCGGCTCTTTTAAACTCTGAAAATGAAATTGTTGGAAAAGTTAAACAACCAACAGATTCTTCAAAGGGTGCAGATTTCATTGTGGAATGTATAGTTGAATCCATTAGCAAACTATTTGACAATCACAAAGTAACTGAAAAAAATATTAAAGCTATTGCAATGGGTGTCCCAGGTACAGTAAATCCTATTTCTGGTTTATTAAGTAATGCGCCAAATCTTGGAATTAAAGATTTTAATATAAAAGAAGCATTACAAAAAAGTTACAATATTCCAGTTCTTCTCGAAAATGATGTTAATCTTGCTGCTTTAGGAATTAAAAAATATGAGTTTGAAGATAAAGTAAATAATATGTTAGTTGTTTTTATTGGAACTGGAATTGGTGGCGCCCTTATTTTTGACGGTAAAATTTATCGTGGTACAAATTTCTTTGCTGGCGAAATAGGACACATGAAGGTAAATAGAAAAGGGGAGTTCATAAAAGGTAAAAATGCTAAATCTTTTGAAATGATAGCCAGTAGGACAGCGATTGTTGAAAGTATAAATAAAAAGCTTAAGAAAGGCAGTGTAAGTAATATTCTAGAATTTGCTAAGGATGATAAAATTAAAAGCAGTGCACTTGCTAATGCTGTTGAAAGTGGTGATAAACTTGTTTTAAAAGAGATTAAGAAAGCATGTAAAGTTATAGGCTCAGTTCTTGGAAGTATAACAACTTTGCTAAATATAGATACAATTGTACTTGGTGGAGGCGTTGTAGAAGCAATGGACGATTTTATTCTACCAGAAGTTCAAAAAAGTTTTATGAAAATAGTTCTTGCTGAACCTGGGAAAGACGTTAAAATAATAGCAACAAATCTTGGTGATGATGCACCACTTTATGGAGGAATTGCTTTAGTAGAGGAATTTCTAACTAGTTAAATTCCTGTTCAATATTTTCTAATTCCTCCGATTTATCTGTCCAAATGGAATAAATCTTTTCTAATATGTTTTTAGAATTCTCGTACTCTTTGTTCTTTTTAGCGGATAGTTGAGGATTTGAATAAACTTTTTCATCACCAAGTTCAATTTCCAATGCTTCTATTTGTGCTTCAAGTAATTCAATTTCACTTTCCAATTTCAACACCTCTTTTTTCAGAATTTTTGTAGCTTCATATCTTTTTTTTCTGTTTTCTGCGTCAAATCTTTTTTGGTCCTTTCTATTTGCATTATTTTCTGATACCTTTCCTAAAGTTGGAGTGTCTTCCTTTTCAATTATAGATTCTCGCTTTGTAAAATAATAATCAATACCGCCAGCAAAAAGAGTAGTTTTCAATTTCCTTATCTCAAGTACTTTATTTACAATAGGTTTAAGAAAATCTACATCGTGAGATACAATAATTAACGAACCTGAAAAATTAACTAATGCATCTTGCAGAACTAACTTTGAATTATAGTCGAGATGGTTTGTCGGTTCATCAAGAACTATTAGATTAGCTTTTGTCAAAAGTATTTTTGCAAGAGCTACACGACTTTTTTCACCTCCAGAAAGGACTTTAACTTTTTTAAATACATCATCATTAGTAAATAAAAATGAGCCAAGAATTGTCCTTATCTGCTGTGGAGTTGATTCAATTGAGCTTTGCATCACGCAATCGAGAACATCACTTTCTAAATCTAAATCGGCAGTTACCTCCTGCGCATAATATGAAATAATTGCATTGTGACCAACAATCATTTCACCACTATTAAAATTTATTTTATTTGCAATTATTTTAGCAAGCGTAGTTTTGCCTGCTCCATTTGGACCAACAAATGCAATTTTATCACCACGCTCAATTCTAAAATCAAAATTCTTGAAAACTAAATTATCGTCATATTGTTTTGTAAGCGCCTTAATATCAATTGGGATTGAGCCACTTCGTGGTGGTTCTGGAAAACGAAGATTTATTTTCCCCTCAAATTCTGGCAACTCTATTTCTTCAAGCTTGTTGAGTTGTTTAATTCTGCTCTGAACTTGCTTCGCCTTTGTTGCCTTGTATCTAAAGCGTTCAACAAAATCTTCTGTTTGTTTTCGCTTTCTTTCCTGGCTCTGGAAGTTTGCGATTAATTGTTTATCCCGTTCTTCTTTAAATCGCAAGTATGCGTCATAATTTCCATTATAGAGAGTTAGTTTTTTATTAAAAATTTCAAGTGTGCGTGTTGTAAGTTTATTTACAAAATATCTATCATGCGAAACAAGCAGTAATGCACCTTTATAGTTCATTAGGAAGTTTATTAACCATTGTAGCGAATCTAAATCAAGATGGTTTGTAGGTTCATCTAAAAGGATAATATCATGATTTCCAAGCAATATTTTTGCAAGTTCAATTCGCATTTGCCATCCACCAGAATAAGTGGAAACTGGCTGCTGAAAATCTGCTACTGTAAATCCAAGTCCTTCAAGAACTTTTTCAATTTGAGAATTTATTGAATAGAAATCAATTTCGGTCTTTTTATTTTCTAACTTGCCCAATTCGTTTATTGCACGTTCTCTTTCAGTTTCAGAAATTTTGGAATCACTAATTATTTCGTGCAGTTCTGTTTCTTTTAATTCAATTGCATGAACTTTTTCAAGAGATTGTTTTACTTCTTCAAATACAGATTTTGTTGAAGTATTCAAATATTCCTGCGGAAGGTAGCCAGAAGAAATATTCTTTTGTTTTTGAATTTTACCAGTGGAAGTTTCTTCCAAGCCAGCAATTAATTTTAATATTGTTGATTTGCCAGTTCCATTAGCACCAACAAGGGCAATTTTATCACCCTTATTAATTTTAATATTGGTGGAATCAAAAAGGGGAACTCCAGTAAATTGAATGGAGACATCAATTAAATCTATCATATAAAAACTTTTTATTAACGAATAACAGCAAATTTTGATGTGGTAATTTTATCTGCTTCTTCATCAAAAGCTACTAAAAGATAAATTCCACTACTTACAAATTTACCATTTTCATCCTTACCATCCCAAAAAGTTATTCTTCCACCTGGAGTTTCTAGCGTTTTTATTAATTTCCCAGAAATTGATAAAATTTTAATTGTACTATTTTTTACTAATCCATCAAAAGTAACATATTCGTGAACTCCAATTTTAAACGGACTTGGGTAAGTAAGAATTTTACTAAATTCTTGTTTTGGCTCAAGTGATGAAGTTGTTAAAGTGCTTAATCCTAAACTTGTTCCAATATAAACAAGACCAGTACTTTCATCAATTGCAAGAGATAAAATATTATCAGATGGAAGTGGACTATTTTTGCTATCATATTGAGCAATAAGATGAGAACCATCTGGTGACATTACAAAAAGTCCTTGATAAGTTCCAACCCATTTGTAATTTAGTGGATCGACAGCTATAGCGGTTATTGATTGTTGGCGTAAAGCAAAAGCCAAGACAGATGTAATTAGCGATTTTGGCGAAGACGTGTTTGAGAGAACATTCATTCCACTTGTTGTTCCTATCCATAATTCACCACGCTTATCAAGTGCAATTGCGTTTACGTAATTTGAATTTAATCCTTCAGAAGTTGTTAACTGTCCCCAAACATCGTTGGAATTATCTGCAGGTGAACTATTTTCGTTAAAATAAAACAAACCTCTTCCAAGAACATTAAACCACTTTGTATCATATTCGTCAATTAAGCCACCAAGCATAAAATTATCTAGTGTTAAAGGAGCAAAAGGGAAAGTATAATGGTACCAAGTTGAATCAGAAGTTAATTGAATTAATGGTTTTCCATCATCAGAGGCATGATTAAAAAACCACAAATCACCTTTGCTATCGCGTTGAGCATTCATAATAACTACATAATTAGGATGCCCAGGAATACCAACAAGTTCAGAATTATTTGCATTCAGATATGAAAAAACTCCATCCTTTTCAATTGTTAAACCTGATCCCCAGTTTGAAAGATACACTTGATTATTATCGGCAGAAACATTGTGATAATTATTATTAGGCAATTCTGGAAAAGTTGTTGTGTTGTAGTTTGTCCAAAAACCGTTTTCAAATTTCATGAATCCATTTCCAAACTCATCTTTCCCAGTTCCAACCCATAATGCACCATTTTTATCAACGGCTAAGCTTTCAAAAGAATTATTTATTGGACCATTGGGGAGCAAAACTTCATCGCTATTTTCGGTAATCCTAATTGTCCCCATATTTGAAGCAATTAGAATTGTGCCATCTTCTGTAACATTCATTTTTCTAAACGTACTATTTGATGAAGTATAGATTGTTCTATCAGTTGTTCCATCATATGTGTGAAGTGAATTATTAAATAAAACTATCAATTTGTTTTCGAATACTTCAATATCAAGAATTGGGTCAGAATAAAAATAATGAATCCAATTAGTTCCATTAAAACTAAATAGTCCTTTATCAGTAGCTGAAATAATAGAACTTCCAAATTTAATAGTTCTATAAATATTATTTGCAGCAATGTCAGTAACAACACTGTAGCTTTCCCAAGATTCTGGAGCAACTAAATTTGTAGCACCATCTTTTTGAATTGCAATTCCAGACTCGGTTGAAATATAAATTTTATTATCAACAGTAACACTATTTACTACAATAGTACTTGGGAAATTTCCAAATTTAGATGTTGATGAAATAAAGCCAAGATTACTAGTGTTAATAAGTGACAAACCAAACTCAGTTGAAACATATGCAATATTATCAATAATTAAAATGTCAGTAATTTGTTTTGAAGTATTGGGTGATTCGTAAATATCCCTTATTGTTACAGTTGATTTATCATTTGGGTTATAAACATCTATCAAACCATTTTGCATACCTAACCAAATATTGCCTGTGTTATCAATATCCACTGAAGTAACATTTTGACTACTTAAACCTTCAGAATTTGTAAGAAAGAAATCAAACTCATTAGATGAGTTTAAAAAATAACCAGCACCACCAGTAGTAGCAATCCAAAAGCCAGCGTTGGTTGATGAAATATTCATTACATCTTCCATGTTTGTATAGTTCTTCCAAACTCCAATATTTTGAGACAAAAGTGAAGAGGTGACTATAAAAAATAAAATAACTGTTCTTTTTAATAACATATCAATTGCCTTAATTTCGAAAAAATTTATTCAATTAAAAAAAATATATCTTGAATACATAATTAGTTAAAAATGTTAAAAAAAAATAGTTATTTATTTATCACAAATTTTAAATAGTAACTTAATCTGTTAAAAGTTGTTTGAAGTGAATTACAATTCAAATTTTGGAGAAATCTCTAATTTAATATACGCCCCATATCTTGGAAACGCTTTGGATCAAGCAAATATCTACCAAGATTTTCTTCATCACCTTTAATACCACCGTGAAAATCGGATCCCCCAGATTCTAACAAGCAATATTGATTTACAATTCCTTTATAATATTTTTTTTGATAATCATTATGCGAAGGATGTATTACTTCAATTCCGTCAACTCCAGCATTTATTAGTGACATTAAAATAGATTCTTTCATATGGCCTGGATGTGCAATAAAAGACAAACCACCAGCATCAGCAATTAACTTTAATGCACTTTGCGATGAAACATGAATTTTTCTTTCATACGCAGGACCGTCGTCGCGCAAGTATTTTTGGAAAGCCTCATAAAAATCTGTTACAATACCCTTATTCATCATAGCCAACGCAACATGTGGTCTGCCAACAGCCGAGTCTTTTGCCACATCCAACACATCATTTATGGAAATATCAAATCCGAGATTAACTAATTTATTTACCATTATTTTAGCTCTTTCAATTCGTTCGTCTCTAAAAAAACTAAGATATTTTTTAAGTTCAGAATTATTAATATCAATAAAATATCCAAGAAGATGAACTTCACGATCTTCAACATCAGTGCTAATTTCTACACCGGGTATAACTTTTATTCCAAATTCTTCCCCAGCAGCAATAGCTTCTTCTAATCCGTTTAAGCTATCATGATCAGTAATACTAACTATATTTATGTTCTGTTCATTTACTTTTTTAATTAGCTCAGTTGGAGTATAATGGCCATCAGAAAAAGTGGTGTGCATGTGGAGGTCAATTCTTGGAAATTTTTTCACTCAAATGTCTCTTTAAATTTTTCAAAATTCACTATTCTAAGTTTGTTTCCATCAAGTTCAACGAAACCGCGTTTTGCAAATGAGTGAAGAGTTCGTGAAATAGTTTCGCGAGATGTTCCTGCCATATTTGCTAAATCTTGTTGAATAGGAAGTTTATCAATTTCAACTACTCCACTTTTAATTTTACCTGAGTATTCAGCAATTTGCAGCAAAACAGTGGCAACTTTTCCTTCGGCATCTTTTAGAGAAAGTGCTTTTATTTTCATGTCAGCATTTCTCAATCTTGCGGTTAATTCCTGTAATAAAATAACAGATATTTCTGGATGCTCATGAAGAAGTAACAAAAAATCATTTCTCTGAATAAGAAAAACTTCGGATTCTTCAATTGCAATAACATTTGCTGAGCGCGCCAAGCCATCTAAAATAGCCATTTCACCAAAAAAATCTGATTCACCCAAAATGGTTAAAATTACTTCGCGTCCGTCATTACTGGACCTTGAAACTTTTACTTTACCTGTAAGAATAACAAAGAGGGCATTACCAGCATCTTCTTCTAATAATATTGGTTCTTCTTTTTTATATTTTCTTTTACTTCCAATTTGTTCAATTTTTAAAAGTGTTTCAATTGGCAAATCGGCAAAAATAGGGACAAACTGTAAAGAAGTAGATACTATTTCCATAATCAACCTTTGTTATTTGAATTAAAGCAAATAAATAATGAAAAAATAATCATTTTTCAAGTTAAATGTTTTATGATTTAATTTTAAAAAATAAGAAATAATAATTCATAGCCTAAAATATTTAATTAAAAACATGGTATTATCTGAATATATTACATAAAAGTGGAGTATAAATTGAATAATTAAGGAATTTTAGGTAATTTTGATTCGTAAATAATTAGAAGTAATTTTAGTAATAAAAAAAATAAAATAATTTAATTAAAAAAATGGAGGAAATTATGGCAGTTAAAATTGGTATTAACGGCTTTGGAAGAATTGGACGTTTAGTTTTTAGACGTGCTATGGAATTAAGCGATGTTGAAGTAGTTGGCATTAACGATTTACTTGATGTTGATTATATTGCTTATATGTTAAAATATGATTCCACACATGGTAAATTTAAGGGCGAAGTTAGTGTAGTGGATGGTAATTTAGTAGTTAATGGCAATACAATTAGAGTTTCTGCTGAAAGAAATCCTGCAGATTTGAAGTGGAATGAAGTTGAGGCTGAATACGTTGTTGAATCAACGGGACTTTTCTTGACAAAAGAAAAAGCGCAATTACACATTGATGCTGGTGCAAAAAAAGTTGTTTTATCTGCTCCTTCAAAAGATGATACTCCAATGTTTGTAATGGGTGTTAATCATGAATCGTATGCTGGTGAAAATATTGTTTCAAACGCATCTTGTACAACAAACTGTTTAGCTCCAGTAGCCAAAGTACTAAACGATAATTTTGGAATTGTTAGTGGATTAATGACAACTATTCATGCAACAACTGCAACTCAAAAAACAGTTGATGGTCCTTCAATGAAAGATTGGAGAGGCGGACGTGGAGCAGGCCAAAACATTATTCCTTCATCTACTGGTGCTGCAAAAGCTGTTGGTAAAGTAATTCCAGAGCTTAATGGAAAATTAACTGGAATGTCTTTCCGTGTTCCAACTCCAAACGTTTCAGTTGTTGATTTAACTGTAAACTTAAAAACACCTACAACTTATGAAGCAATTAAAACAGCAATGAAAGTTGCTGCAGAAACTAACTTAAAAGGTATTTTAGGTTACACAGAAGATGCTGTAGTTTCAAATGATTTTCTCGGCGAAGAAAGAACATCTGTATTTGATGCTGATGCTGGAATTATGCTTAACGAAACATTTGTTAAAGTTGTTTCTTGGTACGATAACGAATGGGGTTACTCATGTAAAGTTATTGACTTAGTTCGCTACATGGCAAGTAAGTAATTATAATTTATAGAAGACGGCATTAGCCGTCTTTTTTTTATTTAATTTTATAGAGGAAATAATGAATAAACTAACAATTAATGATGTTCAATTAAAAGGTAAACGTGTTTTAGTTCGTGTTGATTTTAACGTACCACTTGATGAAAATCTTAACATAACTGACGATAAAAGAATTACATCTGCATTACCTACAATTGAAAAAATAATAAAAGATGGTGGAAAGACAATTTTGATGAGCCATTTAGGTCGTCCAAAAGGTCAAGTAAAATCAGAATTTAGTTTAAAACCAGTTGCATTAAAATTAAGTGAGTTATTAGGTAAAGAAGTTAAATTTGCTAATGATTGCATTGGCGAAAGTGTTTCTAAATTAGTTTCTGAATTAAAAGATGGTGATATTCTGCTTCTAGAAAATTTAAGATTTCACATTGAAGAGACAGATAATAATGAAGATTTTTCAAAAGAATTAGCAAGTTACGGTGATGTTTATGTTAACGATGCTTTTGGAAGTGCACATCGTGCTCATGCTTCTACAGAAGGAGTAACCAAATTTATTGACACTTGTGTTGCTGGTTTTTTAATGCAAAAGGAATTGGATTATCTTCATAAAGCAATTGCAGAACCAAAGAGACCATTTACTGCAATTCTTGGTGGAGCAAAAATAACTGGCAAAATTGATGTAATTGAAAATTTACTAAAAAAAGTTGATACCCTAATTATTGGTGGGGGAATGGCTTATACTTTTTACAAAGCTCAGGGTTTTGAAATTGGAACATCTCTTTTAGATTCAGATAAAATTGAATTAGCAAAAGAAATGCTAACTAAGTTTGAAACATCTAAAGTAAATGTTCTATTGCCAAAAGATGTTTTAGTTGCAAAAGAATTTGATAATAACTCACCATCAGAAGTAGTTAAAGTTGATTCAATGCCAGCTGATAAAATGGGGTTAGATATAGGACCAGAAACAATTGAACTTTTTTGTAATGAAATTAGAAAGAGTAAAACAGTAGTATGGAATGGTCCAATGGGAGTTTTTGAATTTGATAATTTTGCAAATGGAACTAACTCTGTTGCTCATGCATTAGTGGAAGCAACTGAAAATGGTGCTATTACAATTATTGGCGGTGGTGATTCTGCTGCAGCAATTAAAAAAGCTGGGTTAGATGATAAAGTATCACACGTTTCTACTGGTGGCGGTGCATCGTTAGAATTTTTAGAAGGTAAAATTCTTCCAGGAGTTGAAGCTTTAACGGACGCTTAAAAAACGTATAAAACTTATTTTAAAAGGTTGTCATAAACTATGGTTATTTACTGTATTTATGGCAACTTTTTTTCTATTCACTTAGCCTACAAACTAAAATATAAACTATAAATTCATTAGAATTATTAAGTATTTAATAACTCGCTAATTGTTTCAAGAACAATTTCATTAGAAACAGGTTTGGATAAATAAAAATCTACGCCAGCATCATAAGCGTTTTTCCTGTCTTGTCTAAAAGCATGGGCAGTTATACAAAGAATTGGTGTATTTGAAAAATTAGACATTTTCTTTATCTCTTTTGTAAGCTGCAAGCCATCTTTTCCACTACCAAGTGAGATATCCATAATAATTAAATCAAATTTTTCATTAACATAATTAGAATAAAAATTATCAGCCGACACACAAAAATCAACATTGTAGCTCTTTTTCAGAATA
>JAHISP010000046.1 GCA_018818165.1 Bacteroidota bacterium | reverse complement strand
GCCAGAACTTTTATCTATAATTTGAATGCTTACTAAACCACTTTTATTATTTTTTTTCCTGACAAACATTCGCTAATATACAAAATCGTGCTATGGGACACCCATTTCTTATACTATTTTTACTTAACTTGTTGTTTTATATTAACTTAACTTTTTCTGGCGAATTTATGTCGAAAACAGGAATCAATGTAATTTGGCTTAATAAAAAACCCATTATTAAATTAGTTTACACACTAATTTAATAATGGGTTTTATGTATTATATATTTAATTCTCTATATTTTCAATTGCTTTTCTTACAAAACCATCTGCTTTTTTTAGTCTTTTATTTGCTGCATCCAAGTCAATATTTGCAATAATCATAACAAGAGCAGTTTTAACGTGACCATTTGTGATTTCGAGATATTTTGTAGCTTCATCATATTTAACGCCAGTAATCATCATTACTATTCGTTTGGAACGTTCAACCAGCTTTTTGTTTGTTTGTTGAAGGTCAATCATCATATTTTCGTATGTTTTACCAAGACGAACAAACGCTGTTGTTGTAAGCATATTTAATACTAGTTTTTGCGCAGTACCGCTTTTCATTCTTGTTGAACCCATAACTACTTCTGGACCAACATTGGGGCACATTGCAATATCAACTTCTTTAATATTAAAAGTATCGCGTGGAGTTGCCGTAATATAAAGTGTTTTTGCTCCAATCTCTTTAGCTTTTTTAACTGCACCAATCACATAAGGAGTTCTTCGGCTTGCAGCAATTCCACAAACAACATCCTTAGAAGTAACTCCGGCAGCGATAACATCCATTTCGCCACCTGATTCAAAATCCTCTGCGCCTTCTTGTGCAACAAACATAGCTTCTTTTCCACCGGCGATATAACCATTAATTAAATCGTAAGGAGCTCCAAAAGTAGGCGGGCATTCCGATGCGTCAACAACTCCAAGTCTTCCACTTGTGCCTGCACCAAAATAAAACAATTTTCCCCCATTTTTAATTGCTTCAACAATTACATCAACTGCTTTTGCTATATAAGGAATTTCTTTTTCAACAGCTAATGGAACGTTTTTGTCCTCGTTGTTAATTATTGATAAAATCTCTTCCGTCGATTGAATATCAATATTTTTAGAATTTGGATTTATTTGCTCTGTTGAAAGTTTGCTTATTTCATCAAATAATATTTTTTCTTCTGTCACTTAATCAACTCCAATAGTACTAATTTTTTTTCATTTACATTTCTAATATTAGAAGGTTTATATGCTAACTCAAAAGTTGTATGTCTTTTGATGTACGAGCCATATTTCGTTTTTGCAGTTTTAACTTCTTCAGTTAAATCGCCTCCTTTAATTGCCATTATATAAGCTTTGTCCTTTATTAATGGAAGAGAATATCTAAATAATATAACCAAAGGCACTGTTGCTCTGCTAACAATTAAGTCAAACTCTTTTGAATATTCTTCAATAAATTCTGGACTTTCAACTCTGCTGTTTACTGCTTTAATTTTACTTAATTTTAGAGTTTTAATAAATTCGGATACGGCGTCAGTTTTCTTTTTTGTCGAGTCAGCAAGAACACCTTTCATCATTGGGTGCATAATTGATAATGGAATTCCAGGTAGTCCTCCGCCAGTTCCGATATCCAAAAAACTTGTAACTCTTTCTGGCATATGACCCGAAATAAGTGCTGAAATAAAGATGTGGTTTTCAATTACTTTTGCTTCATCTTTACGTGAAATTAAATTTATTGTTTCATTTTTTTTAATTAGTAGTTCAGCATATCTTGTCATACGCTCTAACTGATCTTCGCTTGGGTGAATATCGTTTTCCCAAAATATTTTTTTTAGCTGGAGTAAATAATCAATGCTTTTTTCCAAAAATTCCTCGAAAAATTTAATTAAGTTCGCAAATATACTAATAATATCGATATATCCGAAGGAGTTACCCCCGAAATTCTTGATGCTTGTCCAATTGTTCTTGGCTTAATTTTATCTAATTTCTCTCTTCCTTCTGTTGAGATTTGAACAATCTTTTTGAAGTTGAAATCAAGTGGGATTTTCACTTTTTCCAATTTTTCCATTTTGGCAATCATTTCATATTGACGAATAATGTAGCCTTCAAATTTTAGTTCAATTTCAATTTGTTCAAGCACTTGTTCATTATTAAGAATTTCTTTAATTAAGGAGTTCTCGGTCTTCTTGTCTCTGTTTAAAAGTTCTTTTAGTTTAATTTCTGGACGTTTTGTAATTTTGGCTGCTGTTTCTGCATTATCCAATTTTGATGATCCTATTTCCTCAAAATATTCCTCAACATCGCTTGGTTTATATTTAATTTCTGAAAGCATTTCTTTTCCTGCAGAAATCATAAATTCTCTTTCTTTCAAATCATCATATTTCTCTTTGGGAATTAATCCAAATTCATAACCATATTTAAGTAATCGCCTATCGGCATTATCTTGTCTTAGTATCAAACGATGTTCAGCTCGCGAAGTGAACATTCTATATGGCTCTTCAGTTGATTTTCCAACAAGATCGTCAATTAAAACACCTATGTAAGATTCACTTCTGTTAAGTGTAAACTCATTCCTCTTTTGAATTTTTAGTGCTGCGTTAATTCCAGCAATTAATCCTTGAGCAGCCGCTTCTTCATAACCAGAAGTTCCATTAACTTGTCCAGCAAAATAAAGTCCACTAATTTTTTTTGTTTCCAAAGTTAAATCAACTTGGTAAGGAGGAAAATAATCATACTCAACAGCATAAGCTGGACGATTCATTTTTACATTTTCCAATCCTTTAATAAGATGAAGCGCTTCCAATTGTATATCCGCGGTTAAAGACGATGAAAATCCATTTAAATAAATTTCTTCAGAATTTAAGCCTTCTGGCTCCAAAAATAATTGATGTTGAGGTTTATCGCTAAAACGAACTATTTTATCCTCAATTGAAGGACAATATCTTGGTCCAACACCATGAATTAGTCCAGTAAAAAGTGGTGATTCATGAAATCCCTTTTGCAAAACGGAGTGCACTTTTTCGTTAGTATATGTTATATGACAAGTAACTTGTGGTTGAAAAGGAAATTTTGATTTATCCGTAAACATTGAAAATGGTTCTGGAATATCATCTCCTGGCTGCTCTGTTAAAACCGAGTAATCAATTGTTTTGCTATCCAATCTTGGCGGAGTTCCAGTTTTTAGTTTTCCTGATTCAAAACCCATTGCAACAATTGATTCTGTTAAACCAATTGAAGCCTTTTCCCCAAATCTACCGCCAGGTGTAGATACAAATCCAGTGTACATTAATCCACTTAGAAATGTACCAGCTGTAATAATTGCTGAGCTACATTTTATTTCTTCGCCGGAAGCAGTTCTGACTCCGACTATTTGCTTATTCTCTTCAAAGACTTCAACAACTGAGTCTTCCAAAATATCTAATGAACCAATTGAATTTATAATTCTGGTTGCTTCCTTTTCGTACAAACTTCTATCAGATTGGCATCTTCCAGCCCAAACTGCAGGCCCTTTCGATTTATTTAATATTCTAAATTGAATTCCAGTATTGTCAGCAACTATTCCCATCATTCCACCAAGAACATCAACTTCGTGTACAAGATGTCCCTTTGCACTTCCACCAATTGCAGGATTACAAGACATTCTTCCAAATGCAGTTTTGTCCATTGTAACAATCAGAGTTGAAACTCCCATCCTTGCTGATGCCCTTGCTGCTTCAATTCCAGCATGTCCACCACCAACGACAACTACGTCATATATTTTCATTTAATATGTTTTTCCTTTCTCTATCCATCTTAAAAAAATGTTTCACGTGAAACAATCTACTGTTTTTGTTGAATTAAACAACAACAAAAATTTTGCTTTCATAATTTCATTTAAGAAGTTTAATAATTAAAAAATTGTTTCACGTGAAACAATTTTTTAATATTATTTTCCAATGCAAAACTTATGAAAGATATTATTAAGTATATCATCGTTTGTCACTTTTCCAATAATCTCACCTAACGAATCAATTGCACCTCTTAAGTTTACAGAAATAAACTCTCCAGAAATATTATTTATTAACGAATCAATTGCCTCAACTAAATCTTTTTTTGCTTTTGATAAGGCATCAAAATGTCTGACGTTATTTATAACCGCTGATTTTTCTGTAAACGAATTACTACCCAACGATTTTTGTTTTAGCATTTCAAGAAGTTTTTCAATTCCCGTTTCTTCCTTTACAGAAATTTTAACATCCGCTTCATTTAATTCTTTATTTGCCAAATCACATTTATTAAGAACAGTAATAATTCTATTTTTATCTATTAACTCTATTAACTCATTATATAATTCTTTTGGAATTCCATTAACTAATTCGTCTATTAAAATTATAATATCAGAATTTTTAACTGCTACTCTGCTTCTTTCAACACCTTCTTTTTCCACTGAATCTTCTGTTAAACGAATTCCAGCGGTATCAAAAAGTTTAAATAATATACCATCAATAGAAACTTCCTCCCGAATTACATCACGCGTAGTTCCAGGTATTTCGCTTACAATTGCTCTGGATTCTTTAAGAATATAATTTAACAGAGAGGATTTACCAACATTTGGTCTTCCAACAATTGCAACATTAACTCCATCTCTAATTACTCTGCCAAATGAATATGTAGCCAACAAGATATCTATTTCTTTTATAATATCATTAATTTCTTCAGCAACTTTATCCTTTGCAACAAACTCTAAATCCTCTTCTGCAAAATCTAATTCAAGTTCAATTAAAGAAGTGGAATTGATTAGTTCTTTTCTAAGGGAATCAATTTTTTTTGAAAGAATTCCATCTAGTTGATTTCTTGCACCACGAAGTGAAGCTTCAGTTCTTGAATTAATTATATCCGCCACCGCTTCGGCTTGTACTAAATCCATTTTACCATTAAGAAAAGCACGTCTTGTAAATTCCCCAGGTTCTGCAAGCCTAACATTATTCTCAACTAAAGCTTCAATTATTTTTTTTACAACAATAGTGCTGGAATGAGAGCTAATTTCAATTGAATCTTCACCTGTATATGAATTTGGATTTCTAAAAACAGAAACCAAAACATCATCAATAACTTCCATATTGTTGGTTAGAATATTTCCATAATGAAGAGTATGTGATTTTGCTTCAATAAGTTTTATCCTACCTTCAAAAATAGAATCAACTTTTTCAATTGAGTTTTCGCCACTAACTCTTATTATTGAAATTGCGCCCTCACCTGCTGGAGTTGCAAGCGCGGTAATTATATCATTATTTGCTAAATTCATTATTCATTTATATTAATTAATAGAACAACAAATTTACCAAATAAAATGTAATTAGTATAAAATCTATTACAAATGATTTTATACTAATTTTTTTCTTCTTAATATTATTTTAATTTACATTTGTCTACATCAAATATTAATATTATTTTTTAATAACTAATCTATTGGTTTTAGAACGTGAATAATAATCTTATCAAAATTATAGTCATCTTTTTTCTATTAGCTTTTTTGGGTTTCTTTTTTGGAATTCCATATTTAAACAATTTGTCAGTTGAAGAGAATGTTGCTCAAATAAATAGTTATAAAAATAACTACGATGTTGCAGCAGCGTTTGAATCAGATGATTTTTCAAAGCTCCCATCAATTATTGTGCGCTATTTACAAAAATCAATAAAGGATAAAACCATTTCACCCAAAGTAAGCTTAATAAATTTTACAGGAAAACTTAAAGCTTCACCTAACGCAGAATGGATTGAAATAAATTCTACAATCGTTTTTTCAACAAGTAAGCCAGCTTTTGTTCAAGTTTCTGAAACATACGAAAATAATCCAATCTGGGAAAAAACGATTGATACATACATAAACAGTTCGGCTTCAACAAGCACAGAACTTTTATCAAGTATAACTCTAAATAAATTTGTTGGCAATAAACTAAACCGCTCATTTCTTGTACTTTATCTTATGGAATCAGTTTTTTCACCAACGTCACTTTTACCAAATATAAATACACAATGGCGAAACGTTGGTGACAATTCTGCTGAAGCTACAATTTGGGATAAAAACGTTGAGGGCAGCGCGGTTTTCTATTTTAATGAAAATGATGAGGTTATAAAAATAACTTCTGAAAATAGATTTATGCCTGGAAAAAATGATTACTCTAAAGAAAACTTTACAATGCATTTAGCTAATTACAAAACATTATACAATTATCACATTCCAACATATTTTGAATTTCAGTGGAATCTTGCAAGTGGTAATTTTACTTTTGGAAAGTTTCAAATTACCGACATTTCTTACAAATAATATTTTGGTAACTATATTATGAATAAAACATGTAAACTATTCATCTTGTTTTTTTCCTTCACGCTACTTTATTCTTGTACAAATCCAAATAATAAAAACAATGATCTCAAATTTGGAATAGTTATTCACGGTGGTGCTGGCACAATAGAAAAACAAAATTACTCCAATGAGAGAATTGCAGAATATTACGATAAACTAAACGAAGCTCTAGCAACAGGATATTCTGTTTTAGAAAATGGTGGTAGTTCAATTGATGCTGTTGAACAAACAATTATGGTTCTGGAAAACTCTCCTTTGTTCAACGCTGGTAAGGGTGCTGTGTTTACAGCAAATGGAATAAACGAACTTGATGCTGCAATAATGGATGGAAGCAATCTTAATGCTGGGGCGGTTGCAGGAATTACAACCATTAAAAACCCAATTAAGCTTGCTCGTAAAATAATGGAAAAATCAAAACATGTTATGCTGGTTGGAAAAGGAGCTGAAATATTTGCAGCAGAACAAAATCTAGAGATTGTAGATCCAAGTTATTTTTATACAGAAGAACGCTGGCAAGCACTTCAACGAATTAAAGAAGATGAAATAAAACAAAAAGCTAAAGATGAAAGTTATTTAAATAACATTTATGATTATAAATTTGGAACCGTTGGTTGTGCCGCTCTTGATAAAAATGGAAACCTTGCTGCTGGAACTTCAACTGGTGGAATGACAAATAAAAAATATGGTCGTGTTGGCGATGTTCCAATAATTGGCGCTGGCACTTACGCAAATAATAATACATGCGCTCTTTCAGCAACAGGACATGGTGAATTTTTTATACGAAATGTAGTAACTCACGATATTTCTGCAATGATGGAATATAAAAATATTACTCTTAATCAAGCTGCTGAAAAAGTTGTAATGGAAAAATTAGTTAAACAAAAAGGCGAAGGCGGAGTAATTGGAATTGACAAAAATGCAAACATTACAATGACATTTAACACAACAGGAATGTTTCGCGGTTTTAAAACAAGTGATGGAAAATCAGAAGTAAAAATTTTTAAGGAATAATATTTATGAGTTCACTATAAAGTTATTTGTAATGTTCGTGATTGCAAACGGAGTGAAGCTCTGCAAAAATACCACAAATTAATTTTCTTGATATGAAATGCTTTCATTTGTATTTAAAAGCTCATATTTAATATCAAATAAATCCATCAATTCTTTCGAATTAAATTTTCCTGTACGACTATTATTGGACAAAACAATTATAGTTTTTTCATCTTTAAGTGAGCGAATAAAATATGAACGAAATCCTTTCCACCAACCAGAATGGTAAACAATTTTAGTACTATCCGGTAGCATGTTTATTCGCCAGCCGTAGCCATAATTATCGTGGTCGTGTAGTTCTTTATTATAAAGTTGATATGCAGAGTTCATTTCATCTTTAGAAAATAAATAGTTCTCAAATATTGCCCTACTAAATTTATTCATATCTTCTACTGTTGAATAAACTCCCTTATCGCCAACAACTCCATTTAAGTAAGTATTATCAGCAATTCTATTTCTACCCACATATCCAATAACTTTTTCTTTATTCTCAGCCGAATCGTTTTTGTCATATATGGTTGTGTTAATCATACCAAGTGCGTCAAAAACATTTTTCTCCATAAACTCGGTAAATTTCATAGCTGTAACTTTTTCTATAATTGAAGCCAGCAAAGCATAATTTGTATTATTGTAATTGTACTTGGTTCCTGGAGTTCTATATTTTAATGGCTCATGCGCAATTAGCAAATCAATTATATCACAATTATCTATTGTTATATTCTTATCGGTGTGCCAAAACTCATCTGCGACATACATATAATTTGGTAAACCCGAACGATGGACTAGAAGTTGGTGAATTGAAATATTTTCGTATGGAAAGTCAGGAAAGAATTTTCTAACACTATCTTGAAATGATAACTTCCCTTCTTTTTCTAAAAGCATAATTCCAAATGCTGTAAATGTCTTTGAAACAGAAGCAAGCTGAAATCTCGAATCAATTTTTAGTGAATCTTTTTTTCTTGTGTTGGCAAAACCAAAGGCTTTTTTGTAAACAATTGTATCATGTTTCGAAAAAAGAACGGTTCCACTAAAAGCTCCCATCTTATATCTGTTTAGGAAAAAAGAATCTATTTTTTCTGTTGTTAGATTATTATATGAATATATTTCGTTGTAAATAAATTTTGGAGGAATAATTTTTTCCTCCTTTTCTTCATTACTGAAAACAAGCGAAAATATAACTATCGAGAGAAGAATTGGGAAAACAATTTTATACATATCTATTTTATTTAATATTCAAAAAAACAAAGCTATAAAAAGATAAATACAAATTAAAGATATTATTAAATTGCAGAAGTATTTATTAATTTATTGGTAGTATTTAACCAATATTTCATACAATAAATAGTAACCGTTCTTTTAGCTCAGAATGTTAGATTCAATAATTTTATAATTATATTTTGAAAATTTTTACAAATGAAAAAAGTTATTTTTATTCTCATGCTAATGTTTTTAACATTTGGGTGTTCACAAAAACCAGATACCGAATATGTTAAATCAATTAAAGAATTTCATAAAGAACGAATTGAACGATTAAAAAAACCAGATAGCTGGTTATCGTTAGTCGGACTTTATTGGCTAAAGGAAGGTAAAAACACTTTTGGTTCTGATAAATTAAACGATATTATTTTGCCAAATAACTTTGGTTCGGACAATTTGGGAATTTTTACTTTAAAAGATTCAACTGTAACTGTAGAAATAATTGGAAATCAAAAAGTTTTTTGCAATGACACAATTGTTACTTCACAAATAATGTTTAGCGATTTAACCGATAACCCAACAATATTAAAATTTGGTTCTTTTAGCTGGTTTGCTATTCAAAGAGGTGATAAGTTTGGAATTCGTGTGAAAGATTCTGAAGCTCCGCTTTTAAAAGAGTTCAGCGATATTGAAATGTTTGAAATAGACTCAACTTGGAAAATACCTGCTGAATTTATTGAATACGAAACTCCAAAAGAAGTACTAACTCCAACAGCTATTGGTACATTTGAAAAAACAGAAGTTTTAGGATATTTAGCTTTTACAATAGGAAACCAATTTTTTACTGTTGAACCTTCTGCTTCTGAAAACGGATTTTTTTTAGTTTTTGGTGATAAATCAAACGGCGAAGAAACATATGGCGCTGGCAGATTTTTATACATCGAAAAGTCTAATTCTGCAAAACAATTATATATTGATATTAACAAAGCGTATAATCCGCCATGCGTGTTTACAAAATATGCAACTTGTCCATTGCCAAGAAAAGAAAACAATCTAAATATTAAAGTTCTTGCTGGCGAAAAGAATTTTCACTCTAAATATCATTAATTAAATTATATTATATTTTATCATAAAGGAATTTTTATGAAAGAGATGTCATTTGTTTTATTTGCTCTATTAATTATTGTGTCAACAACTTTTTCTCAAAATTTTAAGCGTTATCAATTTAAATCAGGCAAAGTGGTTTACCAATCAAGTGGGGCAATGGTTGGAACTGAAACTATGTATTTTGATAATTACGGAATGCTCGAAGTAAAAAACACAAAAGTTGCAATGGAGATTATGGGAATTAAACAAGAAACAGATTCCAAAGTAATTATGGATGGAAATTGGGTTTATTCAATTGACAACATAACCAAAGCGGCAAATAAAATGGAAAATCCACTTTTTGCAATGTTTCCTAAAGGAACTGATATTGAAAAAGTAGGTGAAGAAATGATGATTAATTTGGGCGGAAAAAAGATTGGAACCGAAACAATAATTGGTAAAAGTTGCGACATTTGGGAAGTTGAACAAATGATGTCCAAAATATGGATTTGGAAATCAATTCCAATAAAAACAGAAGTTAACATGATGGGAATGAATATTACTCAAATTGCTACAAGCGTAGAGGTTGACATAAAAGTTTCACCAGACGAATTTAAACTTCCCGAAGGTGTTAATATTCAAGATATGGAAACAATTGATTTAAATGGAATGATGGGAAATTGAAATTGAGAAATACTTTTCTTTTATTTCTAATATTATTTTCTACAATCTTTTCCCAAAATTTTATTAAGATTGACTCGCTGGACAAAAAGATAATTGAATTAACTTTTAATGATGAGTACGAGCAAGTAAAAAGCATTTGTGATTCTTTAACAAAGCTAGATAAAACAAATCCTAAATATTATTTTCACTATTTCGGGGCAGATGCTTTACAACTTCATGAAAAGATAAACCTCTCTCCATTAAATGGGCGCGATTCGGTTCGTGAATTTTTGGTTGATAAATCTATTTCCCAACTTGAAGATGCAATTAAGATATTAAGCAATATTAAAATGACTCCAATAAATCGTTTTTATCTTGCTTCACTTTATGGTTATTATTCGCGCTATGCTGGATTAAACAGCTCCTGGTGGGCAGCTTATGTAAATGGAACCAAAGCAAATGGAATGTTTAATGACATTATAAAAGAATTTCCACAATGTTACGACGCTTATTTATATCCAGGTGTTTTTGAATATTATGCAGCTCGTTTGGATGGACTTAATGGATTTATTGCATCAATTCTTGGCGTTTCTGGAAATAGAAATGAAGGACTGAACAAAATTAATCTTGCGCTTAAAAATTCCAAATTGGTTTATCCGCAAGCTCTACTAATGTTGCTCGAAATAAATACGGTTATGGAAGATAATCCAAATAAATCAATTCCATTTTTTGAAGAGTTTATTAAATCATATCCTAAAAATAAACGAGTTATTAACTGGTATGGTCATACACTTTTAAACCTAAATCAAGCAAATAAAGTTGGATTAAAAATTAAAACCGATAAATATGGTATTATTGATAATTTTGTTAAAGCAAAATATTATTTTCTTACAAACCAAGTTGATTCTTCTGCCAAATATGCAAAATGTGTATTCCAAAATCCTAACACTTGGAAAGGAATTATTGAGCACACAAAATATTATTGTGTTTACTCAAATTGGATGAACAAAAATCCTAAAGCCTTGGAAACTTACAAAACAAAATTAGATGATTTTTACACACAGCTTTTTGAGTTGGATTTAAAAAACGAAGCTGAATCAAAATATATTTATAAGCTAACAACTCTTTTAGCAAAAGAAAAATATTCAGATTTCAATAAACTTGTTTTAAAACAGCCTAAATTTAAAGAACCTTATTTTTTAGCAGAGTTTAATCTGCTTCAAGGAAATTCGCTTTTTCAACAAAATAAATTAATTGAAGCACTGCCATATTTTGAAAAGGCAGAAATATCTCCAGATGATAGAAATAAAACTATAGCTTTAAGGTTTCAGTTGGATATCTATTTAAAAGAGAAAATGCCAATTAAAAAAGTGCAATCATTAATTGAACGAATTGACAATACAGATTACAGCAAGCTAATTTTCCGTCTTGATGATTTAAAACATAAATATAATTTATAAATTTGTCGTTAATTAAGTTATTGTTAAATCCCCAATTGTTTTACATACATAAAAGATGTTTCTATCTTGACATTGGTCAATTCTTTAATTACCATTTATTGAACATTATTCAATGTTTATATAGGAGGTTAAAATGGTTTATGAAAGTTTAATTGCAATTCTGGAAAAGCATTTGAAGGATTTAACTGCTTCTTGGGTGGCTCAGGTTAAAAGCTCTGAGTACCTGGAAACCTATAAGAAGTTGTCGGATGAAGAGCTTTTTAGGAGAGGAAATATTCTCTTTTCAAATTTACAAGATTGGATTCTTAAAGGGGCTTCAAATGATGAAGTTGCCGATTATTTTCAAGAAATTGGAACAGAAAGAATTAGTGAAGGCTTTCCTCTTTCAGAAGTTTATTTTGCTCTATATCTAGAAAAAAAAGTTCTTTGGAGTTTTGTGGTATTGAAAGATGAAGTTGCAGGAGTTTTAAAAGCAAGCGATGCTCTTGAATATATGGCTGAAATAAATAACTACTTTGATTTAGGAAATTTCAACATAATTCGTGGTTACATGCAAGCGCTCTATTCACATATTTCTGATTCGGACAAATTTACTAAAGATGAACTTGAAAAACTGTTAGCTAAAGGAGCTCTTTATCACGAAAGCATAAGAAAAATACAAGAACAAATGTACAGTGAAGGATTAAGCATTGGAATGGTAAGATAGATTGCCAATTGTTTGATAAAACCGAGATTATGCAATAGAAAATACACTCAGTGAGAAAAAACAGTCAACAACTGTATTTAATAGAGGTAACCACTCAATAGATGGAGTTAGGGATGATAATCTTTTTGGTATTTAAATTATGTTATCATCCCAGACTCCATCTTGAGCGCTTATACATTTTATTTTTCTAATGTATAAGTGGGATTACTACATTGCATAATTTGCCTCTAAATAATTTGGTAACCTGATTATCACGACCATGTAACATGCGACAATGAATTATACCAACGGATTATAAACTATATTATTGCCAATCCAGAAAAATGGAACGATGATAAATTCCATGCGTTTTAAACTTCTTTTAAAATTTTATTCCTTTATCTTTGTGGTTATAATTATTATTACAATAACTTAGAAGTTAAAATGAATAAAAATATAATTCTAATACTAACACTTTGCTTTAGCAATTTGGTTGCAAACAACAAAGCCGAAACTTATCTAATAAATCCAATTGAAACTCCTCATGGAATTTTGCTTACTGATAATTTCGAATCCACATTGTATCTTTTAAATAACGGAAATTTAGAGACGCTTATCACGGCTCCAGGTTGTGGGCGTTATATTCAAGTCTCATTAAATGGAAATCTGGTTGGATTAAAGCTTATCGATTCCAAAACCCATCTTCAAACGCCAGCAATTTATAATTTAGAAAGCAAAAGCATAATTCCCCTTGCTGAGTATGTAAAAAATTGTGGACAGGTTTCATTTTCCGTAGATGGCAAAATTGCTTACACAATTGAAAATGAATTGATTATTAAAAATGGCAATAAATTATCCAAATTTGATTTAGGATTTTATACAAATCGTGCAACTATTTCACCAGATGGAAAATCCGTTATATATAGCAACACCAAAGACCAACTAACTGTTTTTGATTTAGAAACTCAATCAACTTCCAAAATAACAACTGGAGAAACTGAATTTTACAATGCCGCTTGGTCGTCCGATAATACAATGCTAGCATTTCAATCAATTGATGCAAAAATATATTTATATGATTTTAAACATGAAACTGTTTCATTTATCGCGGATGGTGAAAATCCAAAATGGAAAAGTGATTCAAAATCAATCGTGTTTTTTAAAAAAGAAATTGATTTTAAAAACATAGAATTGATTAACTCAGATATTTATGAGTCCCAAATAGAAAGCAAAGAGTTATCAAAAATTACAGATACAAAAAATGTATTTGAAATGAATCCCTCATATTCATTAAATGGCGAAATTCTTTTTCAAAACTATGAACTCAATGAAATTTCCAAAATAAATGACCAAAACAATTCAGAACCTATCTTTAAGCTGAATAAAAATTTGGAAGCAAATGTTTTTTATTCTAACATTAATATTGAAAATCCAGATGCTGTTAAAGGGCTTGAACAATGGCAGCACATCCACCAGGTTTTAGATTCACGCGATTCTGGTACTTGGATTAATGACCCCGTAAATGGACGACATCAAGGATATTTGTGCTGCGGAGCAACAAGCGCGATGGAAATAATTGCATCATATAATTTATTGCCACCCGATCCTATTTATACACACGGACATACAAGTCAGTATGGAAAATACCTTTCCGATAGTTACACTTATAATGATTATACATATAATAATTTTACTATTAGCCCAAATGGAAATCCAGGTTTTACTAGCGGAGCGCATGGTTATATGTGGAATAACGGTAGTCCAAATAGCAATGCAGAATCATTTTTACAAAAACATGGAATAAATGCTTCATACTCATCTGATATTACTTGGAGCAAAGTTAAAGCCGAGCTCGATTTAGAATTTCCTTATATGCTTTGTACTACAAGTTTAACCGATGGACATATTGTTGTGGCAATTGGACAATATGGTGATGGTACCTCGCTTTACTGCAACGATCCTTACGGTGATAAAAATGCAGGAAGTTACGGAAGTTTATTAAATGGTAAAAATGCAATTTACGATTGGGCGGATGCAAATACTGGTCACATGAAAATTACTCCTGTTGTTTGGGGCGTTACTGCGCGTTATACAAGAACGCTAAGAATAATTAATTCATATCCGGCTGATAATGAATATGATGTAAGCACTGCTGTAAATCCTCAAATAAATTTTTATGGGGAAATAAATCCAAGCTCTGTTGGAAATAATATTCAATTGTTTGATGAAGCTGGTTTGTCGCTTAATATAAATTATGACTTATCGCATTGCGCTGATGGAAGTGTCTCTATTATTCCAACCCAAAAGTTGAAGGAAAACAGCACTTATTCAATAATTATTTATAATGGAATTGAAGGAATAAATGGGATTTTATCCAACCAAAATACCAAAATTACATTTACAACTGGCGAAACTTTTGATGTTAATGGAACCATTTTGGAAAATTTTGACTCGCTTAATTCTTGGGAGCTTACAACCAGTGGAGTTGACGCAAACTCAACATCTATTAACTCAACAAATGAAAAAGTATTTAGCGGCAGCAACTCAGCAAAATTGGAATATAAATTTACAAGCTCAAGCGGTGGATATTGCAGAATTCTAAATTCATCTGATTTAGAACTTACTTCGCACAATAACAAATCAATTGGCGCTTGGATATTTGGCGACAACAGTATGCACTTACTCCAGTATTGGTTTACTAATGAAAATGGCGGACTAATTATGGGCTTACAAGAAAGCGTTAATTGGGTTGGCTGGAAATTTAAAACTTTAGATTTGGCTACAATCGAAAATGTTATTTCATTAAATTTTAATTCAATTGCAATCCGACAGTCTTCAATTGGTAAATCTAGTGGAACTATATTTTTTGATGAGCTAACTTTATTCAATACACCACTGGGAATAAGCGCGCAATCTCCAGCAAACAATGAAAAAAACATTTCAGTTGATGCTTCAATAGTTCTTGAGTTTAATAAACCCGTTGATGGAACTTCTATTGAAAATGCTTTTCTTATTTATCCAGAAATAGCTGGTTCTTTTAGCTGGAACAGTGATAATACTATTCTTACTTTTAAGCCAACCGAATCTTTTTTGGCTAAAACAAATTATCACGTTACAATAGACACAACTGCAAGTTCGTTAAATGGAGCAAAATTAAATTCCATATTTACATTCACTTTTGAAACCGAAAGAAAAGTGCTTTCTTTAATTTCTTCCTATCCTGCTAATAACAGTACCAATATTAGTATTAATGCGGATATAATTTTATCGTTTGATGGATCAATATCATCATTAACACTTCCTGGAAATGTTTTGTTTCAAGATGATAATGGAAATAATGTTCAAATTTCTGTTGATCAATCAGAATATATAAATGGAAAAATAAAATTTGCGCCATATTCTGCCTTGAGTGAAAACAGCACTTACAAAATTATTTTATCCGAAAAAGTAGGCGATACAAAAGGGCTTAAATTAAATAACAAAATTGAATTTAGCTTTACAACTGAATTAAACAAATATGTTTCTGGAAATGTTTTTGACAATTTTGAAAACAACAATGGTTGGTCAAATCCTTATGATACTGAAGGCAGTATAGGATTAGATTATTTATCAACACGATTTATAATAAGCAATGCAAAAATAAAAGCTGGTAGTTATTCCGGTAAACTTGAATATATTTTTCTTGGTATTGAAGCTCTTTGCCGAACTAGCAACGATAATCTTCCCAAAATTTCAAGCAATCAAAACTTTGGATTATGGGTATTTGGCGATAATTCTAAAAATGTTCTGGAGTATTGGTTTATAAATGATAATTCGGTAATTGAAAAAACCATTGTTGATACGCTAAACTGGACTGGCTGGAAACTAGAAAATATTTCTCTTTCTGATGTTTCAAATAGTGATTCGTTAACACTTAACAGTATTGTAATAAGACAAGCAGATTTAGGAAATAATTCTGGTGCCGTTTACTTTGATGACTTGCAAACAGATATTGTTCTTCCTGTAAAAGAAAACCCCAAAAATATTCCTAGTAAATTTGTGCTTGAACAAAACTATCCAAATCCGTTCAATCCAAGCACGGTTATTAAATATTCAATTCCTAATGCTGGCAAAAGTGAAATGTCAAACGTGAAACTTGTCGTTTATGATATACTTGGAAGTAAAGTAGCAACATTGGTAAATGAAAAACAAGTTGCTGGCAATTACGAAATTAAATTTGATGCTGCCAATCTATCAAGTGGAGTTTATATTTACCAATTGCAAAGTGGTGGATTTTTAAAATCAAGAAAAATGGTACTACTAAAATAATGTATTAACCCGTTGGAAATATACCGTAATATATATTATATTTTTCGTATATTTGACAATGGAAAAACAAGATTTTAGAAAACTAAGCAGTCAAGAACGTTTTTAATGCGTAAACGAGCCATCATCCTAATAAAGGACGGCACAAAGCAAAAAGATGTAGCCAAAATATTTGGAGTTAGAATTAGCACAGTAAATGCTTGGGTAAAAAACTTCAAATC
>JAHISP010000045.1 GCA_018818165.1 Bacteroidota bacterium | reverse complement strand
TAGTGCTTATAGAAATGAGACAATAGTTGGGCATCATGGAAATATTCCACAAAAATTTGATGGTATAAAATATGGCGGATTTTACACACAAGATGAAATTAAAGAAGTGGTAAAATACGCATCCGATAGGTTTATTACAGTGGTCCCAGAAATTGAAATGCCTGGTCATTCTGTTGCTTCTTTAGCGGCTTATCCTGAACTTTCTTGTACTGGCGGACCCTTTGAAGTGAGAACTTCATGGGGAATATCGGATGATATTTTTTGTGCGGGAAACGAGAAAACATTTGAATTTTTAGAAAATGTACTTTCGGAAGTGGTTAAATTATTTCCATCCAAATTAATTCATATTGGTGGTGACGAAGCTCCAAAATTAAGATGGGAAAATTGTCCCAACTGTCAAAAGACAATTGTTGATAAAAAATTATCTGACGAGCATGAGTTGCAAAGCTATTTTATTCAACGGATTGAGAAGTTTCTTAATTCAAAAGGAAAAGAAATTATTGGATGGGATGAAATACTTGAAGGCGGATTAGCTCCAAATGCGGCGGTTATGTCTTGGCGTGGAAATGAAGGTGGAATTGCTGCTGCTAAACAAAAGCATAAAGTAGTTATGTCACCAACTTCACATTGTTATTTTGATTATTATCAAACACAGGATACCGAAAATGAACCACTTTCAATTGGTGGATTTCTTCCTTTGGAAAAGGTTTATTCTTTAAATCCTGTGCCAACTGAATTAACTGGTGATGAAGCAAAATACATTATTGGTGCTCAAGCAAATGTTTGGACAGAATATATGCAAACATTTGAGCAAGTTGAATATATGGTGTTTCCAAGGATTTCTGCAATTGCAGAGGTGGTTTGGACAAACATAAAAAATAAGGATTACAATAATTTTTTAGAGCGAATGAAATTGCAAAATAAAAGATTTGATGCAATGAATATAAATTACTTTGGAAAGAGTAAATAAGATAGATACAAAACTCAAGAGAAAAAGACACAAGATACAAGATTCAAGGTAAAAGATAGAAAAAGTGATTTTAAAATGATGATTAAATATATAGCATAATAATGATTAGTTCCGTAGCACAGATTAGCAATCTGTGCAGATAACATCACATTAATTGAATTACAATTATTTACTATCTTTACAAACCGAATAACTATCTACTTTAAATTGTATAATTTAGAAGTAGCAACTCGGTAAAAAGGGATTTTTACTTTTACATAATTTTAACAAGGGATATTTAATGAAAGATGTAACGCTTGGAATTGATATTGGTGGAACAAATACGGTTTTTGGAATAGTTAATAAAAATGGAACTATAATTTTTAAGGATTCAATTCCAACAAACGGAATGGAACCAGCAGGTAATCTTTTTGAACGACTTTTTGCAAAATTTAATAATAGTTTTGAACATTATTCAAAAGAATATAAAATTGTTGGAATTGGTATGGGTGCTCCAAACGCTAATTATTATACAGGGGCAATAGAAAATCCAATTAATCTTAACTGGGGTTATGTGGATGCTTCTTCGCTTATTAAAAAATATTATGATCTTCCATTTGCTCTTACAAATGATGCAAACGCTGCGGCAATTGGAGAAATGGAATTTGGTTCAGCAAAAGGAATGAAAAATTTTGTTGAAATTACTCTTGGAACTGGACTTGGTAGCGGAATAATTATTGACGGAAAGATGCTTTATGGTCATAGTGGGACAGCAGGGGAGTTGGGTCACATTAATATTGTTAGAGATGGACGGCGCTGTGGTTGTGGAAGTAAGGGATGCTTAGAAACATATGTTTCAGCAACAGGAATAAAACGAACAGTGTTTGAATTGCTTTCTTCATCTCGTGATGAAAGTGGTTTGAGAGATATTTCTTTTAATCAATTAACTTCAAAACAAATTTATGATGCAGCTAATTTAGGTGATAAAATTGCGATTAATGCTTTCAAATATACAGGGAAAATGCTTGGTGATGCACTAGCAGATATGGTCGCAATTCTTAGTCCAGAAGCTTTCGTAATTTTTGGTGGACTTGCGCAGGCTGGTGAAATGCTGTTTGAACCAACCCGTAAACAAATGGAAAATAGTTTGCTCGATTTCTACAAAGGTAAAATTAAACTAGTTAAATCTGGTCTTGAAGAAGGTGACGCAGCAATTCTTGGTGCCTCTGCTTTAATTTGGCAAGAGTTAAGAAAATAAGATACACTACAAACTTTATCATTATAGTATATCTGGAGTTATATTTTTTATAATTGGTTTTTGTTATTTAAATAAAAAAACCGAAGCAATTGCTTCGGTTTTTTATTGTTAATTCTATTTTAGTAACCCTAATTTTTCTCTTCCGCCAACTTTTTTGGGATCACCAGGATAACCTAAAGCTTCCCAATCCATTAAGGTAGCTTTTGTTCCGTGACATGCATTACATTTTAATGCTTTTTTAGCAGGAACAACCATATGGTTTATAGGCCAATTCATTTCTGTTTCAACCCATCCAAGTTTCCCAGAAAATTTCATATCAACTGAAGCCATACCTTTATTGCTTGCATCAATCCAATCAAAAGTATTCCAAAACCCATCTTTCCCAAATAAATGTGGTATAATTATAACATTTTGTTCAGCGTCATAAGGTTGTTTGCCTCTCATTACTTTAAATGGAGCAATTTTAGCACTTTTATCTGCAATTGTTACATTTAATGGATTTAATTCAACAGTTTTGGTTGGGTCAATTATATCTCCTAGTAAAGAATATCCAGATGATTTGTTGTACCATCTATATTCAGGAACTAAATTCTTGCCTCTTTTGAAATTACCTTTCTTTTTATCGAAAGTAGGTTTGCCAAATTCATCCATTTCAACTTTGCCATCTGTACCTGCAGTTGACCAATCCCACCAAGTTTTAGTTGGAATTTCTTTTGCATATGTAGGAATATGGCAAGTTTGACAAGCTACGGTTTGAGTATGTTGGTTTAATTTTTTGTTTTTATGAATTTCTCCTGAATGGCATGTTTCACAATTTACATCAGTTCCAGTTCCCATAGCTCTTGAACCATGACTTTTCCCAGCAATTGCATGATTAACAGCACCATGGCATTTAGCACAAGTGAAATTTTGACCGCCCATATGAATATCAAAATCTGCTGTGGGGTTTAAAAGACTGCCATCCATATCACCATGTTTTACGCCTTCATCACCACCACCATAAAAATGGCAATTCCCACAATTTTCTCTATTTGAAGCTCCAACATTTTGAGCTATTTCAAGCAAATCTACTTTTGCATCTGGCAATCCAGCAGCGGTTGGTGTCTTAGAATATTTCCCAGTTTGATCGTGGCAAACTAAACAGTCAATATTTTCTTTTTTACTGAAATCGAATGAATTATCTTTCCATCCATAACCTATATGGCAACTTGTACAACGTGCCAAATTCGATGATACTGCAATACAATAATTATTGATTAGGTTTTTCTTCCCAAGGTTTTTTTGACCTTCTTTAACTGAGCTTGGTTCTTCTTCCCAGTTCCAATGACGCGATTTAAGGATTTGATCTCCAACGTCATCATGGCATTCTAGACATGCTTTTGTAACTTCTTGTGGTGAATTAAATGGACCAGTAACATTTTCCTTATGTCCATTAACATTTGCGTCTTGTCCAACAATAATAGATACTGTTAAAAATAGAATAAATAAAAATACAGATAGTTTCATATCGTTTCTCCTATAAAAGATTATTAATGGAAAAATAATTTTATTTTTTAAAATAAACAACTATAAAAGAATTATAATATCTTAATATTGAACAAAAATTATAGTAAACAGAATAATTATCTAAGATATCAATAATGGGGTTACATTTAGCATTTAAAATAATTAATTATCTTACAAAAAGATTAAATTTAAAAATGATATTATTTGTAACTTTTCCAAATTACTATCGTCAAAACGACTATATATAAATCTATTTAATGACTAATGGAGACATTATGAAAAAACTTATGATACTAATCTTAACATTATTGATTACAACAGTATCTTTTTCCCAAACCGATTTAACAATCGAAAAAGCAATTCAAATTGCACTTCAAAAAAACAGTGCATTAGTTAAAGCAAAATATAATTTAGAAAGTAGTAAAGCTACAGTAAAATCTGCTTATGGTAATCTTCTACCTAGTTTTGGAGTTAGTAGTGGATGGAGTTGGAGTAAAATTGAAGATAGTGGTGGTTCTCAATTAGATTATTTAGGAAATCCAATAACTGTGCCTGCAACTTCATCGGATACACGTAATTATTCTGTTAGTGCTGGAGGTTCTGTTACTCTTTTTAATGGATTAGCAAATTATGCAAATATTTCTTCATCAGAAGAAAATTACGATGCGGCTAAACTTAACATTGATAAATACAAAAAAGATATTGTACAATTAACTACTGTTTATTATTACACAATTCTTAAAAGTGAAGCACTTCTAAAAGTTAAGGAAGAAAATTTTAAATACAATAATAAATTACTTGAAACAATAACAGAAAGAAATAAATTAGGCTCCGCTCCAGTAGCAGATTTATATGCTCAACAAGTTCAAACTGGTACTGCTGAGGTTGAAATGATTAGAGCGCAGAATAACGTTGATGCTGCAAAAAACACCCTAATTAATTATTTAGCACTAGATGTGTTTAGTGAATATAACTTTACTAGTGAGATTGATATAGTTAATGATTCTAATATGGATACATATATAAATGAGTTTGAAGATATTTCTTCAATGGTAAAAGCTGCTTTAATGAACAGAAGCGATTATTTAGGTCAGCAAAAAACTCTATTAAGCGCACAAGATAATATTACAATTGCTCAAGGCGGTTTTTGGCCCAGTTTAACTGGTGGTTATAGTCTTTCAACTAGTTCTGCTGCAGTTGATAAACTTTTTGATAGAAAAGTATGGGGAGTAAATTTAAGTCTTAACTTTCCAATTTTCTCAAACTTCAATACAGAAACATCAGTGCAGTATGCAAAGGTTAATGAGCTTAGCGCACAAGAGGATTTAAAAGCTCTTGAAAGACAAATTAAAATTGAGATTAAGCAAGGGTATCTAGATTTCCAAGCTGTTTCAAAAGCTTTAGAAGTTTCAAGTAAAACAGTAATTTCGGCAAGCGAAAACAGACGAGTACAATATGAAAGATATAGTCTTGGTTCTGGAACATTTCTTGACGTTTTACAATCTGATAGAGATTATCAAAACGCTTTGAGTCTTAGAATTGAAGCTGAATTTAATTTTCATAGTGTAAGACAAGCTCTGTTAAATAGCATTGGAAAATTGAGTTATAAAGAATACGAAAATTAGTCAGATAAAAACAATTTAGTAGTTAAGCTAAAAAAATTGAATAACGGTATTAAGGAGAATAGTAATGGGTAAACAGAAAAAAAAGAATTCTAAAAAGAAATATTTTATCTTTGGTGGAATTGGTGTAGTTATAATAATACTTGTAGTTTTGGTAATAACTAATAGCAATAACGAAAAAATTATTTCTGTGCAAACTGAAAAGGTTGAAAAAAGAAATATCACTCAAGTAGTTTCAGCAACTGGAAAAATTTTTCCAGAATATCAAGTTGAACTTAGACCAGAGGTTACAGGAGAAGTTGTTGAACTTCCAGTTATAGAAGGTGACATAGTTAAAAAAGGACAATTATTAATTAGAATGAAACCTGAACAATACATAGCTCAATTGGATAGAGCAAAAGCTAGTTTACAATCTGCTAAAGCTATGTTAACAGTAAGCAAAGCTAATTTAGATAAAGTGGAATCCGATTATGGGCGCGTAAAAGGTTTGTTTGCCAAAGAGCTTGCAAGTGAGCAAGAACTTGAAGCAGCAAAATCAAACTATTTGCAAAGTGTTGGTCAGTATCAAGCTCAAGAGGCATCAGTTCTTCAAGCGCAGGCTAGTTTAAGCGATTCACAAGAACAACTTGATAAAACTGTAATGTATTCTCCTATAAATGGAAGAATAACAGCATTGAACGTTGAGTTAAGTGAGCGCGTTCTTGGTAGCTCATTTAGTCAAGGAACTCTTCTAATGACAGTTGCAGATTTAGGAAAAATGGAAGCACGTGTGGAAGTTGACGAAAATGATGTTGTTTTAATTTCGGAAGGTGATACAACAAATATTGAAATTGATGCTTTTGGTGATGAGAAATTTAAAGGTCTTGTTACACAAATTGGTAATAGTGCTCAAACAACTGGATTAGGAACACAAGATGAGGTTGTTAATTTTGAAGTTAGAATTAGATTAATTTCTCCTAACGAAAAAATTAGACCTGGAATGTCTTGTGATGCAGATATACAAACGGAAACAAAACTAGGTGTAATTTCTGTTCCAATTCAAAGTGTAACTGCACGAATGAAAACTTCTGGAGTAAAAGAAGTCGAGAAAGCTGAAGAGGGTGATGAAGAACAACCCAAAGTTAAAAATGGTAAAAGAGAAAAACCTGAAGAAGTTGTCTTTTTGCTTGAAGGTAATGAAGTAAAAAAAGTTAATATTGAAACTGGTATTAGTAATGACACATATATTGAGATTAAATCTGGATTAGAAGGCGGTGAAGAAGTTGTCAATGGTCCTTATAGAGCAATTTCAAAAGAACTAGAAGATGGAACTAAAGTAATGGCTCCTAAAAAGGACGATAAGAAAGCAGACTTAACTGAAGAAAAGAAAAAAGAACTGTCTCAAAAATAATTAGTTAATAATAACGGAGTAAGATTAGGATAAAGAGTAAGAAAATAATCTCAAATCTAATTAGGTAAATAAAATATGAATATTATAAATATCGAACATATAGCAAAAATATATCAAGTGGGAAGTGAAGAAGTTCATGCTCTTGCAGATGTTTCATTAAGGATTAATAAAAATGAATATGTTGCTATTATGGGTCCATCAGGTTCTGGAAAATCTACGTTAATGAATATTCTTGGTTGTTTAGACACCCCAACAAAGGGCTTGTACGATTTTTCAGGAGAAAACGTTAGTCAGATGAATGACAATGAACTTGCTTCCATTCGTAATAGACAAATTGGGTTTGTGTTTCAAACATTTAATCTATTAGCACGTTCTGATGCTCTTCATAATGTGGAACTTCCACTTATTTATGCGGGTGTTTCATCTCATGAAAGGCGCGAACGTGCGGAAGCGGCACTAGAAAATGTTGGTCTAAAAGATAGAATGACTCATAAACCAAATGAATTATCTGGTGGTCAGCGTCAAAGAGTTGCTGTGGCAAGAGCTCTAGTTACTAATCCATCAATTATTTTGGCAGATGAACCAACTGGTAATCTTGATACAAAAACTGGTGAAGATATTATGCGATTATTCCATGAAATTCATGAAGCAGGAAATACAATAATTCTTGTAACACATGAAGAGTATATTGCTGAACATGCCGCTAGAATTATTCGTTTGCGTGATGGACTTGTGGAACGTGATGAAGTGGTTATTAACAGATATATTCCAGTTTGATTTAATCAAAATAGAAATAGGTTTTGAAATGAAAAATTTATTGTTTGAAATAAAAGAAGGATTGCTTATTTCTTTAAAAGCAATTAGAGCAAATAAAGCAAGATCGGTGCTTACAACTCTTGGAATTATAATTGGTGTTGCTTCGGTAGTATTAATGTCAACAGCAATAAAAGGAATTGACCAATCCTTCCAAGCAGGCGTTGCTTCGCTTGGCTCTGATAATCTTTATATTGATAAATGGGCTTGGTTTGATAATGACATTCCATGGTGGGAAATGAGAAATAGAAAAGATATTACCATGGAAGATTTTAGAGCCTATAAAGATTTAGCAAAGCTTCCTATTTCAATTGCCCCAAGTGCCAATTCTCAGAGGACTATAAAATATGAAGAGCGTTCAGTGCAATTCGTATTTATTACTGGAACTGATTTTAACTATATCAATACAACAAATTTGTCATTTGATGAAGGACGCTTTTTTACAGAGCTTGAAAGCAATGGAGGAAGAAGTGTCGTTGTCCTTGGAAGTGAGATATCAAAAAAATTGTTTCCTCAAGGTGGAGCACTAAATCAATTAATAAAAATTGGTGGAAATAGATTTAAAGTTGTTGGCGTTCTTGAAGAGCAAGGAAGTTGGGTAATGGGAGGATGGAACCCTGATAATCAAGCTTATGTACCAATTCAAAATATATTTAAATATTTTGTTAGTCGTCATTCAAATGGTATTACAATTAATATAAGAGCAGAAAATAGCCAAATGGTTGAATCTACAAAGGAAGAAGCATTAGGAATTATGCGTAGAGTTCGCGGACTTAAATACGATGAGAAAAATGATTTTTCAATTAACCAACAAGAAGGGTTGTTAACAAATATTAATGAAACGGTTGGTGTAATACAAATTGCTGGTTTGTTAATAACTGGACTTGCACTTTTTGTTGGTGCTATTGGAATTATGAATATAATGTTTGTTTCAGTTAAAGAACGTACACGTGAAATTGGAATACGAAAAGCAATTGGCGCAACAAAAAGAACAATTCTTGGACAGTTTATTTCTGAATCGGCTATAATTTGTTTAATTGGTGGTATGATAGGTTTGGGTGTTGCTATAATAGGTAGCATGATAATAGCTCAATTTGATTTTCCAGTTACTATCGATATTGATGCTGTTATACTTGCTGTTACAATTTCTTTGATTACTGGTGTTATTTCTGGATTTGCTCCAGCTTACACTGCGGCAAAATTAGATCCAGTTGATGCACTAAGATATGAATAACGAGAGATTAGATAAAAGATTTGAGATACGAGATAAAAAAAAGGACAAGAGAACTAAACATATGAGAAAATATATCATTTCTAATATTATATTTTTATCTCAAATCTAATTCGGAGAATTAAAAAATGAAAATTACTGAAATAATTATTATTGCTTTAAATTCTATTAAAATGAATAAATTGAGATCAGGTCTTACTATACTTGGAATTATTGTTGGAATATTTTCAATTATATCGATAAGCACAATTATTGCAATGCTCCAAACGAGTATTGAACAAGGTGTTTCAGGACTAGATAAGAATTCATTTCAATTGCAAAAATGGCCATCAGTGCAAACTGGTAGTGCTGAAGAGCGTGCCATGATAAGAAATAGACCAGATCTAACTGTTGAAGAGTATGAAAGACTAGCTGATAAACTTGATGGTAAAGCACTTCATGTAGCTGCTGAGAGGTGGATGTTTGGACAGATGGTAAAATTTGGGAACAAGGAAACAAATCCAAATATTCAAGTTTGTGGTTGTACTCCAGGAGCTTTTGCCAATAATGGCTGGGAAATTGAGGATGGAAGAGAGTTCAATCAACGTGAAGTTGATCGTGGAGTTCGTTCAATTATTTTGGGGAAGGATATAACTAAAGTTTTATTTCCAAATTCTGACCCGATTGGACAAGAAGTAAAAGTAGATGGACATAAGCTTACTGTTCTTGGGGTTCTTGAAAGTCAGGGTGCAGTCTTCGGACAAAGTCAGGATAATTATGTAGTTATGCCAATTACAACATGGCAGTCATTTTATGGAAACAGACGTAGTGTAAATATAACTGTTCAAGCTTATGAAAGAGATTCGTATCAAGATTTAATTGAAACCACGGAAGGATTTTTTAGAACAATTAGAAAGGTGCCACCAGGTGAACCAAATAACTTTGAAATTAGATCGAATGAAAATACATTAAAGCAAATTAACGATATTACTGCTGGTGTAAGAATTGGTGCATTTGTAATTGCCGCAATAGCTCTGTTAGCAGCTGGAGTAGGTATTATGAACATTATGCTTGTTTCTGTTACTGAACGCACGCGTGAAATTGGAATTAGAAAAGCTATTGGTGCTAAAAGTAAAAATATATTAGTCCAGTTTTTAACTGAAGCAATAACTCTGTCTTTGTTTGGTGGTATAATCGGAATTATCCTTGGTGTAATTGTTGGAAATCTTGTTGGTTCGCTTATAGATGCAACCATGGTTGTTCCATTTGATTGGATTTTTGTGGGTGTAATCACTTGTGTCTTTATTGGTGTACTTTTTGGAACTTATCCAGCATACAAAGCAGCAAATTTAGATCCTATTGAAGCATTACGTTACGAGTAAAATTTTTGATGGAGAAGCATATTCTCCCTGTTAGAATATTCTCCATCAAAAAAACGTTTCTTTAATATATATTTTCAATATATTATCCAACATTATTTATTCAATTAATATAACTTATCTATAGAGGAGAGTTATGGATAAACGCATTAAGCTTGAAATTAAACTTCCACTCGTAAAGGATATTGAACTTGTCGCCATTGAGGGATTAGAATTAATGGGAAGACATTTACAAATTGCAGAAGAAAAAATTGGTGAAGCAAGAATACTTATTACAGAAGGAATTATTAATGCTATTGAACATTCTGAAAATACAACTCCATTTATTGATGTTCATTTTATAATGAATATTGATGCTTTAGTTATTATTATTACAGATTATGGAAAAGGTTTTGATCCCTCTAGTGTAGAAAATCCAGAGATTGATAAAAAATTAAGTAGTAATTATAAAAGGGGATGGGGACTTAAATTGATGAGAGAGATGTCAGACGAATTTAAGATTGACTCAAGTGAGAAGGGTACAAAAATTACAATTACTAAGAATTTAAGATAAAGGAAATAAATATGAGATTGGATTTTAATTTAACTTCAAATATTGAAAATAATGTATTGGTAATAAAGACAGAGGGTTACATAAATAATGATGGCGGTGAAAAAATATCTAAGGAATTTGAAGAGCATTTTACTAAAGGAATAAATAAAGTACTAATTGATATAAAGAGCTCAAAAGTAATTAACTCAATTGGAATCTCATATCTAATTGAAATTATCGAAAAGTTAAATGAGAAAAATGGCTCATTGTATTTCTGTAATATGGATTCTACAATTGAAAAAACCTTCAATATTATGGGGCTCTTCCAATTTGCGAAAAAAGTTGATTCTGTAAATGAAATTGAATAAAAATTAGGTATGTTTTGGATATAGACTTATTAACAGAAAAACTATCACTTCAAGTTCAATCATTTCAAGAAAGTTTTGAGATGCTTTCTAATTCATTCTCCATTTCTGCAATGGCACTTGCTTTCGAAAAAATAATAAGGGGGAATTTTGTTACTACGCAAACATCTATTTATTACAGATTTAGTGAGACCTCAGAATGGGAAAGTTTAGTTTCAAAAAATGATTATGATTTTGCAAAAATAAGCAAATTTGATTTTCCTGTTGGGACTAAAATATTGTCTGATCAAGATTCTAATGAATTAGTTATTATTACAAAATTAAATGATAATTCTGCTTTGGCAATAATTTTAGGTAGCAGACTAAGTGGCGAAAAATATTCTGATATTGATAAAGTTACTCTTCAAATATTTGTGCAATTATTTGATAATGCATCCCAATCTTTTTTACTTCGCAAAAACGAAAAGCAGCTTATTTTCTCGCTTAATAATAAGGTTGCTCAATTAAATAATTTAATTGATACGGGAATTGAAATATCCAAAATTAGTATTGGAGATGAATTACTAGAACTTGTCCTTTTTAGAGCAATTACACTTACTAATGCGTCATTTGGGAGAATTCAACAATTTGATGAGAACAAATTAGTGGATGAAATTGTATTTCCACCCAATATAGTTCCGGGTGAAAACAAAGTTGTTAGTCAAATAGGTTATAGTTTTAATAATGCAAATTATAGGCTTGAACTTTATAACAAGGAGAGCAGAAGTGGAATAATCCGGTTTGATGAAACAGATGAATTGTTGATTAATGCAATAATAAAACAAGTAGAAAGCGCCATTGAAAACAAAAAACTTCATAAAGAAGCACTTGAAAATGAAGTTATGAAAAGTGAATTGGCTGTTGCAAGCGAAATTCAAAAAAGAATTCTTCCTGATGTACTTCCTCAAATTAAAGGTTATGATTTAGCCGGTATTAACATTCCTTCCAAGGAAGTGAGTGGGGATTACTATAATGTTTACACACTTAAGGATGGAAGATATGCGCATGTTGTTGCCGATGTTACAGGTAAAGGAATGCCCGCATCTCTGCTTGTAAGTACCCTTGACGCTTCATTACAATCCTACTTGGATATGCAAACACCTCTCTCTGAAATTGCTCTCAAATTGAATTCAATTGTTTTTAATGCTTCTACATCCGATAGATTTATTACATTTTTTATTGCCATACTAAATCCGGATACTGGAGAAATGGAGATAGTAAATGCTGGTCACAATCCGGCTCTTATATTAAAAAATGATAATTCAATTTATAAAATTAATGCCGGTGGTATTGCTTTTGGAATGTTTGATATGGGACTTCCATTTGATGTGGAAAAACTTACACTTCAAAGAGGTGAGCGACTTTTCATCTTTTCAGATGGTATTCCAGAAGCGATGGATAAGGACGAAAATGAATATAGCGATGAAAGACTCGAGAAATTTTTTACAATTAACAATGAACTGAGTTCAAATGATTTTATTAATCTAATCATAGAAGATGTTAAATCTCATGCTAATGGTGAACCACAAAGCGACGATATTACAGCGATATATTTAATTCGAAATTATAAGTAATGGATAATATGTTTGAAATAATAAAATTTGGAAACCAATGAAAATATCTGGCTTATTTATCTTTGTAGCACTATTGTTCTTTTATTCAAACAGCTTTTCTCAATCATATGATACTGTTTATGTTCAGTTAGATAGTTTGAAAGAAAATCCAATAGAATTAGATTCGGTGTGGCGTTATCATTCAGGAGATGATTCCTCCTGGGCTTCACCAAATTTTGATGCATCTAATTGGGATACATTAAAAACATGGTTCCATATTGATGAAATTTCTGATAGCATATGGACTGGAATAGGGTGGTTTAGGAAAACAATTGTTGTTGATTCTTTGCTAATTAACCAATCAATTGCTTTACAAGTATTTCATTATGGGGCATCTCAAATTTATTGGAATGGTAATTTAGTTCACGAATTTGGACAAGTGGGAGTTGATACATCTTCAGAAAAAATTGATCAACCAAACGGCATTCCAATAGTTATAAATTTGGATACTAATCTTGTTAATACTTTAGCAATAAGATACTCTAATCAGAAATCTATTACTGATAAAGACTGGATGACACGATGGTTTAGAGGAATTGGATTCCAAGTAGGAATAAGAGATGTGAATAAATCCTTTATTGATTTAATATATGAAGGAAGGATTTCCGCTGGTGCCAATTTCGGAATAGCTGGAATGTATTTATCCCTAACTGTGCTTTATTTCTTCCTCTTTATTTTTTATGCGCGTCGTATCGAAAATCTTTACTACGCTCTATTTACATTATTTATTAGTTTAGTTTTTATTTCTAGTTTTTTTAACAACGCAATATTTATTAGTCTTAATGTAATAGTAATAGCAAAAATAGTTGCTGGACTTTCATTTGTCTATATATTTTTATTCTACTTAGCATTTCTAAATTCAATATTTTATAAAAAAATGACTAAAGTATTTTGGTTGTTTATGGTAATCTCTCTTCTGTATTCAATTCTATTCTTTTTCTCAAGCATGAGAGAAATATTTGGTTATTTTATTTCAATATTTATTGCATTAACCACTTTGGAGGGATTAAGAATAATAATTGTTGCAATAAGAAAAGGTCTACGAAATGCTTGGGTAATTGGAGGTGGTGTAATCAGTTTTGCAACTCTGGTAATTATAATTTTTGGTGTTGCATTTCTTAGCTCATCTCATAATATTCAAATAAATGGAATATTAGCACTTATAGTATTCATTGTAGGATTATATAGTATTCCGTTATCAATGTCAGTATACCTTGCTAAGGAAATTGCATTTACAAATAAAAGTTTAGAAAGACAACTTAATACCGTTAAGGAGCTTTCAGCAAAAGAACTTGAACATCAAAAAATAAATGCTGAACTAGAAATTAAAGCTGAACGTGAGCGAGTAGAAAATGAAAGAAAAACTAAAGAATTAGAGGAGGCTAGAAATCTTCAACTATCACTACTTCCAAAAGAAATACCAGAATATTTTAACCATGAAATTGCGGTGTATATGGATACTGCTACGGAAGTTGGAGGTGATTACTACGATTTTCACGTCCACGATAATATTTTAACTGTGGCAATTGGTGATGCAACAGGACATGGACTTAATGCAGGTACAATGGTAACAGCAACAAAATCACTTTTTAATCATTTTGCAGAGAGTGGAGATATATTGGATTCGATGGAAAAAATATCTTCATCACTTAAAAAGATGAATTTTAGATTTCTCTCAATGTGTTTTGCATTACTAAAATTTGAAAATGGTTCAGTTAAAATTTCTTCTGCCGGAATGCCACCAGTATATATTTATAGAAAGGAAAGTGGAGAAGTTGAAGAAGTGTTATTAAAAGGTATGCCTTTGGGAGCGGTAAATAACTTTCCGTATGAACTAGTGGAAACTAAGTTAAAGAGAGGTGATGTGCTATTGCTTCTTAGTGATGGATTTCCAGAATTGTTTAATACTGATAAAGAACTTTTGGGTTATGATAAAGTTAAAGAAGAATTTGCAAAGGTTGCTGAAGAAAATCCAAATGAAATTATTGAAAAACTTAAAACAGTAATTTGCAACTGGAAAGGCAATCTTGAAATTAATGATGATATAACTTTTGTGATAATTAAAAAGAAATAATTTAAAAAAAACTTGTAAAAAGAAAAAATATATCCTATTTTTAGAATCAAAATTATTCAAATATTGAATGACCCATGGGGGTATAGCTCAGTTGGTTAGAGCGCCTGCCTTACAAGCAGGAGGTCCTTGGTTCGAGTCCATGTACCCCCACAGTATTAAAGCCTTATAAGATAATAACTTATAAGGCTTTTTTATTTTAAAGAAATAGAATTACTATTAACCTGGATAATGCAATAGAAGTTAAAGAGATATGTATGAATAAAGAAACAAGCAATTAAGATAAGGGCTTGCCCCGACTTACTCGGTCTTAGCGTTTATACCCAAATGGTTACTGAGCGCAGCCGAAGTAAGGTTAAACGAAGAATTGTATAAACGCTTAGAGCGAGTTAGTCGATTATGTATTAGTGCTTTTCTAATGCATAATTTG
>JAHISP010000105.1 GCA_018818165.1 Bacteroidota bacterium | reverse complement strand
TTTCTGTTTCTAAGTTTTCCTTTATCTTTTTTTCTGAGTATTTTCTTTTTTTAAGTCTTTTTTTAAGTTCTTTAATATCACAAATTGTTACTATGCATAAATCCACGTATTTTTTTGGTAAATAATGTGATAAATGTGAATCTATGATTATTTTTTTATTTTCTTTTATTTTTTTAATTAGTGATTTGTTTAGTTTTTTTATATCAACTGGATAAGATTCTAATTTTTTACTGTATTTTTCTCTTAGTTTTTCTTTTATGATTAGTTTATTTACATCTAGATATTTGTGCTTTAGTTCTTTTGCTAGTTTTTTGGCTATAATTGATTTGCCAGTAGCTACTGATCCTGTGATTATTATTGTCATTTTCTGTATTTTTAGTTAAAAGTTAGATTTAAATAGTTTTCTTGATTCCTAAAAGCACATGGATTATACTTATTTGATTAAGAATTTACCTACAGAAGGGATAAAAAGAATTCGTTCAAGTTTCTTTAAGAGTAAATATAATAATTCTGAGATTTTTTATAGAATTATTGGAAAGGCACTTTTAGCAAGTTCTTTACATTTTCGTAAAGAGGTAGAAAAAGAAGAGCTAGACTATTTACAAATGGTTAGCAGTAGAATATCTGCACAGGCCTATGAAGCTCAAAAATTTGGAGATATTTTGAATGAAGATATTTTGAATGATTTAGTTAAATTCGAAGAAGAGCTTGATAAAGATTTAATCAACCAAATTAGTGAATCAGCATCAAAAAATGGTTATCCTTTACCAGGCAGTGCTGTTTCTACAATGATTTTAAATAATCTGCCAACTTCTCTTGAAGATATACGGGATTTTTATTGTAATTTAGGGAAAAAAGTTCATAATGCATTAACAAGCGATATGGCTATGGGTTATGGAAATCCAAACAAATCTGATGAGAGAGCAATAGCACGTAGTTCTTTTAGTCTTGAAGATTTGATAAAGGGGGCTGTTGTTAGAACTATTGAAGAAAGAAATCCTAAACCTAAAAGAAGATATTAATTTATTAGTGTCCCTACAAAGTTTTTTTCTTTTAACACATTTTTAAGATTTTTTAAATCTTTATTTATTATAACTGTTTTTATTTTTGCTTTTTTAATAATATCTGCTGCTGGTTTATCTAAAACAAAATGCTGGCCTGCTTTATATTTTATTTTATTTACCATTTTTGAAAAATCTGTGTAAGAAATCTCTGTAATAAGTTTGGCTCCTCTTATTTTTGGATTTTTATTGTATAATCCTTGTACATTTGTAATGTTTATGAAAATATCTGCTTTTATTGCTTCTGCTATCTGAGCTGCATTGCCATCAGAGGTCATATTTGGTTGAACGCCCAATGCTCCGGATATTACTAAATTTGATTTCTTTAATTTATTTTTAATTTCTTTAATGTTTTCTGGTATTTTTTTAGTTTCTTTGAAAAATCCTGAAACTAATCTAGCATTTAATTTTGTGGCTGCAATTCCTACTAAACTATAAATATAATTTCCTAATTTTGCCTTTGTTAGAGGTTCTATATATTCCCTTGCTGTTGATCCTCCGCCCGTAATTATGACTACTTTATTTTTTTTAGAGAATTTAGATATTAATTTTGAGAACTTCTTTAGATATTTATAATCTACTTCATCTGGGACTATAACAGAACCACCTAAGCTTATCACTACTTTTTTCATTAATTAAAATTTAATTCTGGGGTTTTTAAAATTTACTAGTTAAGATTTTGATTCAGATTTCTTTTCTGGCTTGGTTTTTTCCTTCTTCTATTGAAAATATCAAGTCCCATGCTTTTATCATAACTATAGGCACCACCAACACCCACTCCGCCTAATGTAATACCACCACTTATTATTACTGTTCATATTGCGTTTTTATAATATATTTTTATTGGTTAATTAGGTTTGGTTTTTGATTCTTTCTTTCTTCTAAAATATGGAAACGGTGTGATATTTTGAATAATTTTGTATGCAGAACCTAATACTATTCCGAATCCAATAAGAGTACTATATACACAATTCATTCCCTTTGTCTTTTTCTCTCTCATTGTTTGTTTTACTTCTATTACTTCTGGTAGATTTTCTAAGCTGTCAATTTTTGCTGATAAATCATTAATTTTTTCTTGTATAATTGATTTACTCCCTGAAAGAGATTCTCTTAATTCTGAATTGTTTGGATTACTTTTTAGTAAATCATCTAAATTTGATTTTGTTCTTTCATATACATCTCTTTTTGATTTTTCTGATTTTAGCATTGAAAATTCTTCTTGATGTACTTTTGGTATTGAATAAGATGTATAATACATAAAAAGTCCTGCGCTACCTAAAATTATAGAGAATCCAAGAATTCCAATATCATATATAATGCCCTTTCTTATTTTCATTTTATTTGTCTACCATTAGTAATTTTGAATCTTTTTTCCCTATATCAAAAACGCCAAGAATTGCACCTGCATCTAAAAAGGCATGTGCATAATTAATTGCTGCGAAAGCATTTACTAAATCATTATTTTTTAAGAAATGTTTTGCATCTTCGTAATAGCATTTTGAGAGCCTTAAATAATCTTCTGTTATTTTCTTTATATTTGGATTTTGCGGAGATTTGATTTTTAATTTTTTAAAAGCCTTCTCTGTTAAAGAGAAATAATATTCTACTTTTTCTTTTTTTAACATATCTGGGTAATAACGGATAAATATTTAAAATTAACTAA
>JAHISP010000044.1 GCA_018818165.1 Bacteroidota bacterium | reverse complement strand
CAATATTTACAAACTATTATGATAATAATAGAAACTTACATACCAACACATATAATCCACGCTTTCCAAATCAACCTATAACTCTATATTGGTATCAACATGAAAGCTCAAATGTAACTTCATATAGAATTAGACGAGGGGCAAATATTAACGGTACTACAACATGGAGTACTATTGCCACCGTTAGTGGCGGCACAACTTCATATACAGATAATGACTTTTTAATTGCAGCAAGTAAAAGTACTGGGTCAATAGTAATGTATGATGTAAAAGCCTATTACTCTCCAGACCAAACCGAATCTGTAAACGAAGCAATTACAGTATATGGTAATACTTCAGTAGTGGAAAAAACAGCAAATACAGATAGCACTTCAACAGAATTGCCAGCAATAAATGAATATGCACTAAACTCAAACTACCCAAATCCATTTAATCCAACAACACAAATAAGCTATCAACTACCAGAAAATAGCTTTGTAAATTTGGTTGTTTATAATTCACTTGGACAAAAAGTAGCAGAGTTGGTAAACCAAAATCAATCAAGTGGTAAATATACAGTTAAATTTAACGCGGCTAATTTACCAAGTGGCGTTTACATATATAAATTACAAACAGATAATTTTAGTGATGTAAAAAAGATGTTATTAACAAAATAGTTAGAAAAAAGCCTCCGAAGATAATACTACTTTGGAGGCTTTCCATTACCAAATTTCGAAACAAAAAAACAATTACAAAAAACTTTCTTGCCAAAATTAATATAAATCCCTATTTTTCTACTCACAAAAAAATGATGGTAACTTAATTTAATTAGAGGACGTTTGAAAGTAGGCAATTCAAAAATAAAACAAACCCAACAAAGTAATAATTTACTTGACATTGAAAATAAAAACAATATTTTTCAACTTTCAACTTTCAACTTTCAACTTTCAACTTATTGTATCTAAATCTTCAATTAATGCAAACGCAAAACAAAATTTGCCCCACATTACAAATAAAACAAATCACAATATTTACAAAAATTTACAATTTGAGGTTTTACAATGAAATACATTAAAGCAATTCTCTTCATTCTGTCTTTTACAGTAGCACTTATCTTTTTCTCATGCGAAAAAGGAACAGAACCAGAACAACTCAAACCTGGGAGAAGAGATTATACTTGGACTGTTGACACAATAAAAACATTCAACACTCCCTTAATGAAAATGTGGGGTACTTCAGCAACTAATGTTTGGGCTGTTGGAAGTGGAAGTTCAATGGATAGACAAATATGGCATTATGATGGAACTAAATGGGCAACTGACGGAATTTGGCGTGGAATATTACCTTGGTGTATTTATGGCTTTGCGCAAAATGATATTTGGATTGGTGGTAGCGATGGTGATATTTGGCATTATGATGGCAATAAATGGAGCATGAGTTTAGCTTACAGTAAAGAGTTAAACTTTAAGTATTACAATATATACTTTATGGATATTTGGGGCGAAAACCCAAATGATGTTTATGCAGTTGGGCTTGCTGATAGTAGCCATACTGGGTTGGGTGATGTCAGGTTTGGTCTAATGATGCATTACAATGGAACTGAATGGAGTAGAGTTAATATTGAGTTTACAGAGGGGATATTAATGGAAATTAGGAAAGGGTCAAAAACTAGTAGTAAATATTTTATGCGTAATGTCATACAGAATCCAGACTCAACTAAATTTTATACCTTTGATGGGAAAAAGAGAGATAAAATATACAGTGAAATTGGTGCAATACAAACTTTAACAATTATCGATAATGAAATTTTATTTAATTTCAATAAAGGCACTTACTCCTATGATAATAGTATTTTTAAACTAGTCGTTGAAAATCCATTCTCTACTAGTTGGGATGCAGTATATGGTAGAAATAAAAAAGATATTATTTGGATGATGGATGATGGATTAACACATTACAATGGAACTAATTTTGAGTATATACTTAATTTTGAAAATTATCAGTTTAATGATGGGGTGATACGTTTAAATGATGGTTTTGTTTTTGAGAAAGAAGTCTTTTTCGTAACGCACGGAAATAGTAATAATTATATTTTTCACGGAGTTCTGAAATAAGGAGAAATAATACTAAAGAAATTTAAGCAGAGATAGTGCTGGAACACTATCTCTGCAATTTAAGAATAGCCCCAAGTCTAGTAAACTATATATTTATTCAAGTGAATAAGTATCGGCTATTCTATTTTAAAAATAACAAAAATTAAACATACTCAAGGAGTTAAAATGAAACTTTTAATTAAAATTGCGGTTTTTACCCTATTGGTTATTCTCAATAATAAAATAATTAGTCAAGAATACGAAATTTATAAATATGCTGGAACTAAATTGGCGATTGAATATGTTATAGATGAGCAAGCACACACTGGTACATTTAATGCAAGCACAATAGACTATGGTTACGATGAAACGTCTATTTATGGCACAACTTTGCATAATAGGTATTATTTTAGAAAAGCTTATAAATTTAATTTAACAGATATTCCATCAAACGCATATAATTTAACTGCATATTTGGAAGCCTATTATGGAGACTGGTCAACTGGATCAGCCAAGATAATGATTCTAACAGATAATATTAATTTTAATAATTATGAAGAAGTATATAATTCAGTTGCTGCTGGCTCAAAACTATTCACTGTTGATGGGGAATCGGGAACCCTCCATAATTATACATCCTTAATAAACAGTAAAAGATCACAAGGGTATATCAATTTAGGTTGCATGTTGGACGATAACTCGTCTGGCAAAGGAAATATCTCATTGTTGCTAAAAATAACATATGATGCTCCTTATAGTTTAACGGCCCAAAACGATATGGGTGGTGATTATAACGGTGGAAATATTGGCGTTGGTGTAAATATATCAGCTACTTCAAAACCAAGTCCACACCCTATTAATGATGTAAATGTTGGGGCAAATATCAACTTACAAGCTTACGAAAATCAAAGTTATGGTGGTTATAATTGGATATGGAATGATACTGAAGCACCATTAAATAAAAGTGAATGGAAAAAGCAACTTAACAATGCCTTTTATCCTATTAGCTACAACCAATCAACCACATATAAAGTTATTTCTGGTGACAACGGAGCAAATTTAAATGACTATTTGAGAAAAGTTTGCAACCTCACATTTACAAATAGCTTTAGTGCAGTAAGCGAAACTGGTTCAATAAAAGTAAATGGAACAACAGTTTCAGCACCAACAGCACAATTTCCAGTTGTTGAAGGTAATACAATTCAAGTTGAAGCAATACCACAAACATATAATGACATAAATTATACCTTCTCACATTGGAGCGATAATAATAGCACACAAAACCCAAGAACAATAACGGCAAATTCGCATGCCAATATTTCGGCAGTGTTTATAGGCACCCCCTTATTTACCAACTTTGGTATTAGTAACAGAAATTTGCACTCCAACACATTTAATCCACGGTTTCCGAATACACCTATAACTTTGTATTGGGACCTACATCAAAGCTCAAACGTAACAGCATATAAAGTTAGACGTGGTGCTAATATAAACAATGTTACTACATGGAATATTATTGCCACAGTTAGTAGTAGCACAACTTCGTATACAGATAATGACTTTTTAATAGCGGCAAGTAAAAGTACTGGGTCAATAGTAATGTATGATGTAAAAGCGTATTATTCACCAGATCAAACCGAATCTGTAAACGAAGCAATTACAGTATATGGTAATACTTCAGTAGTGGAAAAAATAGCAAATACAGATAGCACTTCAACAGAATTGCCAGCAATAAATGAATATGCACTAAACTCAAACTACCCAAATCCATTTAATCCAACAACACAAATTAGTTATCAACTGCCAGAAAATAGCTTTGTAAATTTGGTTGTTTATAATTCACTTGGACAAAAAGTAGCAGAGTTGGTAAACCAGCATCAATCTGTAGGTCAATACTCAGTTAAATTTGATGCAAGCAATTTACCAAGTGGCGTTTACATATATAAATTACAAACAGATAATTTTAGTGATGTAAAAAAGATGTTGTTAACAAAATAGGTTGGTGAAAAACAATTCACCCTTTCTTAAATCCCTCTCGAAAAAGAGAGGGATTTTAATTTTTTCCCATCCAATTTCTTGCTTTTATTTATTGATAATTCGTATTTCTCCTTTCCTTTTTATGATTAAATAACAATCATTTTTGGTGTTATTTTCGGATAATTTATTTACGCCACAATTCTGTTTAAAGAAAGCAAAAATCTTTCTTGCCAAAATTAATATAAATCCCTATTTTTCT
>JAHISP010000043.1 GCA_018818165.1 Bacteroidota bacterium | reverse complement strand
GTCTACTATAAAAAGGTTCTATTGAATAATGTCATTGCGAGCGGAGCGAAGCAATCTGCCGAATTTAGCGCAAAATCAAAAGATTGCTTCGTCACTCCGTTCCTCGCAATGACGGGAAATACCTTTTTAGACCAGACTCATATTTAAAAACAAAAAATTACTTTGCAGATGTTAAATTTAATAACAATATGCAAACATTAACTCAGCACAAAATGAATACTATTATTTAGGAATATAATGTTAGTGAATAAAAAGATAATAACTCAAAAAACAGATTGCACAAAAAAAACACAATCTAAATTTGAAGAAAATGAAGAACGTTACAAAGTTTTTGTTGATAATTCTATTGATGCTTTTTATTTAACAGATTTTTCCGGAAAACTTTTAGATGTAAATAAGGCTGCATGCACAATTTTGGGCTATTCTCGTGAAGAATTATTAAAACTTACAGTATCAGATATTGATATTGGTTTCACAAAAAAGCAGATTCTTGAGTTTATTAAGAACTTGGAATTTAATGTTCCAATTATTGTTAATAGTTATCACAAGCGAAAAAACGGCGAAATATTTCCAATTGAAGCACGCATAAATACTTTTGGAACAAAGGAAAAACCATTTTTAATTTCTAATGTTCGCGATATGACTGAGCAAAAAGAAAACGAAGAGTTATTGCGAAAAAGTTTCAAAAAATATCAAGATTTATTTGAAAAATCAAAAGACGCTATATTAATTATTAAAAACGGCAGATTTGTTGACTGTAACCAGGCTGCGGTTGAATTATTACTTTACAAAGATAAATCCCAATTACTTAATTTTTATCCCTCAGAATTATCTCCAGAATTTCAACCAGATGGAAGAAATTCGGTGGAAAAAGCTGATGAACTTATGAAAATTGCAGTTGAAAAAGGAAGTCATCGTTTTGAATGGGAGCACGTAAAATCTAATGGAGAAATTTTTCCTGTTGAAGTTCTATTAACGACAATCACCAACGAAGATGGTTCGCAAGTTTTACATACAACATGGCGTGATATTAGCGAGCGGAAGAAAGATGAGAAACTTCAAAAAGCGCTTTATGCAATTTCGCAAGAAGCTGACAAAGCTAGCTCAATTAATGAATTATATAAATCCTTGCACGAAATAGTTAGTACTCTTATGCCTGCAAAAAACTTTTTTATTGCAATTCATAATAGTGAAACAAACATTGTAGATTTTCCATACTTTTTTGATGAATACGATCCATCTCCAGTTAAACGAATTTTTAGTAATGGTTTAACAGAGAAGGTACTTAAAAGCAAGAAATCACAAATCATTAAAAGGGCACAAAGAATAAAAAAGACGGCCATTATTAAAAGTACAGGTCATTATCCCAAGCAATGGGTTGGAATTTATCTTGGATTTGAAGGAAAGTATAAAGGAGTGCTAGCAATTCAAGACTATGAAAATGAAAATGCATATAATCAAGAACACTTAAAGATTTTAAATTTTGTTTCAGAACAAATTGTTAAAACCCTTGATAAAAGGTATGCTGATGAAACGCTTAGAAAATCAGTAATTGAATTAATGGAAGCAAAAAAACAACTTGAAATAATTAATAGAGATAAAAACAGATTATTCTCAATTATTTCTCATGATTTAAAGAGCCCGTTTATGACACTTCTTGGAATTTCACAAATGATTTCTGAAGACATGGATAGTATGTCGGTAAAAGAAGTTAAAGAAATGACGAGTACAATTTACAACTCAACTCAAAATTTGTACAAACTTATTGAAAACTTGTTAAACTGGTCACGCTTGCAAATGGATTCATTCCAAGTTACTCCAACCAAATTAAATATTAAGGATATTTATAAATCGGTACGCACCTTAGTGAAATTGTCTGCCGAAGAAAAAGGAATTTTAATAAACGATAAACTTCCTAAAGTTTTTGTTTTGGCAGATGAAGATTGTGTGAAAACTGTTTTTCGCAACCTAATTGGTAACGCTATAAAATACACAGAACCCAAGGGAACAATTACAATTTCATGTAAAAAACACACTCCTTATATAGAAATATCGGTAGAAGATACAGGGGTTGGAATGAATAAAAAACTGGTTAATAAATTGTTTAGTATTTCAGAGGTTATTTCTAAAAAAGGCACTTTAAACGAGACTGGTACAGGCTTAGGTCTTATTATTTGTAAAGAATTGATTGAAAAAAACAATGGTAAACTTTGGGTGGAAAGTGAACTTGGAAAAGGTAGTAAGTTTATTTTTACCCTACCAATGCATTAAGTTAATTTTTTAATTTTCGGATAACAATTTTAAACGTGGAATTATATTTTCATAATTACCTCTAACCTCAGTTATAATTATTAAAATGATAACAAGTTATTTTTTTATTAACTGAATTGATTTAATACTTTTGAATATGAGCTAAAAAAATATAATTTTTATGGTATGAAAATTGCGAAATTGACTAATGAAAAAATTTGCAATTTGTATACTTCTCCTTTTACTTTTAAATGATTCGCTTCCCGTTTTTGCCCAAGATATTAGAATAAATGAAGTCTCAAGCTCCAACTCAAAAGTTATTGTTGATAATGATGGTGAATACTCCGATTGGTTCGAATTATTTAACAATTCTTCCTCTAAAATAAATTTGTCAAATTATTTTATTAGTGATGATATTAACGATCTCACAAAATGGCAATTTCCCAACGTGGAACTAGAGCCAGATAGTTGTTTGCTAGTCTTTGCTTCTGGTAAAAATAGAAAAGAACGTGTTGAGCATTGGGAAACTGTTTTTCGTGAAGGCGACAATTGTAAATATTTGGTGCCACAAAGTAACCCTGCAAACGATTGGAATCTTATAAATTATTACGATGTAACTTGGAAGTCTGGTTTTTCGGGAATTGGATTTGGCGACGGCGACGATAGAACAATCATTTCACAAACGGTTACAGCATTTATGCGATGCAAATTTAACATTGAAGATGTTGAGCAAATTAGTGGAATTATGCTCCACGTTGATTTTGATGATGGATTTGTCGCTTATCTAAATGGTGAAGAAATTGCCCGCGAAAATCTTGGAGTATTTGGTTCAAAAATTTATTTCAATACTTTGGCAACCACCGAACATGAAGCCCAATTATATCAAGGAAATCCAATAAGTTCTTATTCAATTAATGATAAGATTAGTTTACTTCAAAATGGTGAAAATATTTTGGCAATTGAAGTTCATAATGTTAGCAGCACTTCATCCGATTTGACAATAAATCCTTTTCTTTCGTTGGGCTATAAATCAATTCCAGCAAACACAAGAGAAAAAGTTGATTTCTTAACTTTTCAAAACTTTTATTTGCATACAAATTTTAAATTGAGTTCAACTGGCGAATTGTTAATTCTTTCAAATGGCAACGGAGAAATTGAAGATTCACTTTTTACACGAAATCAAATTGCTGATTTCTCACTTGGGCGATTTCCAAATGGCTCTGAAAATCTGTTTTTTTTCAACTCACCAACTCCAGGAGCTAAAAATATTGATAATGGATTTTCAAGTTTTCTTGAACCTCCAATTCTTGGGAAAGAACACGGATTTTATTCCACCCCATTTTTTCTTGATATTTCAAATCCAAATTCTGTTGGTACAATTAGATACACATTAGATGGCTCGGAACCTACCAAATATTCAACAATTTATACAAATCAGCTTGTTGTTTCTGGAATTTCTGTAATTAGAGCTAAAATATTTGCGGATAGTTTATTGCCAAGCAAAACAGAAACGCACACTTATTTTATTAATACAGATATAAATTTGCCAATAATTTCACTAACTACAAATCCAGATAATTTTTTCTCGTCAGATTCTGGAATTTATGTTTTAGGCCCAAATGCTGAAACAGTCCTTCCTTATTATGGAGCTAATTTTTGGCAGGACTGGGAACGCCCAATTCATGTTGAATTTTTTGAAGATAATTATGAGTTTGGCTTTGCTGTTGATTGTGGCGTAAAAATATCAGGCAAATGGAGCAGAGCAAATCCAATAAAATCACTAGCTTTTTTTTTGAAAGATGAATATGGTTTTCAAGAAATTGACTATAAGATATTTCCAAATTCTGACATAAATAAGTTTCATAATTTTGTTCTTAGAAATTCTGGAAGCGAATGGAATAGATCATATTTTAGAGACGCTTTAATGCACGAAATTGTCTCACCGCTTGATATTGATAAACAAAACTACAGACCCGTTGTGGTTTATTTAAATGGTCAATATTGGGGAATTCATAATCTTCGCGAAAAAATAAATGAGCATTATCTAGAATCGCATCATAATATTCCAAAAGATGACATCAATATTTTGGAAAATAATATTCAACTTGTTCAAGGAGAAACTGGTAATTATGAGCAGTTTTATTACTCATTACAAAATTTGAATATGTCAACCGATGCAGCATTTGAATATATTAATTCCAAAATAGATGTAAATGAATTTATTGATTATTACCTTGCAGAAATATTTTTTGACAATCAAGACTGGCCAGGAAATAACATAAAATACTGGCAGCAGAAAAGTACAAATTCAAAATGGCGGTGGATTCTTTTTGATACTGATTTTGGGTTTGGACTATGGGATTCCCAAGCTTATAATAGAAATACACTAACCTTTGCTCTGGAAAAGAATGGAGATGATTGGCCAAATCCTCCTTGGTCAACATATCTTTTGCGAAAATTTTTAGAAAACGAAACTTTTAAGAATTTATTTATTAGTAGATATTCAACATATACTAATACAATATTTTTACCTGAAAGTATAAACAGCATAGTAACTGACATATCGACAAGAATTAGTTCTGAGATGCCCGCACATTTCAACAAATGGGGTGGAAATTATGCAAACTGGTTACGCGAAATAAGCTCAATGAAAAATTTTGCAAATTATCGCTCAACATTTCTTTCCAGTCATTTTATGAATTATTTTGGAATTAGCGGGCAGTTTCAGCTAAACATTAATCAAGATATTACAAAAGGCACAGTTGAGATAACCGATTATAAAATTGAAGAAAGTTCCTGGTCTGGAAATTATTTCGATAATATTCCATTAAAAATAACCGCAGTTCCATTTCCAGAATATGTGTTTTCACATTGGGAAGGCGATATTGCTTCATCTGAAAATCCCATTAATATAACTGCCAGCGAAAAATTAAACATCTCGCCTGTTTATATTCCAGATAGCGATACTCAAATTGTTATAAATGAAATAAATTATAATTCATCCGATACTTTTAATCCAGATGATTGGATTGAACTTTATAATTATTCAACTGAGCCAATAGATTTATCTGGTTGGATTTTTAAGGACGAAGATCCAGTGCCAGTTTTTACAATTCCCGAAAATACTTTTATTGATTCAGAAGGATATATAATACTTTGCCGCGATTCCCTTTTGTTTAAATCAAAGTTTCCAAATGTTAAAAATTATTATGGCAATTTTGGTTTTGGATTAAGCGGCGGTGGCGAACTTATTAGCTTGTATAATAAAACTGGTTTGTTAATAGATTCATTAACATACGACGATAAAGATCCGTGGTCTCCTATTTGTGATGGCGGCGGACCTACACTTGAACTAAAAAATCCAAATTTAGATAATTCAAAATATTTCAATTGGAAAGCATCTTCAGTTTTTGGAACTCCCGGAGAAATTAATAGTGCATTTACTTCTGTTAAAAGCAGTTCAGATATTTATCCAAACGATTTTAAATTATTCCAGAATTATCCTAATCCGTTTAATCCTGCTACAATAATAACATTTAAACTTCCTTTTAGAAGCTATGTTTTATTATCCGTTTATAACTTGCTAGGTGAACAAATTAAAGTGCTTGTAAGTGATATTCATCAAGCGGGCACATTTCAAGTTGAGTTTGATGGTTCTGAATTATCCAGTGGAATTTATTTAGTAAGAATGCAGGCAGATAATTACAAAGAAACTATTAAGGCAATTTTGATAAAATAACTCAGTTCAAAGTTCAACAAATATTTAATTTTTTAACAAACAGGTACAAGATGACAAAATTAAAAACGTCTAAATATTTTATAATACTATTTTTATTTAATGCGGTAACTTGTTTTGCTCAAACTCCAATATATCTTAATCCCAATGCTTTAACAAGCGAAAGAGTAAATGATTTATTGAGCAGAATGACTCTCGACGAAAAAATTGGACAAATGACACAAGCTGATCATAAAGCAGTTGGCAATATGGAAGACTTAAAAACATATTTTCTTGGTTCAATCTTAAGTGGTGGCGGTTCCGACCCTACTTCTGGAAACACTACTTTAGATTGGGCAAATTTATATGATTTATTCCAACATAAAGCAATGGAAAGCAGATTAGGGATTCCAATAATTTATGGAATTGATGCTGTTCATGGAAATAGCAATGTTGAAGGAGCCACAATTTTTCCTCATAATATTGGACTTGGAGCTACACGAAATCCAGAGTTAGTTAAACTTGCTACACGTATTACAGCAATTGAAATAGCTGCAACTGGAATTGATTGGACATTTGCTCCGTGTGTTGCTGTTCCAAGAGACGAACGTTGGGGACGCACTTATGAAGGCTTTGGTGAAACTCCAGAATTAGCTACTATGTTTGGTGGTTCGGCTGTTAATGGTTTCCAGAATGATTCACTAAACTCACCAACCAGCATTGTTGCTTGTGCCAAACATTTTATTGGCGATGGCGGAACAACCAGCGGTGATGATCAGGGGAACACAGAAATTTCTGAAACAGAATTAAGAGCAATTCATCTACCCGGATATATTTCTGCAATCCAAAATAATGTTAAAACCGTAATGGCTTCATACAGCAGTTGGAATAGTGTTAAAATGCACGGAAACAAATATTTACTTACAGATGTGCTTAAAACTGAACTCGGATTTGATGGATTTATTATTTCAGATTGGGCGGCAATAGATCAACTTCCCGGGGATTATACTTCAGATGTGGAAACTTCCATAAATGCTGGAAATGATATGATAATGGTTCCAAATGATTATAAAAATTTCTTTAACATATTGAAAACTCTTGTTCAGCAAGGAAAAGTTTCGCAAGAAAGAATAGATGATGCTGTTAGCCGAATATTAAAAGTAAAATTTGAGCTTGGGCTTTTTGAAAATCCTTACGCTGATAGAGCTCTTCTATCTGAAGTTGGTTCTGCCGCGCATCGAGATATTGCAAGACAGTGCGTTAGAGAATCTTCAGTTCTGCTAAAGAAAAATGACAATGTTTTGCCAATTCCAAAATCTGCTGTTAAAATTTTAGTTGCTGGTGAGCATGCAAATAATATTGGACTTCAATGTGGAGGTTGGACAATTCAATGGCTTGGTGCATCTGGCAATATTACTACTGGAACTACTATTCTTGATGGTTTGAAAAAAGTCGCTCCAAGTGCTGAGTTTGTTTATGACGCTAATGGAAATTTTAACGACACAAATGCTGATTACGCAATTGTGGTAATTGGCGAACAGCCTTATGCAGAAGGTTACGGCGACAGAGTTGATCTTTCAATTGATAAAGACCAAATCAACATGGTTAGAAAATTAAATAATCTTGGAATTCCAGTCGTTACAGTTTTAATTTCTGGAAGACCAATGATTATAAATCCAGTTTTGCATAATTCCGATGCATTTATTGCTTCATGGCTTCCTGGAACAGAAGCTGATGGAATTGCCGAAGTGATTATGGGCGATTACACTCCAAAAGGTTTGCTTCCAATGACTTGGGCAAAAACAATGAATCAAATTCCAATAAATTTTGGCGATTCTGAATACAATCCACTTTTTGCTTATGGATTTGGAATTACGTCTTTCGCAAATTCAGAAATAGGCTCAAATCCTATTTTCCAATCGGGAATGGTAACAGAAGATGGAATGCACATTGAACTTGCATTCAACAAATCAATGGAAAACTCCGGAAATAACTCAGCTGAATTTACAGTTGTTAAAAATGGAAATTCTTTTTTACAAATTATTGATTTTAATTTAAGTCCAACTGATAATAAAATTATTCTGCTTGAGTTAAGCGATAAAATTTCAAAAGGTGATATTGTTTCCGTTTCATATGTTTCTGGAAATTTAGCATCGGAAGATGGTGGAACTCTTCAGAGTTTTGATTTACAAAATGTAGTCAATTATTTGGATTACATTTCAGGCTTAAATCAGTTGCCAGGCAAAGTTGAAGCAGAAGATTTTACTAACATGAATGGAATTCAAACCGAAGCTACAAGCGATATTGGCGGCGGATTAAATGTTGGTTGGATTGATGCTGGAGATTGGATGGAATATAAATGCAATCTTCCAAATACTGGTGAGTATTTCGTAAATTTTAGAGTTGCAAGCGAAACCGCAGAAGGGAAAATTCGATTTTTTATAGATGGAATTGAAACTTTTTCCAGAGTTATTCCTGTAACTGGTGGATGGCAAACATGGACTACAGTTTCAACAATTACTGATATAGAAAGCGGAGATTTCAATATTAAATTGCTTGCGGAAAAAGGTGGTTTCAACCTAAATTGGTTTGAGCTTGTAACTATTTCTGACGCAGAATCTGAAAATAATTTACCAAGTAGTTATTCACTTTACCAGAATTATCCTAATCCTTTTAATCCGAGCACTAAAATTAAATATTCAATTTCAACAGCAGGTAATGTTAAATTAAAGGTTTACGATGTACTTGGCAAAGAAGTTAAATCTTTGGTAAATGAATATAAAAAAGCTGGCAGTTACGAAATTGAGTTTAATTCCGTAAATTTATCAACAGGAATATATTTTTATAAAATGACAAGTGGCTCTTTTACAGCTACGCAAAAAATGGTGTTGGTTAAATAAACATGGATAATATTAAAAGATATAAATGGATTTTATTTTTAGCATGCTGTTTGTTGGTTGTTTTAATTCCAATTAAAATTACAAACAACATTTCAGCCTATGCAAAAATTTTGCCTTCAAAGGAATTTGTTGTAATTAAGGGCTCAAATGGACAAATAATTACACACCTTATAAATAATTATTCTGGAATTGTTGAGGAAATTAAAACAATTCAAGTTGATAGAGAGGATTTTGCTTCGTTAAATTTAAAGACAAAAAGTTCAAATATTTCAAAAGGCGATACGGTTGCTGTTTTTACTTCCAGCCATACTAATCTAATAATTGAAGAAGCGAAAGGTGAAATTTATATTCAAGAAAAATTACTTGATGCTCAATTAAGTGGCGAAAAAAGTTCGGTTATTACAGAGCAAGAAAAGATATATGAAATAAGTAAAATAAATTATACTAATCAGGAAACCATTTTTAACCGTGCCGCAGCTTTGTATAAATCAGGACTTATTTCAGTTGAGGAATATGATTTAGCAAAAAATTTGCTTGCTAAGTTAAAGCTTGATGAAGAAAAAGAGTTCCAGAATTTGCTTTCGCTTAAAAGTGGATTAAAGCAAGAAGAAATTTCTGTTACCAAAGGCAGAATTGATATTCTTAATAACGAAAAGAAAATATTAGAAGATAGAGCTTCAAGTTACAATCTTATTTCGCCGTTTAACGGATTTGTTTTTGGCTCAAACTCAATTGATACATTATTTTCCATTTCCGAAACAGGTTCTTATGTGGCACTAATTCCTATCCAATTTGAGAAATCCAGCTCAATAAATGTTAATCAAAAAGTAACATTTTTAAACTTGGATAGCCTTAATAGCATTACAATTCAAGCTCAGGATTCGCAAATAAAATTAATTAATGGAATGAAATACGTAATTTATAAATCGCAGTTTCAAATTGATAAAAAGCTAGTTAACAATATTTACGAATGCTCAATTATAGGCGAAGATACAACAATTCTTGAGGTTATAATCAAAAAAATTAATTCCATATTTAAAATTTCATGATGCGTATGGAATACAAATATATCGTCCCAATTTCACAAATTGACAGTTTACGTCAGCAAATGTTGCCATATTTAGAATATGACCCTAATTCCAAAAATTTTGAGAACAAACATTACACTGTAAAAAGTATTTATCTCGATTCAAGTAATTTGAAGGATTATCACGATAAAATTGAAAGCATTAACAGAAGAAAGAAAGTTCGCATTAGAGGCTATAACAATATCGATTCATGTTCAAAAGTCTTTTTGGAATTAAAGAAGAAAATTGGCTCGCATGTTTATAAAAACAGAGCTTTAATATCTTATTGCGACTTGGAAGACTTTCTATCAAACAGAAATTATGATTTAATTGAATCTAAAAAGTACAAATCTGACGCGGAAAAATTTCTTTATCATTACACTAGAGGCTCGCTAAATCCTATAACTTTAGTAACATATGAGCGCGAGGCTTTTTTTTCCAAATTTGACAATACACTTAGAATAACATTTGATAAAAACATACGCTTCCAAAAAGCCGCCAATTTTGAAGCGCTATCTTTAGACCACCAATATGAAGCTATAAATCATGATTTTTTTGTGTTGGAAATTAAATTTTCAAAAGGTTTTCCAGATTGGTTGCAAAACATTTTATTTGCGCATAAATTAACCAGAAAATCTTTCTCAAAATATGCAGAAAGTGTTGATAGTCTAATTAACCTAAGTTCAAGCTCCTTTTCAACCGAATTAAAACATAGGAATATTTATGTTTAACGATTTTTCAACCATATTTCAATACTCATTATCTACTGGTGAAATTATTGAAAATATATTAATTGCCTTGCTTTGTGCGTTATTTATTTCTTTTTTTTATAAGAAAACATATAATGGTCCCGGCTACTTGGATTCGTTTGCAAATGCTCTTATTCTGCTTTCGTTAATTACAGCTGTTGTAATTATGATTATTGGAAATAATTTGGCAAGAGCTTTTGGCTTGGTTGGAGCAATGTCAATTATTCGTTTTAGAACTGCTGTAAAAGAAACTCACGATATTGTTTACATCTTTTTTGCTCTTACAATAGGAATGGCTTCTGGTGTTGGGCTGCATTCTTTAGCAATTGTAGGTACTGCTTTTATTGGAATTATCTCATTTGTAATTTCAAAAGTTAGCACAACTAACGGCGATGCCAAAAGCACTTTGTTGGAATTTCAAATAGAAGGCAATAATGAAAAAATTACTTTGGATTATAAAAAAGTGTTATCCAAATACACAAAAAGGATGAAATTGATTAACATAAAATCATTTGAAAACCAAAATATGCTCATTTCATATTATATAAAAATTAAAAACGAAAGCCAAAGCATCAATTTAGTTAACGAATTGCAAAATATTTCTGGAATTAAAAACATAAGCCTTTTTTCGGATGAAGAAGCATTTTAATAAACCACTATGGACTGCGAGTCCATAGTTTTGGTTACGAATACTTCATTTTGAAAGACCAAATGACAAACCATAAACGACAAATCATAAACGACAAACCATAAAAACCAAATAATATTCAAATTTCAATTTCTAATATCCAAACTTTTTTATGTATGATTCATTCAAAAATAATGAGTTTGGGTTTTGGTTATTTGTTTTTGATATTTGTTTGAAATTTATCTTTTGTCGTTTGATATTTATTATCGCAATTCTGTCATTTTAAAAACTATAAATCAATATTTTGCCTAAACCCTAGTGTACTTCATCTAAAGATTTTCTATTTTTGACATGCTATTATTTATGAACTTCTAACGAGACTTAAATGAAACATTTTGAATCGGATTATTTTACATACATCAATGACGAACTTTACTGCGAAAAAGTTAATCTTAATCAACTAGCAGAAGAGTTTGGAACTCCACTATTCGTTTATAGCAAAAATTTCTTTATTGATAGATTTAAGGAATTAGATGACGCTTTCAAATTGATTAATCATAAAATTTATTTTGCATCCAAAGCTAATTTTAATTTAAATGTAATTAAAACATTTTACGAACTAGGAAGCGGCGTTGATGTTAACTCGACTGGTGAATTTTACCGCGCAATAAAAGCTGGTGTTAATCCAAAAGATATACTGCTAACTGGTGTTGGAAAAACTGATGAAGAAATAGCACTTGGATTAGAAAAGGGCGTTTTTGTTATTAAAGCAGAATCGCTTGAAGAAGTATATGTTATTAACGACATTGCGGCGGAACTAAATATAATTGCTCCTTTAGCAATAAGAGTAAATCCCGATGTTGACGCGCAAACTCATCCATATATTTCTACTGGTCTTGCAGAAAATAAGTTCGGAATTGATTCTGTTTACGCTTACGATATGTTTGTTGAGTGTTCAAAATTAAGCAACATTGAGCTTGTTGGAATTGATATGCACATCGGTTCACAAATTACCAAAATTGAGCCATTTATTGAAGCCACTCTTAAAATGGCTGAACTTTTCAAAAAAATTAAAGCTGCTGGAATTCCATTAAAACATTTTGATATTGGAGGCGGAATTGGAGTGCTTTATAACGATGAAACTCCTTTTACTCCAAAAGAACTGGCTGAAAAATTAATTCCAATTTTTATGCAGCTTGACGCTCAAATTATGTTTGAGCCAGGCAGATTTTTAACCGCAAATGGTGGAGTGCTTTTAACCAATGTTCTTTATACTAAAACTAATTCAGGTGGTAAAAACTTTATTGTTGTCGATTCATCAATGACAGAATTGTTGCGACCTTCTCTTTATAAATCATATCATCATGTTCAACCAATTGAAAACATAGACAATATTGATTTTGAAGCGGATATTGTTGGACCAGTTTGTGAAACCGGTGATTATATTGCCAAAGAGCGAGAAATAACAATGGTTGGAAGAGGTGATAAACTTGCAATTATGTCCGCCGGAGCCTATGGAATGGCTATGTCATCCAACTATAACGGACGCCGCAGACCTGCCGAAATTCTTGTTGATGGAAGTGAATATAAAGTAATAAGAAGCCGAGAAACATTTAGACATTTAATTTTTGACGAAGAAGCATTGCTATAAAAAGTAAAAAAAACAAACAAATTTGTAGCACAGATTAGCAATCTGTGCTTTTTTTTGTCTATTCCAAAATTATCATTTAAAATTAATTTCTAAATCATGCCTTTCGTATAAAAAACATGGAAGATTTAATCCAATTAAACTACAAAACTAATTTGCTAAAAAGAATAATATTACCTATTATTCAACCCAATACTTTATAATTAAACAATATTTAGAGTGGACATAGAGCGTAATAAAAATATAGAGAATGGCAAGCCAAAACTCCTTTCGGAAATTTATAATAAGATTAATATAAAATTAAATAACAAAATGGAAACCAGATTAAATACCCACAGCAATATGCAAATGATGGTTTCGCATTTATCCCGTTTTTTATGGGACAACAGAATTTTATCACAAATTAATAAATGAAAAATTATATCGTTAAAAATATTTGGTTGTTTGTATTAACAATTGCTTTAATACTCCTCGTATTACACACACTACAAATAGCAACATTTAAGATTGATGAGATTACTATATTTCTACTTGCTGTTATTCTGCTATCACCCTTCGTATTACAAATAAAAAAAATTAAATATGGAGATTTTGAGGCAGAAATTGATTCAAAAGAAATTCAGAAGTTGAAGAATAATTTTGAAACTGCTCAAATGAATTCGAAGGAAAGTCAATCTCCCCAAACGATAGAAATTGATAACACAGTAAAAGCTATTAATGAATTATCATCTTCTGATTTTATTATAGCATTAGCAAAATTGAGAATTGAACTTGAAAAAGTCCTTTCCAAATTAATAAGTAGCTCAAATGATTTTCAAAAATCTAAAAAATTATCTGTGGGGGCGATGGTTTCAATTGCAATCAAAAAAGAATTACTCCCTGGAATTATTGTCGAATCTTTAAAGGAGGTAATTAGTCTTTCAAATCGTGCAATTCACGGAGAAAATGTTAAAGAATCAGATGCAAAGACAATTTTATCAATCGGAACATCATTATTATCTGAATTATATTGGCTCTTGCAAAACTCAGTTTTAGAACCATCTAGTCAAGAAAAAATAACTCATAAAGAATTGGATGAATATTCCGAAGCTAAATATGAAGTTATATCTGTAATTCCATTAGTGGATGAGCCAGTTAAAAATAAAAGAATATTAACTCAAGAGGGTTTGGACAATTTATTAGATGGTTATGATGAGTATGCGGAATTTATTGTAGAAATTAAAAAGATTAGTTAATGTAATTGCGTATAAAAGCGGTTCAAGCTAACTGCTTCTTTCGCATTCTGCTTTTTAAAAATTTTAATGTTAGTTGTACCGTTTCGGCAGTCTTTTTCAAAGTAGTTCTAATAAAATAGTTTTTTAATAATTATCGGCTTAGGTTTTTCATTGCAGCATTCTTGTTTTGGAAGCAGCTTAACCGCAAGGCCGTTATATGCTTATAGATTTATAAAAATCAGTAAAACAATATTTTGATTATAATACAAATATTATTGGTAAAGTTATGAATTTTGATTTTTTAGAACTGGTCTATACTCTTAATGAATCGAGTAATAATACCATAAATAATCTTTTAAGATACATTAAAAGTCATTACAATCTTGGTGATATTTTTTACTACAGTTCAGTTATCAATGATAATGCTTATGTACTAAGAGGACAAATTTGCTCTCAGAATAAACAGCTTCCAGAGCCACTTCTATATCCTTGTAAACACTTAAAGGAATCTATTGAAAATCACCAAATAATTAGAATTAAAAATATAACTCAAAATTGTGAGGATTTTCAATACTGCCCATTTAAAACTTTCAGTAATAATAAAGTAGAATCAAGTTGCATCATTTTGCCTATTCCATTCAATAAAGATATACAGGCTATTTTTACTGATAAAACTTATTGTGGAATATTATTTTTCTATGCAAAGAAAAATTTTTCTAAAATTAGTGATTCTGAACTCTATAAATTAGCAAAAATTTGTGGAGAGCTATATTGTAAAAGTATGTTATATGATAAATTAAAACTGCGCGATGAAGTTTATACGAATGCGGTCAAATCTCATGATATTAATACTTATTTCTATCGAGTGATAGAAGTTTTAACAAATAATTTGGGTTTTGAAGCCATATCTTTTTTTATGAATGAAGAAAAATCAAAAATGATTAAATTGGGGAAAACTACAGGACTCGAGCAAAGTTACAAAAAAGAATCAGATGTTTTTTACCACTATAATGACAATCAATTAACTGTTGAAGTCGCAAAAACTGGAATCGAAAAAATATTAATTAATCCTGACATAACATACACTTCAGGAAAATTCAGTGAATCTGTAAAAGGTAAAAAAGCTGCTTGTGGTATATTTCCGATCTTTTTACCACCTGAAAGAAAATTTGGTAATCAAAAAGTTGTCGGAGTTTTAAGGATAATAAATCATTTATATAAATTGGAAAGAGACGAGTTTCCCACACCATTTACATGGGAAGACATTCTATTATGCCGATTTATTTGTGAAATGACTGGAATGATTTCATTCCTTCTGGAAAGGAGCATCCAAAAATCAATAAATCTCGAACGCATGACACATGGCGTATTGAATTATATAACTGCTAGTATTCGTAGTATAACTCAAATACTCGATAGATCAAATTACCAACAATTAGTACCCGAATCATTAAAGTATAATTTGACAAATACATTAGGAAATCTCGAAGCAATTGATTGGCAAATTTCAAAATATACAACACCTGCACTTACTAGCAAAGAAAAGAATATAAAAAAAATTAACATTTATGGAGATATTCTTGGAGAAGTAATAAATTCAGCTCATAAAATTTCAAATAGTTTTGGAGTTACCCTACCTATCATTGACTTAATAAAAGAAGGTTTTAAAGAAACACCGCCAATAAAAGGAAATATTACAGCAATAAAGCTAATATTTAAAAATTTACTTGAAAATGCAATGAAATATTGTAAAGATAATAAATGCAATTTAATAATAAAGCAATCAGAAGAAGAGAAATATTTGAATATATATATATCTGATAAGGGGATAGGAATAAATGATTTTGAAAAAGAATATATTTTTTATGAAGGTTATCGGAGTGAAGAAGCTATGGCTACCAATCCTTCAGGGACTGGTTTTGGCTTATTTCAATGTAAGGAGTGGATTGATGCTATGGGAGGGAAAATAGAAGTTATCAGTATAAAAGATCCAACTACAATAAAATTATCGTTCCTTAAATATTTGGAGGTGTAAAATGATTTTCATAATTGACGAGGATGTAATTCAGATGAGTTCCTTAAAAACAGAATTTCAATTCAGAAATTATAAAGTTGAAATAATATCAAATGCTGATGATGCTTGGGATTTAATGATTAAAAGAGATGATGTTGAATTAGTTATAATTGATATTATGCTTGCAGCGAAACCGCCGAATATTTCCAAATACAGCCGATCTGGAACTAGAGATTATACAACTACTGGCATATTATTAGCTGAGGATTTACTTATTCAATTTCCCCAAATATTCAAGGGTAAAATCGTATATTTATCACACACAAATGAAAATGGATTACTCAATTTAATTGAGAAATCAGCAGAAGATAATGATATTACATTTTTACGTAAGCATAACTATGCCAGTGATATGAAACTAGCAGAGGATATTTTAAATAGTGTTAATCTTTCTTTAGAAAAAGAGTGAGGGTATAAATATGAACATTAATTTTGGTGATTTATTATCAATATTATCAATAACAGTTTTTATAAATATTGGATTGTTTGCAGTATTTTATTCTACCCTCTATAAAAGAGCTCATAAATTAGTCAAGTATGACAAAGAAATAGCCCAAAATAAAATGATACTAATAAAAACTTTAGATCAGCAGACTATTTGTTTAGAACAATTATTTGTAAAAATAAATGATGTTGAGAATATGCTTGAAAGATTAGCTAATTATTTAGGTCAAGATAAACGGGAACAAATAATAAAATTTAGAAAAATAATACTTCCTAAAAATTTTTTACTATTAAAGAATATTTCTGAGTTAAAATTGTTTGGCGAAGACGAGCAATATCGTTTATCAGCTTTCAAAAATTTGGTTTCTGTTGGGGACATTAAAACTTTAGATTTGATAAATCTTAAAATAAAAACAGAACAAAATTCGAATTATAAATCAATATATAAAAGTTATAAAAAAGGGTTAGAGAATCGAATAAATTCAATAATAAGTGATAATTGAATTAGCATATAACGTTATAAAGGATTTATGCCGAACGGAGCTGAGGTATAATCCGGTGTTTCCCGAAGGGATCACTTTGTGAGAGCTAAGCCGCAGCTACTACTTGTAATTTGGTATAGTGTTTTTAGGGGGTAGTTTTTTTTATTTTGCTACAATTATGCTTCTGTTAAGAGTTGTTTTATCTTTTCTGTTAATCCAACCCACTATTTGGTTATTGGTTCCAGTCAATATTTGAGCATTTTTCTTTTATTTTACATAGCTAACCACTTACCATAAATTATTTTTTTTAGGGGGTTGAATAAGTTGTTCTATTCCACCCCTCTTAGGCAGAGCATTTTAATTTTGGATTATTGAAAAGAACATGTTGACAAATTGCGAACATATGAATACATTAGAATGCAATAAAGCGAATATCATTCAAAGGAGAAAACAATGTCCAAAACAATTACTCTTCGTTTAAGTGAAGAAAATTATAAAAAATATAAAAACCTTGCTGATAGAGATAATAGACCGATTTCAAATTTTATTGAAACCGCTGTTAAACGATTCATTGAACATAATATTTATGTTGATGAATTTGAAATGGAAGAAATAAATAATAATGTAGAGCTCAACAAAAGCCTTAAAAGAGGATTGTCTGACATAAAATCAAAAAAAGGACAATTCGTTGAATAAATATAAAATCTTTGAAACAAATGAATTTCAAAAAAGAATTGAAAAAACATCAAAGAAAGATAAATCATTCATCGAAAATAAGCTTATCCAATATATCTATCCGCAATTAAAGGAAGAACCTCACTTTGGAAATAATATAAAAAAGTTGGTTAATTACAATCCAGAAACTTGGCGATACAGAATTGGGAAGTACAGATTATTTTATGTAATTGACGAAGAAGAAAAAATAATCTATTTAATATCAATTGATCTTAGAAAAGATGTTTATTAAAATTTATTAAACAATTATAAATAGGTTCAACCTGGATAATGCAATAGAAGTTAAAGAGATATGTATGAATTAAGAAACAAGCAATTAAGATAAGGCCTTGCCCCGACTTACTCGGTCTTAGCGTTTATACCCAAATGGTTACTGAGCGCAGCCGAAGTAAGGTTAAACGAAGAATTGTATAAACGCTTAGAGCGAGTTAGTCGATTATGTATTAGTGCTTTTCTAATGCATAATTTG
>JAHISP010000042.1 GCA_018818165.1 Bacteroidota bacterium | reverse complement strand
ATGATGTTGATGAAATACCAATTCTATTTGTAGCAAATAATGAAATAAAAAGAAAAGATGTTTTTAGTTTTATTGAAGAAAAAGTTGTTGAGTATATAAAGCAAAATAAATGAATTTAATCTGCAAAGGATATTGATGCTATATTTTTACGCAATGGGGCAAAAGTGCATAATATGAGTTATGCTTTTGACCTACACAAAGCAATGCACAATTATAAACTTAAAACATGTTCTTATGACCAAATGAAACAAAAATTTGCCGAAGTTCCAAAAGTGGAAGACATTCCCGCTTATGCATGGTTTAATGAGGATTTTTCCCTTAACGGTAACCAAAACAAACGCATTATGGAGGCAAACATTACTATGCAAAATTATAATAGTGTGTTGTCTATTTTGTGGGAATGTTGAAGAGTGGAAAACTCTTGTTGTGCCATAGGCATCCCTTCGGGAGAATTTTGGAAAGATCCCGTTGGAATATAATACCCTTTCCACGGGACAGGTGGAAAAATGGAATATTGGAAAGATCCCGTTGGAATATAATACCCTTTCCACGGGACATGTGGAAAAATGGAATGAGTGACAAGTAGAAAGGATAATCCCAATGGAATAAAAAACCAGAGTCCCTGTGAAATAGAAAAGATAAAAGCCCATGTGAAATAGAAAAGATAAAGGCATTTCACTTGACAGGCATTTCACTGGACAAGAAGGTTAAAGCTCAAAGTGGGAAAAGATAGGAGCGAAGTAGTACAAAAATTAATATTAGCTCTTTTCTTAGTTGAATATAAACCGTTGAAACGGTTATTTAGTAAGTGGCGTTTTTTATAGCCCAAGACTTAAGAGGCTGTGTGAAAAATAAAGAACTCACCCTAAATCCCTCTCTTAAAAAGAGAGGGACTTTTAAAAACTGTAATAAACAATGATTTTCCACCCCTTCTCTTGAAAAGAGACGGGGAGGAAAGAAAAAGACACCCCAATGGAATATAAAACAAGATGCATTCCAAGATGCATTCCATGAGGCAGGAAGGTTGAAGCGACAGATTGAATTTGTGTTATTAAAAAAGAAATAAAATATAATAGGGAAAAAAATGCCAAACAAAAGTGAATTGTTAGAAAAAATTTCAACCAAATCGATTGTTATCGGAATTGTAGGACTTGGTTATGTGGGTTTACCACTAGGACTCGAATTTGCAGAAAAACATATTAAAACGATAGGTTTTGATGTGGATGAGAAAAAAATTCCTATCCTAATGGAAGGAAAAACGTACATTAAGCATTTACCAGCAGAAAGAATTAAAAAAGCAGTTGATAGTGGCTATTTTTCTGCCACAACAGATTTTTCAAAATTACCCGAAGTTGATGCTATTTTAATCGCTGTTCCGACTCCGTTAGACGAGCATCGTGAACCTGATATGAAATATATTGTTTCTTCGGTTGATAAAATAAAAAAATATTTAAGGAAAGGACAACTTGTAACACTTGAATCAACAACTTATCCAGGTACTACTCGTGAGTTAATGTTGCCAGAATTTGAAAATGCACTAATATTTCAAAGTAAAATGAAGGCAGAGATTTCTCAGGCGTCAGGAAATGATGACTCCTTCGAAATGACAGAAGAAAAATTAGTGGCTGGCGAGGATTTCTTTTTGGCATATTCACCAGAACGCGAAGACCCAAATAATCCTAATTTTAATACAGCGACTATTCCAAAGGTTGTTGGTGGAATTACTCCAAGTTGTCTCGAAATAGCACAAGCCATTTATGATTTAGTAATAGTTAAAACGGTTCCAGTTTCATCTCCCGAAGTTGCTGAAGCTACAAAATTATTGGAAAATATTTATCGTTCAATAAATATTGCCTTAGTAAACGAACTTAAAATGGTGTTTGATAAAATGGGAATAGATGTTTGGGAGGTAATTAATGCTGCAAAAACAAAGCCATTTGGATTTAATGCATTCTATCCAGGTCCTGGACTTGGTGGACACTGCATTCCAATAGATCCATTCTATTTAACTTGGAAAGCAAGAGAATTTGAAATAAACACAAAATTTATTGAACTTGCTGGTGAGATAAATACTTTTCAGCCATATTATGTTGTAAATAAAGCAATGGAAGCATTAAACGAAAATGAAAAATCGTTAAACGGCAGTAAAGTACTATTAATGGGAGCGGCCTATAAGAAGAATGTAGATGATATGCGGGAATCGCCATCTCTAAAATTGATAGAAATATTGAGAGAGAAAGGTGCCGAAGTTGATTATAACGACCCATATATTCCAACATTACCAAAAACTAGAAAATATAACTTTAAAATGGATTCGGTAGAGTTAACAGCAGAAAATATTGCAAAATATGATTTAGTTTTACTAAGCACAGACCATGATGATTATAAAGAACATCTTGATTTAATTCACAAAAACGCTAAAGTAATTCTTGATACTAGAAATATGTTTGATGGATATAAGGTTTTTAAAGGGTAAGAACAAGGAAGAATGGAAAGATGGAATTGGGGAATAATGGAAAACCCATTCGCATATTTGCGGCTATTTTTCTCTCGTTTATTGAATCTTTTCTTGTCTCTTTAATGGCTTATGGGCGATGGTCGTCAGGTAAACGGTTATAATAGAAATTAAAATAATTTAATAGTGGAAAATAAATTGAACGTACAATTGTTAGACTTAAAAGCACAATATCAATCGCTAAAAAGCGAATTAGATGCGGCATTATTAAAAACCGCTGAATCACAGTACTTTATAATGGGACCAGAAGTGACCAAACTTGAGGATGAGATTTCTGCATATCTTGGTGCAAATCATTCTGTTGGAGTTTCATCGGGGACAGATGCGCTACTTCTTGCGTTAATGGCTTTGGATATAAAAGCTGGTGATGAAGTAATAGTTCCTACATATTCGTTTTTTGCAACCGCTGGAGTAGTTTCTCGCTTAAATGCAATTCCAGTTTTTGTTGATAGCGACCCAGTTACTTTTAATATTGACCCAACACAAATAGAAGCAAAAATAACAGACAAAACAAAAGCGATAATTCCAGTCCACTTATATGGACAAAGTGCGGACATGGATGCAATAATGGAAATAGCAAAAAAACATAATCTTAAAGTTGTTGAAGATGGTGCACAAGCAATTTCTGCACAGTACAAAGATGGAAAGTGCGTTGGCACAATTGGTGATATTGGATGTTATTCATTTTTCCCTAGTAAAAACTTAGGATGCTTTGGTGATGGCGGAATGACAGTAACAATGGATGCAGATTTAGCAGAATTGCTAAAAGTAAAAAGAGTCCATGGTGGAAAGCCAAAATATTATCACAGCATGATTGGTGGCAACTTCCGTTTAGACGCAATACAAGCTGGAGTTTTAAGTGTAAAATTGCCACATCTTGATAGCTGGTCACAAGCAAGAAGAGATAATGCAGCGCTTTATACAAAATTGTTTGTTGAAGCTGGTTTAGCCGAAGAAGAAGGAAAGATAACTTTAGATGAAAACAATAAAGTTTTGCTTCCAAAAGCTGTTTACAAAGAAACTGGACATAAAAATTATCATATTTATAACCAATATGTAATTAGAGTTGAAAAACGAGACGAATTAATTGCTCATTTAAGGGCTGCTGGAATTGGCTGTGAAATTTACTATCCAGTACCATTTCACAAACAAGAATGTTTTAAAGATTTACCAAGTTCAAACGACAAATATCCAAATGCAGATTATGCAGCAGAGCACTCAATTGCGCTTCCAATTTATCCAGAATTGACAAAAGAGCAAATTGAATATGTGGTGGAAACAATAAAAGCGTTTATGGGATAGAACAAAAAAGGAAGGCTGGAAAGTTGGAATAAAAGATGGAATGTTGGAATGTTGGAAAAGAGGAATGTTGGAATGATGGAATAAAAGATGGAATATTGGAAAAAACGTGAGCTTGAACATTAATTAACAATTTGGAGTTTTGGAATTGTGGATGAGTTACATTTTAAAGTTGAAAATGAATTGTTGGGTTTGATAAAATCACTTCAAAAGAAACAAAACGAAGGTGATTGGGAGGATAAATTTTAATGAAAAATTATCTACGTATAGCAACAAGTTTTATTCCATCTTTCCATTTTTCCAATATTCCCTTTAATATTAATCAGTAATAAATAATGAGAAAATAGTGTTAAAAACAGAAAATATTAAACTAGCCATAATCGGTGCTGGGCGTTGGGGCATGAATCATGTAAAAACTGCAGCTTCGCTTCTTCCACACGAAAATATTGTTGTGTTTGATTCAAATCCAGAAACAGAGGAAAAAATCAGACAAATATCAGATAAAATCCAATATTCCAGTCTTCCATTTTTCCACCTGTCCCGTGGAATGGGCAACATATTCCAGCGGGAACATTCCAATGTGGATGATTTTAATGCTGTAATAATAGCAACTCCAGCAGAAACGCATTTTGAGATTGCAAAAAAGTGTATGTTGGCTGGCAAGAATGTATTGGTAGAAAAACCAATTACATTAGTTCCCGAAGAAGCTGAAGAACTCCTTAACCTTTCCCTTAGCCTTAACCTTAAGTTAATGGTTGGACATGTTTTGCTTTTTCATCCAGCGGTTTTAAGAATTAAAGATGGAATCGAAAAAAATGAAATAGGAAAACTTCAATATATTTATAGCAACAGATTAAATCTTGGCGCAATACGAAGTGAAGAAAATGCACTTTGGTCATTTGCGCCTCATGATATTTCAGTAATTCAATATTTGGTTGGAGATAATCCAACAGATGTGCAAGCAAATGGCGGAGCTTATGTTCAAAATGGAATTGAAGATACAACAATGACATTTTTATCATATCCAAACAATGTAAAGGCACACATTTTTGTGAGTTGGTTACATCCCTTTAAGGAACAACGAATGGTTATAATTGGCGATAAAGGAATGTATGTATTTGAAGATTCATTAAAAACCGAAAAGTTAAAATTCTACAAAAAAGGCTTCAAAGAAGTTGATGGAGTGATAGAAAAATTTGATGCTGATTATGAAGTAATCAATTTTGAAGAAACAATGCCATTAGCCGAAGAACAAAAGCACTTTTACGAATCAATACTAAATAACACAACTCCAAGAACCGATGGCAAACACGCGCTTGAAGTGCTTGAAATATTGGATAAAGCAACGAAGAAGTTGAAGGGCGGAATGATGGAATAAAAGATGGAAAGTTGGAATGGAATCGGAATGATGGAATTTTGGAAAGATGGAATGTTGGGATTGATAAAACCAATAGTAATTGTTTTGGAGAATGAATAAATGGAATTAAAGCGAAAAAATGTGAATAGAGGATTTACTAAACTTCACGTTTGGGTAGATGCAATTTCTCTTTTCAAGTTAGTTTATAAAACAAATAAAAATTTTCCCTATGAGGTTTCCAAAAGTCGAAATAACATTCTTGATGCAGCCCATAGCATTTCTAGGAATATTGCGGAAGGATATTGTAGAAAAAATATAAAAGAGTATCTTTATTTTCTCAACATTGCACTAGGTTCTTGCGGTGAATTATTTTCGGGGATAATTTCATTCAAAGAAATTGAATTTATTAGCGAAGATGACTTCGAAATTTTAGATGAGCTACATTACAAGGTAGAGAATGAATTAATTAGTTTGATAAAATCATTACAAATAAAACAAAACGAAGGTGACTGGGAAGATAAGTTTTGAGTTTGTGGAAGTAACTATTCCATCATTCCATTTTTCCACCATTCCCTTCAACATAAGGTAACAATAATTAACAATTAAATAGGTAAATCTTAACCTTTACCTATTCCTTTATAGGAGAAATTTATGAGCGACAAAAATTATTATGTAAACCCCCACGCTGTTGTTGACGATGGCGTTGAACTTGGCGAAGGAACAAAAGTATGGCATTTTGCACATGTCCAATCTGGAGCAAAGATTGGAAAAAAATGTGTGCTAGGTCAGAATGTAAATGTTGGCAACAATGTTACAATTGGTAATTTTGTTAAAATCCAAAACAACGTTTCTGTTTACGAAGGTGTAACTTTAGAGGATTATGTATTCTGCGGACCATCAATGGTTTTCACAAATATCCTAAATCCACGAAGTAAATATCCACAAGTTGGAGCAGAGTTTTATATTAATACTCTTGTTAAAGAAGGTGCTTCGCTTGGAGCAAATTCAACAATTGTTTGTGGACATACAATAGGACGTTTTGCAATGGTTGGAGCTGGTTCGGTTGTTACAAAAGATGTTCCAGATTTTGCGCTTGTTGTAGGTAATCCAGCAAAAGTTATTGGCTGGTGGTCGGAAGCTGGTGAAAAATTAAATTTTGATGATAATGGTTTGGCTACTTGCTCAAGAACGGGAATTAAATACAAGTTCGAAAACGGAAAAGTTGTGGAAGTTTAGCTGTGAGGCATTAAAAAGAATTGTTATTGGAAATAGAAGTTAGTAAAAAAATTGATATAGTTATAATAATAAAAGCATTAATCCACATGCTGAGAATACGCATCAAACACAAATGAGAAAACAATAACTGAGTTGTATTTGGGGATTGCTATTTCTTGTGCAATAGCGGAAGACAAAAAGTTAGTTTGAAATATAAGTTCCTTGAAAACAGGCAGAATCGTTATATAGTGATAAAAGCAAAGTTCCTTTTTTACAAAAAAACAAACATATTTTTGTCAAGAGTATATTGAGTGAATTAATACAAAAAAACAAAGGAAAAAAAGTATTTTTTTATGAATGATATAAAAAAGAAATGCAATGAAAAAATATTGCAAATTGATAATTGGTTGTATTATAATGGTATTGAAGGTTGGGATCCGTATGATGTCTGGGATGGCAAACTAGGTTCATGGATGTTAGGCAGAAAATCATTTTCCGCTAAATTATTAGGGTTTATAGTGACAAAGTTAGAATTAATGTATCCATTAATAATTAGAAAAGTTTTTTTTTTAAAACAAAAAATTAACCCAAAGGGTATAGGATTGTTTGCTAACAGCTATAAACTATTGGAAAATTTAGGAGATAATTTTGACTTAAGTTTAAAAAATACGTCCATGCCTTTTTACCTTTGGCTTAATGAAAATGCAATAAATGAATTTGGTGGAATGGGTTGGGGTTATCCATTCAATTGGAATACGAAAGCTTATATACCTAAATTAACACCAACAGTTGTAAATACCGTAATAATAGGGGATGCGTTTTGGTTAGAATATAAAACTAACAATGATGATTCTGCTCTGAACATTTGCAAAAACATTTGCAAATTTATTGAAACTGGCTTAAATAAAACTAAAGACAATAGCGGCAACATATGTTTTTCATATACCCCTTTGGATCAAATGCAAGTTCATAATGCAAATCTAATGGCAGCAGATTTTCTAATTCGCATAGGAACGGAAATTGAAAATATTAGGTGGATAGAACTAGCTAAATCTGCAGTAAACTTTTCCATTAGCCAAATAAAAAATGATGGGACACTTAATTATTGGAGTGATACACAATCTGGCTCTTACCTACAACAAGATACATATCATAGTGGTTTTGAAATTCGAAGTCTTATTTCAATAAATAAAATACTTAGAAATGATGAGATTAAATTAGTAATTGAGAAATATTTTGACACTTGGCTTAAGGATTTTTTTTCTGCAAATTGGCAGCCTGCATTTCAGAGGTCCGATTTCTCCATTATTGAAGTACATAGTTGTGCAGAGGCAATTCTTTGTTTAATCAAAGCTTTTGAAATAAACCTTATTGATTTAGCAAAATTAAAAGAGATTACTAATGCTATACTTGACTGTGCGATTGACAAATTATGGGTGACTGACAATAATAAATCTGGATATTTTGCATGGGAAGCATACAAAAAATCTAAAAAATGGATTAAAGTAGATATCCCTTTAATTAGATGGGGACAAGGTTGGATGTTATATGCTTTAGTTGAACTAATTAATATTCTTGAGCATACTGAAAGATATATGTTCAATAGATCAAATAAATGAGAAATTAATCATGAAACAATTATTTTTTAATTCTAAAAATAAGATAGATATTGTAACAGTAGATACACCAATCGTGGGTGAAGAAGATGTTCTCATACAGGTAAAATATTGTGCTATTAGTCCTGGGACAGAAACAGAAAAACTAAATGATTCTGGGTTAATAACAAGAAACTTGAAAAATCCTTCATCTTCAAAAATAATATTACAAAATATAAGTCAAAATGGTATTACATCTACGATACGAAAAGTAAAAACCAAGTTCAATGAGGTTTTTCCAACTGGATACAGTGGTGCTGGAGAAGTAATTGCAACTGGGAAGAATGTACAATTCTATACCAAAGGTGATAGAGTAGCATACGCTGGTGCACCACATGCTGAAATGATAACAGTCAAGGAAAACCTTTTAAGCAAAATACCCGCGTCCGTTTCATATCAAGAAGCTGCTTATGGTGCAATTGGCTGCATTGCACTACATGGGGTCAGAATATCAACCCCATCCTTGGGTGAAACTTGTATTGTTGTGGGTTTAGGTTTGGTTGGATTAATAGTTGCACAATTTGCAAGATCAAATGGATTAAATGTTATATGTGTAGAACCAAATTCAAAACGAAGAGATGTTGCTATTAAGTTAGGGTTCAAAAATGTTATTAATTCAAATAATGAATCAGACTATGTAAATGTTGTCTTAAATGAAACAAATGGAAATGGTGTAGATATTGTGTTTCTCTGCGCAAACATAAAAGGAAATGATTCAATAATTAACAATTACTTTGCTTTGTGTCGAGATAAGGCGAGAGTAATACTTGTTGGTGTTATGCCACTAAATTTAGATAGGAATATTTTGTTTTCTAAAGAACTTAAATTCATGGTGAGTAGATCATATGGGCCAGGAAGATATGAAAAGAAATATGAAGAAAAAGGATTTGATTATCCTATTGGATATGTAAGATGGACAGAGCAGAGAAACTTAGAATTTTTTCTAAATGCAATTGACTCAAAAAAAATTAATGTTGACTCGCTAATATCCCAAATAGTTGATTTTAATGATGCTCAACTTGCCTATAATTATCTTTTTTTAGAATCGAGTAATTATTTGTCGATTCTATTAAAATGTGGCGAGCTCAAGCAAAAAAAAAAATATGATAAACCGTTAGTAACATCAAGACAAAAAAGTTCTGATAAGTCATTAAAAATTGGTATCATTGGATGTGGGTCATTTGTCCAAAACAACTTATTGCCAAATTTCAAAAAATTAAATGCAAGTTTATATGGTGTTGCAAATAAATCACAGAAAAATTTCCAATATTTAAAAACAAACTATAAGCCAAGTATTTTAACAAATAATTATAAAGAACTAATACATAATTCTAATATAGATGCTTTTATCATTGGAACAAGGCACAATCTGCACTCAGAGTTAGCAATTGAAATTCTTCGTTGCAATAAACCAGTGCATGTTGAAAAACCACTAGCATTAACGATTAAAGATACTTTTAAAGTTGCGGATGAAATTAAAAAAAGTAATGGGCTACTAACTATTGGATATAATAGACGTTTTTCGCCATTAATACAAACTTTATTGAATAACCTTTCTAAAATAAGAGGAACAAAGCACATCCTATATCGAATTAATTCTCAAATACTTCCAGAAGGTCATTGGACTCTAGATCCTGTAGAAGGTGGTGGACGTTTAATTGGGGAGGGCTGTCATTTTATAGATTTAATATGTTATATTTCTGGTAGTGAAGTCAGAGAAGTTTCAGCAAAATTTATTTCTTCCGACAATAAATCTGTTATATCCCGAGATAATTATACAATCACGTTAAAATTTGAAAATGGTGACCTTGGAACTATTTTTTATAGTGGGCAAGGAAATTCCTCACTTCCAAAGGAGTTATTAGAGATATATGTGGGAGGCAATACATTTGTTATTGATGATTTTAAAGAATTAAAGACTTTTGGTTATGGTAAATCACTTAAATTTAATAAAGCGGAGAAAGGTTTTACTGAGCAATTAAACAATTTCTTTAATGCAGTCCGCGCTAAGGAAGATTTGGTTACAACAATTAGTGATGAAATTAGGGTAGCTGAGATTATTAATGAAATTATTTGACAAGCTAAAAACATATATTAAAAGTGTTCCTATAACCTTTTATTACATTGGTTTTATTATTGGTCCATTATTTGGTCTTTTGCAAACAAAAATTTTAACTGAGTTTTTAGATATTCATGAGTTTGGGACTCTACAACTTATATTACCAATTATTAGTTGGATTACAATTCTTTCAGCAGTTGGTGCACCGCAATTTTATATGCGTTTTCATCTATCTGAAAAAGAAAATAATTTTCAATCTTCTTTAACTATAACTATAATGGTTTCCTTTATTCTAATGTTAATTTCATCTGCAATTATAGTGCAGTATGTCTCATTTTGGACTTTCATTTTAATTTCATTAGTTGTTATTCTGTCTCAATATAGAGCTATGATTAAAGCTTACACTAGAGCAAAGGAATTGCATTTACTTTTTAATCTAATAATTATCCTAGATAAGGTTTTTATCACAGTCATACTATTTTTATTGTTTTT
>JAHISP010000002.1 GCA_018818165.1 Bacteroidota bacterium | reverse complement strand
TATCTTGAATTAGCTGGTGCCTATATTGACTTAAATAATTACTCAAAAGCGGATGATATTTGTAGGGAAATTCTAAAAACATCTGAAAATAAAACTGAAATTAAAGGACGCGCTCTTAATTTGCTTGGTATTTCAAATCTCTATAATAAATCGGATTTAAATTTAACACTAAACTATTTTAAAGAAGCTAATAAGACAAATAGTAAGACAAACAATTTTAGTCGTATGGCTGGTAGTGAACTAAATCTTGGGAATATTTATAACATGCTTGGCGATTTTAATAATGCCGAAAAACATTGGAACAAAGCTCTTCAGTTGAACAGATCAATTGGTAATGTAAATCAGGAAGCCAATGTTTTATTGAATACAGGAGTGTTTTATTACGAACATGCAAATTATGAAAAAGCAATTAGTGTTTACAAAAAGGCTGGTAATATTTTCAAAGGATTAGGAAATAAATATGGATTTGGTCTTATAAATAGCAATTTGTGTGAAACTAATCTTGCAATATGCGAATATCAAAAGTCATTTGATTCAATTCAAATAGCAAAATCTATTTTTGAAAATTTAAATAATGATGATGAATATGTTGAAGCATTATTGTTAGAAGCAAAATTCTTTATCGCAATTTCAAATACAGAAGCTCTTTCTGACAGCATTAATAAAATAAAAGAATATCTTCCTATTAAATCAAATAGAGGTAAATATCAATTTGAATACTATTCTTTATATCTTGAAAAAATGAGAAATGGAAATTTAAATTTAGAAAGTATTAATTTTATTAAGAACGAACTTTCTATAAATAATGAACGCTTATTTGCTGCAGACATTCAGTTGATGTTAGCTAGTGAGTTTTGTAAAAACGAGGAATATGAAATAACGGTTTCTTTGCTTAACGAAAAAATACTTACAGATGTTTGTGAATTTAACCAAATGGTTGCAGCCCATAGGTTTTATATTTTAAGCAAAATACCAATAAACTATCAAATGGATTCAAGTTTAACAAAAAATATATTGCTTCAAAAATCATTTATTATACTTCAAAATTGTTCAATTTCAGAAATTACAATATTTGTAGTACATGATTTAGCAAAATTTTACTTTGATAGAGGTAATACTTATAAAGCCAAAGAATATGCTGAAATGGCAAATTCAATTTTGAATTATATTGCATCTGAAACTGTATCTGAAGTAATAACAAAATCTTTATTTAAAATTAGACTTTATTCTATTGTGGAAAGTTTTAATAAAATCGTTACTTCGGATAAATAGTCTACTTTTTTACCGGTAATAATTACACACAAAATCATTTTAAATTTGAAACATTGATAAAATATGTCTAAATTATAACAATTGTTTTTTGGTACAATTGTTGTAAAAACTAATAACCAATATTATCAATATTATATTAATTATTAAGAGGTTATAATGAAAAGAGTATTACTTATTGTTGCTGTTGTAAGTTTAGGAATATGGGGATGTTCTGGAAAAACAAATCTTACTGAACCTGGAAAAGATAATGCACAAAATCAAATTTTAAAATTTAATTCCAGCCCCACTTCGCAATTAATGAAAACAGCAGTTTCTAAAAAAATTGACGGCAAAGTTGGTGGTAAAATTGAAATCGATTTTCGATCTGAGGATAAAAGTTCTAGTGTGATTGGAGAACTTGTTTTTCCAGCCAATTCTTTTAATGGTGAAAAATCCATTTCAATTTCGTTAGCAGGTGATTTAGCAGCGTTAGATTTTGAACCTTCAATGTCATTCAATAACTCTGTATCTCTATCATTATCATTTAAAGGTGTAAATGTTGATGACAAAGACAAAGTAGGTTTCAATTATATAGGAGAAAATGGAAAATTTTACTCAGTTGATTATAATACACTAATAGTTAATGCAACTGAATATGAGGTTACTGTGGATGGGGCAGAGCTTAATCACTTTTCTAGATATGGTTTCACAAAATAATTTTTAAATAAAGAGTTATGATGAATATTGAAATTAATAAAATTAAATTAGAATATAGTAAGATATTAGAAGAATATTTGGGAAAAACAGAGACCGATGATTTAATCAATAATGTTTTTTCTGAATATTTGACTGATGCAATTAAAAGTAAAGAAATTGCACTTATTAATTTTAGCAATAGTTTTAAAATCAGATCAGTTATTGATAGAATTATTACATCTACTGAAGCAATTATTCCTATAAAAAAGCACATCCAATTATTATTAAATCTAGCCAAAATTTCTCTAAATAGGGGAGATTTATTTTTATCTTCTGACATTTACAGCCAAATTCTGCTTAGAACAACTAATATGGACAAATTTAAAAATGAAGCTGCTTTTGCATTAATTGGGTTAAGTGAGGTTTCTTCATTACAAGCAAAATGGAATGAGAGTTTTGGTTATGTGCGAAAGGCGAAAAAAATATTTGAAAATTTAAACAACATGAAAGGTGTTGCAAGATGTGAAAATATTTTAGGAACTTTTTATGCTGAAAGGGGAGTCTTAGATTCTGCTAGACAAAATTTTGAATCTGGACTTGAAAAATTGAAAGGTAAAAATAGTGATAATTTAGATGCCCTAATTTTAATAAATTTAGGAATTCTTAATAGTATTGTTGGTGAAGTAAAAGAAGCCGAAAAAAATTATCGAAAGGCACTTTCCAAATTTGAAAAAGCAAATGATTTAAATAGAATTGCTAGCACACATCATAATTTAGGTATGCTTTTCAGTAAAATGGGTAATTATGAATCTGCTCTTGAAGAATTTAATACTAGCGTTGATAAATCAAATGAAGATAAAAACTTAATTACTTTAGCAATTTCTTATCTAGGTAAAGCATACATTTATGCGGAAAAAAATGAACTTGAGTTAGCTTCAGAATTTGCTGAACAAAGTATGAATATTAGTAACCAAATAAATGATAGATTAACTATTGCTGATATTTATCGTGTAAAAGGTATTATTGAAAGAAAATCTCAAAAATATAACTTATCTGAAAGTTATTTATTGACTAGCTTAAGAATTAATAGTGAGCTTGGTAATAAATTAAACTATGCAGAGACAGCTTATGAATTAGGAGTACTCTATTTAGCTTCTAACCAAACACAAAGTGCCAATAAATATTTAGATACTGCTTTGAAATACTATAAAAAAATAAAATCAGTTTCTGAAATAAAAAAAATTGAATCTCTCCTTACCAAATAAATTTTGTAGATTTGATTCAATAAAATTGAACAATATTTGTAGTTAATCTATGGAATTTAGCAAAATATCAAAGCTTGTTAAAGAATCGCACGACAATTATTCAAGTATATTGAATGAAGGATCTAATAATTTAGAAATTATTCTAAATATTGTAAATGCAATTAATAAAACTCTAATAATTGATGATGTTTTAGCTTTAGTTTTAAAATATGCTATTTCATTAACTGGTACCGAAAGAGGATTTATTGTATTAAAAAATGAAGAGGGTAAATTAGAATATAAACTTGGGCTTAATTCAAATGAAGGAGAAATACCAAAAGATGAATTTTCCGTTAGTCAATCAGTTGTTGATGATGTTTTTATTACAGGAGAATCTAAGTTTATAGAATCTGCACAAAGTGGTAATGATAATAGAAAAAGCAAATCTATCTTTCTACTAGATCTTCAAACAATATTATGTTCCCCCTTAACTACTTCGGGCAAAAAAATAGGTGTAATTTATGTTGATTCAAAACATCTACATAAAATAAAAGTAAAAGAAATTACTAATATGTTCGAAATATTAGCTGGGCAAGCTGCAACCGCCATCAAAAATGCGCAACTTTATAATGCACAATTAATTTCAAATAAATCTCTCGAAGAATCTAATAGACAGTTAATTATTGCCAAAGAAGAAGCTGAAAAATCTGATAGATTAAAATCAGAATTTCTTGCTCAAATGTCGCACGAAATTAGAACACCAATTCACATACTAATGAGTTATTCAACTTTAATAAAAGATGAAATGGAAGGCAAATTAGATAATGATATGAAATCAAATTTTAACGCAATTGAACATGCTGGGAAAAGAATTATTAGAACTACAGAGTTAATATTAAATATGTCCGAAATAACTACTGGAACTTATGAATATAATGAATCTGAATTTGATGTTTATGATGGAATACTTAGACAAATATATAATGAGTATAATGATAAACTTAACAAAGATAAAATTTCATTTTCAATTCAGAATAATTCTAAAACAGGAATAGTATTTGCAGATAAATACTCTGTTTATCAAATATTTAATCAAATTATTGATAATGCCGTTAAGTATACAGAAGAAGGTGAAATAAATATTACTGTGTCAAATTCAAGGGATGGTAAGGTAGTAGTATCAATATCAGATACTGGAATTGGAATAAGTGAAGAATATTTCCCAAGTATATTTATGCCTTTCACACAAGAAGAGCAGGGTTATACTAGAAGGTTTGAAGGCAATGGTTTAGGCTTATCACTAGTAAAAAAATATTGTGAGCTAAACCAAGCTAAAATTGATATCCAGAGCAAAAAAGATAAAGGAACCACTGTTATAGTAACATTCAACTAAATAGAAAAATTATACTTTAAATTTTTCAACATCAATTAAAAATTTATTTGTAATTTCTTCAGTCTTTTTACATTCTTTTTTGTGATCATGAGATGAACCAGACGAACAACTTCCACCACCGCAGCAGTTATCCTCACGTCGTTTATATTTGCTAAATTGTAATGCTAGCAACATTAAACTTAATGCAATTAAAAAGAATACAAAAATGATTATATATTGTGCCATTATTAATTTCCTTTAGATATTAAATTTTCAAACTGAGGTGTGTATAAAACCTCGAAATTATCTTTACCTTTAACAATTAAATAAACTTTAAGTTCATTATTATTTGCAAATTGAAGACCTTCTTCGGGACCCATAACATCAATTGCTGTTGCAAAAGCGTCACTTTCGGCGCAAGTATGGGCAACAACTGTAACAGAAGCGAGATTATGAGTTATTGGCTTTCCAGTTAATGGATCTATAGTATGCGAATATCTAATACCATTTTCTTCGAAATAGTTCCAATAATCACCAGAAGTAGCCATTGAAAGATTATTCAATTTTATTTTTTCTTGAATGGTAACTGACTGATTTGGAGCAGAAATTCCTACAAGCCAATCGTTATTAAATTTTTTGCCACTTGCTCTAAGTTCACCACCAATTTCAACAAGATGATTATCAACACCTTTTGAAAGCAAATATTCAGAAACTTTATCAACACCAAATCCTTTTGCAATTGCCGATAAATCGCAAGTAACTTTTGGATGATGTTTTTTTATTGAAGGCGGTGAAAAACTAACTTCAATGTTTTTGTAACCTACATATTGTTTAAATTCATCAATTACATCTTGGGTTGGAATTGTTTGTGGTTTATCGTTTGGTCCAAATCCCCAAAGATTAACTAAAGGGGCAATTGTAATATCAAACTTACCATTTGATAATTTGCTAATATTCTGAGCTTCATTCACAACAAAAGCCAAATCGGATGAAACATTAATCCAGTTTGTATCTAAAGATGAGTTAAAAAGTGATAATTCAGAACTTGGAATAAAAGTGGACATTTGCTGATTAACTATTTGGAGTATGTTATTAATTTCGGTTTCAATTTGTAAAATATCGATTGGAGTTTTTGAAGTAAATTTAATTGAAAAAGTAGTTCCCATAGTTTCACCATTAATAAAATGAACTTCATCTTCAATAGAATTTGCGCAGCTAAATGCAAATAGCAAAATTGGAATTATAATTAAAAGTATTTTTTTCATAGAAATAAAAATTGAGAATGATAAAAGAAAAGATAATAGCGGAATTATAAAAATATAATTCCGCTAAAATTCTTATAAAAATTAACCACCAAAATCGTCAAGCATAATGTTTTCGCGTTCAACGCCAAGATTTTCGAGCATTTTAATAACTGCAGAATTCATCATAGGAGGTCCACACATGTAATATTCACAATCTTCAGGTGCGGGATGAGTTTTTAGATAATTATCATAAAGAACCTGGTGAATAAACCCAGTCATACCAGTCCAATTATCCTCTGGTTGAGGCTCAGAAAGTGCCAAATGCCATTCAAAATTAGAATGATTTTTTGCAAGTTCATCAAATTCATCATTATAAAAAGACTCACGTAAACTACGAGCACCATACCAGAAAGAAATTTTGCGCTTGCTGTTCAATCTTTTTAATTGATCAAATATATGTGAACGCATTGGAGCCATACCAGCACCACCACCAATAAATACCATTTCTGAATCAGTGTCTTTTGCAAAAAATTCGCCATAAGGTCCAGAAATAGTAACCTTATCACCTGGTTTAAGATTAAAAATAAATGAAGACATTTGTCCAGGTGGAACATCTGGTAATCTTGGAGGAGGTGATGCAATACGAACATTTAGCATAACCATACCTTTTTCTTCAGGGTAACTTGCCATAGAATAAGCACGTAAAACTGGTTCTTCAACTTTAGACACAAATTTCCACAAGTTAAACTGATCCCAGTCGCCTTTGTATTCATCTTCAATTATAAAATCAGAATATTTTACTACGTGAGCAGGAGCTTCAATTTGAATATATCCACCGGCACGGAAATCAACGTTTTCGCCTTCAGGTAGTTTTAAAACAAGTTCTTTAATAAAAGTAGCAACGTTATTATTTGAGCTAACTGTACATTCCCATTTCTTAATGTCAAATACTTCGTCGGGCACTTGAATTTTTATATTAGCTTTAACAGGCACTTGGCAAGAAAGTCTGTAATGCTCTTTAATTTGTCCACGTGAAAGTTTGCTAGTTTCTGTTGGAAGAACATCACCGCCACCTTCGATAACCTGACATTTACACTCGCCACAAGTACCTTTTCCACCACATGCTGATGGAAGAAAAATTCCTTGATTTCCGAGAGCAACTAATAATTTATCGCCAATTGGAACCTCAACAGATTTTTCAGGGTCGTTATTTATTTCTATTATAGCATTACCTGAAGCCACTAATTTTGACTTAGCAAGTAAAATTAATAATACTAAGGCAATAACAATGACAATAAACATCACTACGCCTAATATGATTAAATTTATACCATCCATTATTAAACCCTTATAATTGAATTCCAGAAAATAACATAAATGCAATAGCCATTAAGCCTGCTGTAATAAAAGTAATTCCAAGTCCTCTTAAACCTTTTGGCACATTACTGTATTTCATTTTTTCACGGATACCAGCTAAAGCAACAATTGCTAGTGCCCAACCAAATCCTGAACCAAAACCATAAACAACAGATTCACCAAAATTATAATTTCGTTCAACCATAAATAGAGAACCACCAAGGATAGCACAGTTTACAGTAATTAATGGAAGGAAAATTCCAAGTGAATTGTAAAGTGATGGTACATATTTATCTAAAATCATTTCCAAAATTTGCACTATTGCTGCAATTACACCAATATAAGTGATAAGTCCAAGAAATGTTAAATCAACACTTTCTAAACCAGCCCAAGCTAATGCGCCTTCTTTAAGAACGCTTTGGTAAATTAAATTATTAACTGGAACAGTAATGGCTTGAACGAATACAACAGCAATTCCAAGACCAATAGCAGTATCTACTTTTTTAGAAACTGCCATAAAAGTACACATTCCAAGAAAGAATGCAAGTGCCATATTTTCAATAAATATGGATTTAACGAATAAACTTAAATAATGTTCTAACATGATTATTCCTCCTCCACTTGTTCTGGATAGAATGTTCTGAGAATCCATATAAAAATAGCAATTAGGAAAAACGCACTTGGTGCAAGCAACATTAAGCCATTACCTTGGTACCATCCACCGTCTGTGGTTAATGGCAATAATGACATTCCAAAAAATTTGCCAGAGCCAAATAATTCACGCATGAAAGCAACAGTTAATAGAATTACCGCATAGCCCATTCCATTTCCAATTCCATCAAGAAAGCTTTCCATTGGCGGGTTTTTTAATGCATAAGCTTCAGCTCTGCCCATTACTATACAGTTTGTTATAATCAATCCAACATAAACTGATAATTGTTTACTAATATCGTAAGCGTAAGCTTTAATTAATTGATCGGCAATAATTACAAGGGATGCAATTATTGTCATTTCTACTAAAATTCTAACACTACTTGGCACATGGTTTCTAATTAAGCTTACAAATAAATTTGAAAAAGCTACAACAAGCATTACAGCTAACGACATTACAACTGCAGTTTCCATTTTTGTTGTAACTGCTAATGCGCTACATATACCAAGTATTTGTAATGTAATAGGATTATTTTTAAGAATAGGGTCAATTAATATCTCTTTATATTTATTAGCCATTATTTTCTCCTTTCAATTTATTCATGAAAGGTCCATATCCTTTTTCAGATAACCAAAAACGAACCAAATTATTTACTCCGCGTGTTGTTAAAGTTGCTCCAGAAAGTCCATCAACTTGATATTTTAAATCATCACTATCTCTATCAACAATACCTTTAATTACTTCAATTTTAAGATTACCAGATTGGTCAAAAATTTGTTTACCTATCCAAGAACTTTTCCATTTAGGATTATCAACTTCTCCACCAAGACCTGGAGTTTCGCCATGTTGATAGAAAGTAAAACCTTCAACAGTTTCAAAATCTTTATTTAACGCAATAAATCCGTAAAGTGTAGACCAAAGTCCTTTGCCATAAATTGGGAGAATGTATTTTTCCACTCTATTGCTATCATCTTTAACAGTGTATATAGCCATTACTTTAGGCATTTTTTTAATTCCAGCAATGTCATCGCTTGAGGGAATTACTTTACCCCATTTAGGACTTGAAGCAATAATTTCCACATTGAAATTTTCAATATTAAGCACATCGTCATATTTTGATTCTGGAATAACATCTCCAGTTTCTAAATCAATTATTTGAGCAGATACTTTTTCTTTGAAAATATTATTTATATCAATTCCGTCTTTATACAAATCACCAGCGGACAGAATATTTTTTCTTAAATCTAATTCTTTATTAAGTTCTTGAATTGGTTTTAGCTCAACTGCTGCTGTTGAAACCAAAATTGAAGCAACAAAGCAAACTCCAAGAGCAACTAATAAAGTCTTTTTAGTGCTATCTTTAGACATTTCTTGCTAGCCTCCTTTTAATGTTACCTTTTATTACAAATCGATCAATAATTGGTGAAAATACATTCATGAATAAGATTGCAAGCATCATACCTTCAGGGAAGGCTGGATTTACAACCCTGACCAATACCACCAAAATACCAATGAAAAGTCCGTAATAAAACTTACCTTTCTCAGTAATTGCAGCTGATACAGGATCAGTAGCCATAAAAACCGTTCCAAAAGCAAAACCACCAATAACTAAATGCCAAAGTGGGCTAACAGCAAACATTGGATTTGTTGAACTTCCAATTAAGTTAAAAGTTAGAGACATTAGAACCATGCCAAGTACAACGCTTGCCATAATTCGCCAAGAGCCAATTTTAGTGACAATTAAAATGAAAGCTCCAATTAGAATTGCAAGAGTTGAAGTTTCTCCCATTGAACCGGGAATTAAGCCAATAAATGAATCCCACCAAGAATAAGTTAAATGCATTGATGTATCAGCAAGTTGAGCTAATGGAGTAGCTTGACTTAAGCCATCAACAGCAACCCAAATTTTATCACCAGAAATTTGAGCAGGATAAGCGAAAAACAAAAATGCTCTTCCAGTTAAAGCAGGATTTAGAATATTCATTCCAACACCGCCAAACACTTCCTTTCCAATAACAACACCAAAAGAAATTCCTATAGCAACTTGCCAGTAGGGAATATCTGGAGGAAGAATTAGTGGAAAAAGCATACTAGTTACGAAGAAACCTTCATTAATTTCGTGCTTTCTAATTATAGCAAAAAGGACTTCCCAAAAACCGCCAACAGCAAGCGTAACAATATAAATAGGGAAGAAGTATAATGCTCCTAAAACCATATTACTTAAAATTGAGGTTGAATCAAATGTAAGTCCAATCATTTGAAAAAATTGTTGTTGCCAGCTAGTTGGTGTATAATTAGAAATACTTGCTATTCCAATATTAGCTTGAAAGCCAGTATTATACAAAGCCATAATTATAGCTGGAATAAGAGCATAAATTACAGTTAACATCATTCGCTTCAGATCTAATGCATCGCGGACATGTGATCCTTTAGATGTAACCTTACCGGGTGTGTAAAGCAAAGTATCAACGGCTTCGAAGAGAGGGAAGAGTTTTGGGAACTTTCCTCCAGCTTCGAAATGTTTACTTTGCTTATCTAAAAAATTTCTCAAGAATTTCACTTAATTAACCTTCTTTTTCTATTTGAGTTAAATTACTTCTTAAATTTCCACCATGATCAATTTTTGATGGACAAACAAATGTACAAAGAGCTAAATCTTCTTCATCTAATTCAAGACAACCAAGCTGCTCAGCTTCTTCAATATCGTTAACAGCTAATGCACGTAAAAGATAATTTGGAAGAATATCTAACGGCATTACTGCTTCATAACTTCCTATTGGAACTATAGCACGATGACCACCATGTTGTGAAGTTGAAAGGTCCAGTTTTTTCTTTGGCATTAATGATGAAATTAAAACTGATTTTACTGAAAATTTATTTCCAAAAGGATTTACCCATCCAAAAAATTCTCGGTGGCTATCTTCTTTAATTACTGATATTTGTTGATGATACTTACCAAGATAAGCCACAAAACCGGTAGCATGATACCCTGAAAGAACAGAACCTGAAATTACTCTGTTTTCACCCTCAATTAATAAACCTTTAACAAGTTCATCAATTGAAGCACCAATTTCTGTTTTAATTAATGCAGGTTTTTTTACTTGCGAGCCACCAAGCGAGATTACTCTTTCTGTAAATATTTTTCCAGTTGTAAATAAATTGCCAATTGCAACAACATCTTGAGCGGTTACGTACCAAACTTTTTTATGTGAGTTTACTGAATCGAGAAAATGAATATGAGTTCCAACCAAACCTGATGGATGTGGACCTTCAAATTCTTCAATCTTTAATTTTGGAGAACTGATAATTGGAACTTTTGAGTTTGGTGTTTTGCAAAGGAAAATATTACCTGCAATTAACTTATCTAGTACTTTTAATCCATTTTCAAAAGCTCTTTCTTTTCCTTCTAAAACTTTTTCTATTGAAGGCGCAAAAGGATTTGTATCCATTGCTGTAACAAAAATCGAATTTGGAGTTGTTAGAGGATTAGCAACTTTTGAAAATGGACGAACTCTTAGTGAAGTCCACATTCCAGATTCAATTAAATTGTTTTTAACTAATTCTGGAGTTAAGTTTTTTAGTTCATTTTCAGAATAGCTATTAAAAGTTATCTCATCGCTACCAAATTTTTCAATAACTATGGATTTGAACGCTCTACGCTCGCCTCTATTTATTTCAACAACTTTTCCAGAAGCTGGAGAAGTAAATTTAACGCCAGGAGTCTTTTTATCAGTAAAAAGAAGTTGTCCTTTTTTTACATCATCCCCAACTGAAACAAGCATAGTTGGCTTCATCCCAATATAATCATCTCCGAGTAAAGCCACTTTTTTTGTTAAAATTGTATTAGAAATCTCTTGTTGCGGTGAGCCATTTATTGGAAGGTCTAAACCTTTTTTGATTTTCATTTTTGCCATAAACAATTATTATCTTATTTTAAAAAAGTAAACATACAAAGAAGAAATACTTAATAAAAGAGTTAGTGTAAAAAAAAGTTTTTTTGTGTAAAATAATTTGAATTATTTACAAAAAACTTCAAAATTAAAATAATTATGAAAAATATGCTTCTTATTTTAAGATAAACGTTAATTCTTTTTACCACCAATGAAATAATTATAATAATTTATATATTTTGTATAAATATCCACTATTTATAATGAGATACAACTAATATGCCTTAATAAATTAGTTATATTCAAAATATTACTTGCATAAGTAAGATATTATTTTATTTTTTGTAACTCATTTTGAAAATTTCTGTAAATACAACTTAATAACAATTCAATTTTCGTTTTATTGGATTAAAAAATTGGAGAATATTTGTGAAAAATAGTCAATACAGTAATGTTACTGACGGATTATATATTCCTAGTACAGAGCATGATAGTTGTGGAGTTGGTTTTATTGCTGATTTAACAGGAGTACAAACTTATAAAACAGTGTGTGATGCAATCACGGTTTTGGAAAATATGGAACATCGAGGTGCAACTGGTTCTGATCCACATACCGGCGATGGGGCTGGTATTTTAATTCAGATACCTGATAAATTTATGCGTGCCGAATGTGAATATCGTGATATAGAATTACCACCAAAGGGCGATTATGCAACTGGAGTTGTATTTCTTCCAAAATTATCTGAAGATAGACATATTATTGAAACTATGTTTGAACATGTTGTAAATCAATCTGGACAGAAATTTTTAGGTTGGAGAGACGTTCCAAGTGACAATTCCAATATTGGTGATGTGGCTATATCGGTTGAACCTGTTATGAAACAGATTCTTATTGCAAGAGGAAAAGATACAAAAGTTGAAGATTTTGAAAAAATTCTGTTTTATATAAGAAAAAAGATATGGCAAAATGTTGGAAAAACTGAAATTCAACAAAAGAAGCATTTCTACGTTTGTTCACTTTCAAGCAAAATATTAGTATATAAAGGTCAGTTAAGAGCAATACAACTTAGAGAATATTTTTTAGATTTTAATAATGAAACAGTTGAATCGGCAATAGCATTGGTTCATTCGCGTTATAGTACAAATACATTTCCAACGTGGTCTTTAGCTCATCCTTATAGAATGATAGCTCACAATGGCGAAATTAATACCTTACGTGGAAATGTAAATAGATTTAATGCTCGCGAACAACAATTTAAAAGTAAATTCTTTGGCGATAAATTAAAAAACATTTATCCAATTGTTGCACCAGGCAGAAGTGATTCGGCTACTTTTGATAATGCACTGGAATTATTAGTTCTAAATGGACGAGATTTACCTCACGCATTAATGATGATGATACCAGAAGCCTGGAGTGGCGATAAAAATATGAGTCAAGAGAAAAAGGATTTCTATAAATATCATTCAGCACTTATGGAACCTTGGGATGGTCCTTCAGCTGTTGCTTTTACTGATGGAAAATATATTGGCTCAATTTTGGACAGAAATGGTTTACGTCCCGCAAGATATTGGGAAACAAAGGATAATAAAATAATTATGGCTTCAGAAGCTGGAGTTTTACCTGTTCCAAATTGCGATATAATTAAAAAGGGAAGGCTGCAACCTGGAAAAATGTTTTTAATTGATATTGAAGAGGGAAGAATAATTGATGATTCGGAAATAAAAGAAAAATATAGCAATAAAAGACCATATGGTAAATGGTTAAAAGAAAACATGTTGGAGCTTGATTCGCTTCCAAAAATAAAAAACGAATTTCTGTTAAATAATGCTGAAATAAAAGCTCAACAAAAGGCGTTTGGTTACACATATGAAGATATTAAAATTATTTTGGCTCCAATGGTTGAGGATGGAATTGAAGCTACAGGCTCAATGGGTACTGATACTCCACTAGCTATTTTAAGCAAAGAACCACAATTGCTATTCAATTATTTTAAACAATTATTTGCACAAGTTACAAATCCACCTATTGATTCAATACGAGAAGAAATAATAATGGGTGAAGATGTTCTACTTGGTGCTGAAAAAAACTTGTTGGATGAAAGCCCAGAACATGCAAAAAGGGTGCGTCTAAAAAGACCAATAATTACTAATAGTGAATTAAGTAGAATTAAATTAATTAGTGATACTCGATTAAAATCGCAAACTATTTCTATCCTTTTTCCTAAAAGTGATGGATTGCTTGGAATTAAGAAAAAGTTAAAATTACTTTTTAAGGAAGCTGATAAAGCAATTGATAGTGGATATACAAATATAATTCTTTCAGATAAAGGTGTAGACGAAAATAATGTTCCAATTCCTTCATTGCTTGCTGTTTCAGGTTTGCATCATTATTTAACAAGAATTGGAACAAGAGCTTTAACAAGTTTAGTTGTTGAAACAGGCGAAGCACGCGAAATGCACCATTTTGCCACTTTACTTGGTTATGGGGCAAATGCGATAAATCCTTATTTAGCTTTTGAGACAATTAAAAATGAATTGGATAATGGAAATTATAAAATTTCGGATTATGAAATAGCTGAAAAAAATTATCTTAAAGCTATTAGTAAAGGATTGTATAAAATAATTTCCAAAATGGGAATTTCAACTATTCAATCATACAGCTCTGCTCAAATATTTGAGGCTGTAGGACTAGATGTAAAATTTATCAAAAAATATTTTACTGCAACTCCATCAAGAATTGGTGGAATAGGAATTAAAACCATCACCGAAGAAGCATTAAGAAGACATGAACTTGCTTATGGTAATAAAAAGAATGAAGATATTTTAGATTCATCTGGTAATTACAGATGGAGAGCAAAAGGAGAATATCATCAATGGAATCCTGAAACTATTAAATTGCTTCAGCAGTCTGTAAGAGCAAACGATTATTCCATATTTAAAAAGTATTCCGAGTTAGTAAACGATAGAGAAAAAAATCTTTCAACAATAAGAAGTTTATTGCAATTTAGAAAAAGAAGACCAATTGACATAAACGAAGTTGAACCAGCAGAAATTATTATGAAGAGATTTGCAACTGGTGCAATGAGTTATGGTTCAATTTCTAAAGAAGCGCATGAAACTCTTGCTGTAGCAATGAATAGAATTGGTGGATTTTCAAATACCGGTGAAGGTGGCGAAGATAAATCGCGATTTAGCAAGGAAGAAAACGGCGATTGGAAACGCAGCAGAATTAAACAAGTTGCTCAAGGAAGATTTGGTGTTTCAATTGAATATTTAGTAAACGCTGATCAAATACAAATTAAAATGGCTCAAGGTGCTAAACCTGGCGAAGGTGGACAACTACCTGGTCATAAAGTATCTGAGCAAATTGCAAAAACACGTGGAACTACCGCCGGTGTTGGATTAATTTCACCCCCACCGCATCATGATATTTATTCAATTGAAGATTTAAAACAACTAATTCACGATTTGAAAAACGCTAATCCAGAAGCAGAGATTAGTGTAAAACTTGTTTCGGAAGTTGGTGTTGGAACAATTGCTGCTGGTGTGGCTAAAGGAAAAGCAGATCACATTTTAATTAGTGGATTTGATGGTGGTACTGGAGCTTCACCTCAAACTTCCATTAAACATACTGGTTTGCCCTTAGAACTTGGACTTGCAGAAACTCAACAAGTATTAATTATGAATAATTTGCGTGAGCGAGTTAGAATACAAGCAGATGGGCAATTAAAAACTGGACGAGATGTTGCTATTGCGGCACTTCTTGGTGCAGATGAATTTGGATTTGCTACATCGGCACTTGTTACTATGGGATGCGTATTGCAGAGAAATTGCCATTTAAATACGTGCTCAGTTGGTATTGCTACACAAGACCCAGAATTGAGAAAAAAGTTTCAAGGAAAGCCTGAACATGTAATTAGTTTTTTCAAATTTATTGCCGAGGAAGTTAGAGAAATAATGGCAGAATTTGGATTTAAAACTGTTGATGAAATGATTGGTCGCGTTGATTTACTTGAAATGGCTGAAGTTAATAATCACTGGAAACTTAAGGGAATAGATATTACAAATGTTTTGCATCGAACAGACGTTCCTCATAATACGCTAGTTCGTCATGCACTTAAGCAAGATCACGAGCTTGAATTTGCTCTTGATAATAAATTAATATCATCTTGCCGAAAGTCAATCCAAACGCAAGCTCCAGTTCGTTTTAGTGTTGATATTAACAACACTAATAGATCAGTTGGAACTATGCTTAGCTCGTATATTGTAAAAAAATACGAAATGCGTGGACTACAGGAAGATACAATTCAAATTGATTTTATTGGTACTGCTGGTCAGAGTTTTGGAGCATTCTTGGCAAATGGAATTACTTTCCGCCTTGAAGGTGACACAAATGATTATGTTGGAAAAGGGTTATCTGGAGGCAAAATAATAGTAGTTCCTCAAGAAGATTCAAAATTTCTTGCAGAAGAAAATATTATTGTTGGAAATGTGGTTCTTTATGGCGCAATTAAAGGTGAACTTTATTTAAGAGGTAAAGCGGGAGAAAGATTTGCAGTACGAAATAGCGGAGCTTCGGCGGTTGTTGAAGGAATTGGCGATCACGGCTGTGAATATATGACTGGCGGAACTGTTGTTGTACTTGGTGATGTTGGTAAAAACTTTGCTGCTGGAATGAGTGGAGGATTAGCTTATGTTTGGGATAAATCTGACAATTTCAATAAACTATATAATTCTGAAATGGTTGAATTATTTAAAGTTGAAGACTCAAAAGATATTGATGAGCTAAAAACAATAATTGAAAAACATAAAATATATACTAATAGCACTGTTGCCGAAAAAATTCTTTCCAATTGGGAAAAGTATTTACCGCAATTTGTAAAGGTTTATCCAACAGATTATAGAAGAGTACTTGAACTTGAAAAGACAAATGAACAAGCGACAAATAACAAATAAACATCAAATGGAAAAAACAGGAAAAAGAAAAAAACTGAATCATAATTCCCAAATAATAAATCACAGACTTTTATATGTGGTTTATCTATTTGAGTTTTGGAATTTAGAATTTATTTGAATTTTGGAGATTGATTTTTGTTTTTAATAAAAATAAAAGTTTGAAAATGTTAAAGGTGAATATATGGGTGAAGTAAAAGGATTTCTAAAATACGATAGATTGGAAGTATCAAAGGAAAATGTTGATTCAAGAATAATTCATTTTAACGAATTTACTAAAGAGCTTACCGAAGATGAATTGAAATTACAAGGTGCTAGATGCATGGATTGTGGAATTCCATTTTGTCAATCTGGTTGCCCAGTGGATAATTTAATTCCAGAATGGAATGATTTAGTTTATAAAAATAAATGGGATGACGCAGCCAAACGTTTATTAAGCACAAACAACTTCCCAGAATTTACTGGAAGAGTTTGTCCAGCTCCTTGCGAAAATTCTTGCGTGCTTGATATAAACACACCTGCTGTTACAATTAAAAATATTGAAAAATCAATAATAGAAAAAGCCTTTGAAAATGGTTTAATTAAGCCCAATTTATCAATTGTTAGAACTGGAAAAAATATCGCAATAGTTGGCTCAGGTCCAGCCGGACTTTCAGCCGCTGATCAATTAAATAAATTAGGTCACTCAATTACAGTATTTGAAAAAAATGAAGTAATTGGTGGTCTGCTGGCTCTGGGAATTCCAGATTTCAAATTAGAGAAAAATATTGTTGAAAGAAGAATTCAAATTATGCAAGCTGAAGGAGTTGAATTCAAAACTAAAACTGAAATAGGAGTTGATAAAACTTTATCAGAATTAAAAGATGAATACGATGCAATTATTCTTTGCGGTGGGGCAGAGCAACCAAGAGATTTACCTATTATTGGAAGAGCATTAAAAGGTGTTCACTATGCAATGGATTTTCTTAAACAACAAAATAGAAGAAATGAAAATAGAGATTTTAGCGAAGAAGTAATCTCAGCAAGAGATAAAAATGTTGTAGTTATTGGTGGTGGCGATACTGGTTCCGATTGTATTGGAACATCTATTAGACAAGGTGCTAAATCGGTTCTTAATTTGGAACTTCTGCCACAATTGCCAAAAGTTAGAAGTGCTGTAAATCCTTGGCCTGAATGGGCTTTTGTTGATAGAGTTTCAACTTCTCACGAAGAAGGATGTAAAAGAGAATTTTCTGTTCTATCAAAAGAATTTATGGGTAGCAAAAATATTATTCAAAAAATCAAAATTGTTAGAGTTGAATTCGAAAATCCAGATCCAAAAACTGGACGAAGAAATATGGTGGAAATTCCAGATTCTGAGTTTGAAGTTGAAGCAGATTTAGTTCTTCTTGCAATGGGATTTACCGGACCAGTTAAAAATAATCTTATTCATGAAATGGATATAAAACTAAATGATAGAAATAATATTGCAACCGATAACAATTTTATGACAAATATTGATGGAATATTTGCTGCCGGCGATATGCGAAGAGGACAATCGCTTGTAGTTTGGGCTATAAACGAAGGACGAGCAGTAGCTGCAAGTGTTGATGATTATTTGAAATAATATAACTGTACCATATTTTGTGTAAAAAGCAAAATGCTTATTTGATAAACGGCTTTAGCAGTTCATCAAATATAATGGAAAATTGAGAAAAAATGAAAACCCAATCTTTGATAGGTATAGTCCATTTAAGCTGCTGGGACGCATTTCTCATTTCTAATGGATTGCTCTATAAAAATTTACCTATGGTCATTTGATACTATTTTAGAAAAATCATCTTTTTGATATCAGTCCAATTTTCTGAGGAAATTCTGTAAAAGTAAATTCCAGAACTAACTTTTTGATTGAAATTATTTTCACCATTCCAAGTTATACTTTTCCGTCCTTTTTCCTCAAAATTATTGACAAGAGTTTTAACTTCTTGTCCGAGTATATTGAATATTTTTAGTTCTACTTTTCCACTTTTCAACAAATCGTATTTAATTATTGTACTTGGATTAAAAGGATTTGGGTAATTCTGACTCAAGTTATACTCAGTAATTATTTGATTATTCTCAAAATCATCAACTGAAACTAGTTCTGATTCTTCAAGGAAATATTCAAGCATATATTCAATATTATTTTTCAAATCGTCATTATTATATCTATAAGCTCTTCCGCTTAAGTAGATAATTTGTCCACCATTTTCCCTGTAATATCCACCATAAGGAGGTTTGTTCCAAACTCCAATTCCTACTGGTTTACCGTGGCTTGCGGTTTCGGAGAACAACAATTTGCTGTTTTTGCTTGTTAAAGTCGTATCAAAAATTGCATTTATGTATTGAGTTGCTTTAAGTGAAATTGAATCCATATTTGCAAAAACTGGGATACAATTTGCAATAGTAGCATTTTGTGGTTCAATCCAAGTAATTCCTAAACGTTCAAACATTTCAGAATTAAAATAGCTTCTTCCATTTTTGACCATTAAAATTAGATTTCCGCCATGTTTAACGTAATCCAAAATTGGAGTTGATTGCCAAATACTTAGCTCCAACGAATTGTTTTCACTCGTCCAAATAACTGTGGAATAATTTGATAAAGTATCAAAAGGAATTACTCCGTGTCCATTTGGTGCTGGCAAATTGGATGGATATCCGTTGTTCGGTTCAGCAAAAGCATCCCAGAATGAAATGTTATATTTTCCCCAAAAAGCTTTACTTTGATAAGAATCAACAACCTCTGCAATGTTGAGAGGAAATCCATTAACTAATAAAATACCTTTTTCGAAAAGATTTGGAATATTATTTGGCTTTCCTGGAGTTGGGACTTTTGCAATTTGCCAATTTTCATCGCCATCATTTATTCTTTCATAAGAAAAATCTTCATTTTGTTTTCCAAAGGTTATTGAGCTAATTATAGTTGTATCATTTTCAAAAATGCTGAAAAGTCCAATATCTTCTCCAGTATCGCTAAGTTTTATACTTAAATGATTTTCTCCTTGTTCAGTTGTTCCATCAGCCCAAAGTAGTAAATAACCTTTTGCATAAATTGTCGTTTTTTCAGCATTTGTACTTGCAATTAAGTGTTTAGTAGGATTTGATAGCTTATCCGAAATGTATAATCCAGCAATGTTTATTGGATGATCGCTTGCGTTATAAATTTCAATCCAATCGTCATTTTCGCCAAATTCATCTTTTATCGTATTATTATTATCTGCTTGGAATTCGTTAATATGTAGCAAGTTTTCATAATTTGGTTTGTTGGCACTTGCTGGAGAGCCACCAAAATTATCACTTGCTTTCCAATTTGTAGCAATTAAGTTTTCGTCCAAAGGATTTCTAAATTCTAAAGATTTTCCATTTCCATCAGCTTCTGTTGGCCAAATGAATTTATTACTGTAACTTACAAAATCAATTTCCTTTCCAAAAACATCAATTATTTGAATATTTCCCCAAGTATTTGGCAAATTGCCTTCATTCCATTGATAAGCCAAAAATCCATTGTTCTCATAAACGGATTTATCTTTTGCAATAATTTGATATTCTTTTGGAGCAATAAATGAATTACTTGGAAACTCGAAATCAATTGCACCTTTAATTTTTATTCCAGAAGTGATAATACTTTCAGTGCTTGTGTTATAAATTTCAATAAATTCGTAATTATCGCCATTTGAAGGATTGTAATGAATTTCGTTAATTACTAGCGGTTCAAAAATTCCAGTAGATTGTTTAGCACCCAAATCGGCAATAGTTCCGTCATCATCTAATTCAGTAGTCGGATTTCCACTATTTATTGCGGGTGAATTTGTGTTTAATATAAAATTGTTTGTTAAAAGAGGATTTGCATTTATATTTCCAGTTCCTTCCAAAATTGTTGTATTTGAAAGCGAATAATTAACAGTGAGTTTTGACAAATTATCCACAAAAACTGGGGAAGTGATTGAATTTGTAAAAATGGAGTTTACAATTTCTGCATTTCCACCACCAGCACCAATATTTTTTTCAAAACTTGCAACACCAATATCACATCCAGAAAAAGTATTTCTATCAACAAAAGCAAATGAGGAATCATCTTTAATTCCAACACCTTGAGCACAATTTGCAATTATATTGCGTTTAATACTTACAGTTGAAGCTTGTCCCACAGAAATTGCTTTGTCGTTAATATTAAAAATTTGGTTGTTTTCAATTAGTAAATTTTTGGAACCTTCACCAATATCAATTCCATCACTATTAAATCCATAAAAATTGTAGATTTTATTTCCTCTAATAATGCCGTTTGTAATCTGGTCATAATCAATTGCATCAGAATCGATTGCATTATTTCCTCTAAAATCGCAATTTTCAACTAAAGCAGATTCGGCATATTTTATGTTAATTAAGTCAGAAATTTCTTCGGAATGAAGTGTACAATTTCGAACAATTGCATTTCCATATTGGATAAAAATAGGAAATGGAGCATCCAAAATAGTTGTGTTTTCGATAGTTATATTGGATTTGTAGCTCGAAATTGCTCCCATTTGATTTGGCAGAATTTTTCCATTTGTAGCTCCAATTAACTTAACATTGTTAATTAAGCATTGTCCAGAAGCATTTTCGAGATAAATAATTCCCCAATTATTAAAACCCGAGGTTTCATTTGGTCTAATAATTATTGGTTGTTCCAAAGTTCCATTCATTTGTAAAATTCCATTTACAACCAAATTTGCTTCCGCTGGCATTAGAAGTTCAACTCCAGGTTCAAAAGTTAGAGTTATTCCAGAATTTACAATAATATCACCTTTTGCAAGATATGGCGAGCCAGAAGTTGTTAAAGTCGTATTTTCAGAAACAATTGAAGGCAAAACGCTTGCGTTATCTTCTTCAAAAACAGCAGTTATAATTTTTGCGGAAGTCCTTGTTGGAATAATATTGGCAACTTGCGATAAACTATCGTCAACTCCAGACCATTTTACAAATTTGAAGCCAACTTTTGGAATTGCTTCAATTTTTAAAGGAATATATCTAAAATACTCTCCAGTAAATCCATTGTTTACTTTTATATCGCCAAGATAAATTGTACCAGCATCGGCAGATGAAAGACTAAATTGTAAAGTTTCAACACCAGTTAGACTATAAAAATCCAGCAGACTTTGTTTCATATATTGTGGACGTTTCTCGGCAAATTCGCGCATTATTTCAACTTCCATATTCCAAGTATCCATATCTGGAATTGGTGGATAGCCATAAATTGGAGTTGTATCATCATCCCATCTATCAATATGATAAACCATTTCGGCACTAATTTGGTTTTTAAGACTATCAACAATTCCTACAACACGTTCTTTTTTGAAAATTGTATTTAAGTATGTAGCAAATCTTTGAATAAACTCATTTTTGAATTCATTATTTTCAAAAAGTTTTCTAAAAATAAAAGTTGAATAAGGGGCTTGATCATATAAAAAATCCAAAGTATTGTTGGAATAATGAGAAGAAAAGCTTGGGGCACCAAATCCATAATCAGAATCGAGGAAAATATATCGCCATTTACCGTTTTCAGATTTTTCCTTCCACCATTTTGAATTTGTGTAAGGCCAGTTTACATTATCGCAATATATTTCGGTTATTAGATAATTCATAACTTCGTTTACATCAATTTGTGATTTTACATAATCCCATTTTTCTTTTATGTTCATGCTATTTGTTGATAAATAACTTTGAAGAGCGTAATATTCATCCGCACTTCCTTCAACAACATTTGGTAGTGGAGAAAATTCATATTCTAAATAATCAACATTTTTTGGGTCAACATTGTGATGAGCAATTAGATAATTATCATCCAATTTTTCGCGTAAATTATAAATTCCCCAATACTTTCCATTTATATAAGTTGCTGCTGGTCTATAAGCTTGGCAATCCAAATCCATTTGATTTATTACAATTGTATGTTGAAGCGCATCGCGAAACATTGTGTGACGGTTATCTTGCGTTCCAGAATTACGCAAATAAAGTGAAATATAATTTTCAAAAGGTCTGTTTGCAAAAATTGGATAATCCATTACCTCTTCGCCAAATTTATTATCAGTCTCAATTGTTAGCGGTTTTTGTGGATATTGGAAAGAAGCCTGACCAGTTAATCTTAACCCAGCATCTACTTCAAATGCTTTCTCACCATTTTTTTCAAAAAGCTGTACATTTACTGGAACTTCGCGCGATTTAATCTCGTTAAGGTAAATTCCAATTTCATCATCAAACAAAGTTTCTGGAAATGCAGTTAATGACAAAATAGCTAAATTTTGAGGTTCATCAATAAAATATGCTCGTGTAATTACTTTACTTGGAAGTTTATCATTTTCAAAAACTCTGACTCTTAAAGTTGTAGTTTTACTAATATTTATCGGATTTTCATATTTCAAAGATGCACTTTTTGGCATTGAGCCATCCAAAGTGTATCTAATTTCTGCACCAAAATTTGCAGAAATGCTAATATTTTGAGCACCAGAATAAATTCCAGAAACTAACGAAATATTAGGATTATTTGAAAACTCGGTACTTAAAGTCCCATTTGTTAAATTACTTTTATTTGGTGTTGGTTCGCCAAAATAATTCCAATCATTACCAGAGTTTGGATTTCTTCCAAAAGAAACATCTGAAATTTGAATGCCAAATATGACTGAATCAATCATAATTTGTTCGGGCGAAAACAATCCAAGTTCTTCACCATCTTTGCTTAAACTAAAATTTGTATGGTAATAATTGCTACCAGCCGAAGGGGAAGAATCAAATCCATCTGCCCAAAACATCAAAAATCCTTTACTTGCTATTATCGTTCCATCGGGAATTCTCCATTTTGTGGGGTTTCCAAGATTATCGGTTAAATAATAACCTCCAATATTTATTGATGAAGTTGAATCGTTATAAATTTCAATCCAATCGGAATAAGCATCAAAGTCAACAATCTCTGGAGTCGATGTAACATTAGAAGCCATGAACTCGTTTATAAATAGACTTTGTGCGTTAAAATTACCAGTCACGAAAAATATCACGGCAAAAAATATTGCTCTAAAAGTGTCGTTTTTAAAAAGCATTCTGTTTTTAAATTTCATTTTTAACTCAATTAAATATTGAGTGTGAAATTAAGGAATTTGGATAACAAAGGTTTGAAAAAATATTATTATCCGTTTATGGCAATTATAATAATTTTAAGGAGAATTAACTCGTTAAATTTTATGAAATACAAAAGACAAAATTGAGACTCACAATTTAGAAAGTTTTAGCAATTTTATTTTAGTGGGAATGTATCTTCAAAATAGATTGCGGAAGTTTAATTAACGTTTAATTAGATATTAGATTGGTGTTTTTTTAAGTATAAGCCATCTAAGTCATACTAGATAAATAAAATATTTTTCACCTAATTTTGGAGTGATACATTTCTTTCTGTGAGCATTATTTTTTACAACCTTGTATTTTCAATAAGGATTTATCATCAAATAAGTTTAATTTTAAACGTTACATTTGCTAACATTAGTAGACTTAAAAAGTACTTAGATGTACCAACATATATTTTGTAAAGGTACATTAATTAATTTTAATCATTAAAACTATGTGGACTTATGTTAAACATCGCATTATTTGGCCCTCCTGGAGCTGGAAAAGGAACACAATCAGAATTTCTTTTAAAAAAATTCAATCTCTTTTACATTTCTACTGGTGATTTATTACGTAAAGAAATAGCCGAAAAAACTAAATTAGGTTTGGAAGCACAAAACATTATTGCCTCCGGTGGATTGGTATCTGATGAAATAATTGTTCAGATTATTGAAAAAACAATTACGGATAATCCAAACGCAAACGGATTTTTATTTGATGGATTTCCCCGCACATACGTGCAAGCTTATATTCTGGAAGGTTTAATGCTAAAATTAAATACTTCGCTTAATTGTCTTATAAACATTAATGTTGACGAGGAAGAATCTGTTTCGCGTCTTTTGAACAGAGGAAAAACTTCTGGACGTTCTGATGATAATGAGAAGGTGATTAGAAATAGACTTGTAGAATATGACGTAAAAACCCGTCCAGTAATGCAGTTCTACAAAGACCGTGGAGTTTATTTTGAAGTAGATGGACACGACTCAATTGAAAATGTTAATAAAAAGATAATAAATATTTTACAGGACGAACTTAGTAAATCACTTTATAATATTGTCCTTTTTGGTTATCCAGGCTGTGGAAGAGGTTCACAAGGTAAAGCGCTTGCTGAGAAATATGGTCTTGAATATATTGCCACAGGTAAAATGCTTGAAAGTGAAATTGAACAGAAAACCGAAGTGGGAATGAAAATATTAGAACTGTATGAAAATGGTCAACTAGTGCCAGATGAAATTGTTGTTCAATTGATAGAAAAAAAACTTGAAAACTCAAAAGGCGTGAAGGGTTATATATTCAAAGGCTTTCCAAGAACTCTTGTTCAATCTTATATATTAGACGGACTTTTAAAAAAGCATGGCTCAAAAATATCAAAAGTAATTGAATTTGAAGTACCAATGCTTGAACTTATAAACAGACTTGATGCGCGGAGCAAGACTGATAAACGTATGCCCTACGATAGTAGTACTGCTAAAATTGTTAAGCGTTTACAAGAACATGAAAAAAAAACCATTCCAGTAATTGAAAAATATGAGCAGCTTCATGATTTTAAAAAAATTGACGGAATGGGTACATTTGAAGAAGTATTTGAAAGAACTGTCGTTGATATTGAAAAAAGCATGAGACATACGAGATAATTTTAAACTTGCTCTCCAGTTCGATGGGCTGGATATTATAATTTCCGAATGGACATTATGATCAGTTAGATTGGCTATTACTACAATATTGCCAATTCATCAACTTTTGAATCTATTTCATTTCCCACAATTTGAAGAAATCTCATCTCAATTTCCTTTTTATCCATTTTGCTAATTCCGTCAATTTTTGTCGCGTGTTTATCGTTTATTACCAAAATGGAATCACACATATTTTCAACAAAATCCAAAATATGAGTTGAAAAAATTATTGTTGTTCCATTTTTTGACATTGAAACTAAGACTTTTTTAAGTGCAATTAAACTCATTGTGTCCAGTCCAGATACTGGTTCATCCAACAGAAGAATTTTAGGTGATTGCACAAGCACTGATATTAAAGCAATTTTACGTTTCATTCCGTGTGAATAATCTCTAATCAAAGAATCTAGACGGTCATCTAAATTAAAGAGTTGAAAAAGCAAATTAACATTTTGTGACACTTTAGAAAAAGGGATTTTCTTCATATCTAATATGAATTTTATAAACTCAATACCGGTTAAAAATGAATAGGTGAATACTTGGTCAGGTAAAAATAAAATGTCGTCACGATGTTTATCTATGAACTCATCGTTGGATATTTTATCTATCAGTATCTCTCCATCAAAATCTAAATTAGACATTATTGAATTTAGTAACGTTGTTTTCCCTGCACCGTTGGAACCAATAATACCAATAAGTTCTCCCTTTGGAATTTCAAAATTTATGTTTTCTAATACTTTTAACTTATCGTATGATTTGTTGAGATTTTTAATTTTTAGCATTTTAGCCTTCTGTAGCTATTATAAATATAAAAGGGAATTGTAATTGGAATAAACATCATAAAATAAATTAAAGTTCTTGTTAGTTCCTCGTCAATATATGCAAGTCTCACCAACAATACGTACCAAAGTAAAACAATAAAAAGAACAATTGAAATTACTATTGAAAGAAATGCTATTTGAGATAATAGTAAACTATAAATTATAACAACAAATGTTAAATATACAAGGTAGAGAATAAGCCAAAAAACATATTCACCTTTTAAAATATCGTATTCCTTGCAAGGCATTGATTTCATTAACTTTATATTGTTTGATGTAGAGTAATTAATGATAAATGTAAGGAATATAAAGTCCTGTAAAAATATAGCCCAAGCAAAAAAATCTGATTTTCCATTATTCACAATAAAAAGCATTAATACTATGTTTATTAAACTTACATTTAGAATAATTCTGACGATAGATATTTTGTTTTCTCGCCAAAGACTAAGAAATTCTCGTAATAAAATTCCACGAACAGGAAATAGGTTTTTGTTTGATATTTGCAAATCCCAAAACCGAGTGCTTTTTGAAACATTAAATTTGAAATCCATTTTCAATGTGAAATAAGGGAGTAAGAAACTAAAAATTAGCAATAATAGTATTTCGGTAAAAATTATTATTAAAGCTGGAATATTCCATAAATGAGGAATTATTCCAAATAATAATATAAATGAAAGAATTGATAACGTAAAAATTGAAAGAAGTAATTGTTTTGAAGCAAATAAATCGTTTTTATCAAACAATACTAATAGTAAATTGTCTTCTTTTATTACAAAAATCAAATATTTGCTTGCAGTAAAAATTGGAAGAACTAGAGTAAAAAGAATGCTCATTATCTGTGAATTTGTACCTGACTGCTCGCCAAAATAAACACTATATGGAGGAATGGTTAAAAAGAGGAAAACCAAGAGGAAAAGTAAAACAATTTTATTTTCTTTAAATATTAGCCAGTTATTCAGTAATCTAAAGTGGTTTTTAATTATTGAAAAAGTAATATGTAATGGCTTTTTATTTATTTCAATTCCGAGTTTAGTTGTATAACAATGTTTCCGAAAAACCAACTTTTATAAAAATTTAGTTTTCTACTTGAAGTTACAAATTAAAACAAAAACTTAATACAAACCTACTCGAAAATTACGCCACTCATATTGTCCTGTGGAATTTGGAATTGGTGTGTTTGGTCTAACTCACTACGCCAAATTTTTTCACTTCGTGTTTTAATCTTCCATTTAGTTTATCTTTTTCTACTTCAAGATTAAATTTCATTTGAAGATTCAACCAAAAATTTTCTGTAAGTCCAAAAAACTCAGATAATCTTAATGCAGTATCCGATGTAATAGATCTTTTTCCTAAAACAATTTCATTTATTCTTCTTGGAGGAACATTTATATCTTTTGCTAAACGATATTGTGAAATTCCCATTGGGCTAAGAAACTCTTCAAGCAAGATTTCCCCAGTATGAATGGGACTAATTTTATTATTCATAATATTTAACCTTTGTGATAATCAATAATTTGTACGTTATAAGCATTGTCTTCTATCCAACTAAAAATAATTCTCCATTGATTATGTATTCTAATGCTATATTGTCCCAGACAACTTACCAGATAATTTTTCATGTCAGTAACACTGAATGAATCAGGGTGAAATAAAAGGTTAAATTTGCAACGTTTAAATCCAATTTGTAGTCTAAAATACAAAAGAAAAAATATGAACTTTCTTTAGCTTAAAGCATCTAAAAATTATCATAAAACAATTATTAATTATTATTCATGGGGGGATTTTTGAAAAAATATTTTACTTTAGTTTTATTGCTAACTTACACATCTATGATATTTGGAACAAAGACCGAAGACACTAACAAATCAGTACACTCTTACAAACTTGATGCTCCGCTAGTTTTAGATGGAAAGTTATCAGAATCAGTTTATCAAAATACTCCAATTTCAAATTTTATTCAGAAAGATCCAGAAGAGGGGAAACCAACATCTGAAAAAACAGAAGTATGGATTTCGCACGATGATGCAAATCTATATTTCAGTGGTAGGTTTTATGATTCCGAACCAGATTCTATGGATGTTACATTAATGAGAAGAGACAATATGGTGAATTCTGATTGGTTCTGGATTTATATGGATCCATATAATGATAACAGAACTGGTAATTATTTTGCAGTTAATCCTGGTGGGTCAATGTGCGATGGCACTCTTTATAATGATGACTGGATGAGTGATTCATGGGATGGAATTTGGGATGTGAAAACTGACATCAACGAACATGGCTGGACTACTGAAATTAAAATTCCTTTTAGTCAATTAAGATTTAATGAATCAAAAGAAATGGTTTGGGGAATTAACCTTAATCGCGATATTAAAAGAAAACATGAAATGTCATTTCTTGTTATGGTTCCCAAAACAGAAAGTGGTTTTGTGTCTCGCTTTGCCGATTTAACAGGGCTGGATGGAATTATACCTAAAAAAAGGTTAGAAGTTCTTCCATATCTTGTTCAAAAAGCTCAATATTTAAGCAATAAAGAAAATGATCCGTTTTATGCTGGCAATCAATATCAAACTTCTTTTGGTGCCGATGTTAAATTTGGAATTGGAAGTAATCTGAATGTAGATGTTACAATAAATCCAGACTTTGGTCAAGTAGAAGTGGATCCAGCAGTTGTAAACCTTTCCGCATTTGAAAGCTATTTTAACGAAAAACGTCCATTTTTTATTGAAGGCGAAAATATTTTTGAATTTGGGTCAGGCGGAGCAAATAATAATTGGGGTTTTAATTTTGGAACTCCTACACTTTTTTATTCCCGTAGAATTGGACGAAGCCCTCAAGGTTATGCAACTACTAAGGGATTTGTTGATCAACCAAACGAAACTAGAATATTAGGTGCTGGAAAACTATCTGGTAAAATTGATGACACTTGGTCAATAGGTATTTTAAGTGCGGTTACTGAAAAATCAAATGCACGAATTTATACCGAAGCAAAAGACATAGTAAAAGAAGAAGTTGAACCACTTACACACTATGGAGTATTCCGAACAAGAAAGGAGTTTAATGGAGGTAATCAAGCAATTGGTGCAATATTTACTTCAGTAAATAGAGATTTATCTAATCAAAACCTCAAATTATTGTTATCGGATCAAGCATATTCTTATGGATTAGATGGTTGGACATTTTTAGATGAAAATAAAACTTACGTTCTAACTGGAATAGTTGCAGGTTCATATGTACATGGTTCAAAAGAAGCTCTTTTGAATATACAAAGACAACCTTACAGATATTTTCAAAGACCTGATAAAACATATATGACGCTAGATACTAAAAGAACTTCTCTTTCTGGTATGTTTTCTCGATTTATGATTAATAAACAGGAAGGCAACTTTTACTTAAATTCGGCTATTGGTACTGCGACACCTGGATTTGAATTTAACGATATTGGATACCAATGGTATGCAGATAGAATTAACGGGCACATAGTTACTGGTTATAGGTGGTATGAACCTGATAAATTATCACGACAAAAAAGCATTTATTTAGCGTTTTGTAGAAACTCCGATTATGAAGATAACGTTTCACGAATGGGATTTTATTCAAATGGAAGAGTTCAATTCTTAAATTACTGGACTGCCAGAATGGAAGCTAGTTACAATTTTGAATCTACATCAACTACACTTACTAGAGGTGGACCAAAAGTAGTTATTGCAGACAATTATTCGTTCAATATATCGGCTGAAACAGATTCCAGGGAAAAAATTATTCTATCACCGGATGTTGGATATTGGAGGAATGGTTTTGGAAGTTATGACTTTTCAGCTGGTTTTGATGTAGTTTGGAAACCAGAATCACAACTTAACATTTCTGTTGGTCCAGAATATTATTTTACAAATTCTAAATATCAATGGGTTCGTGCAATTGCTGATGAAAAAGCTACAGCAACTTATGGTTCAAGATATATTTTTGGTGAGATGGATCAGTACACTATTTCAGCTGATATTAGAGTAGATTGGTCATTTACTTCGACATTTAGTCTTCAATTATATTTGCAGCCACTAATATCTGTGGGTAATTACAATAATTTTAGAGAATTGGCAAAACCAAATTCTAGTGAGTTTAATTCATATGGTGAAAACGGATCAACAATAGAATATGATACAGAAAGTGAAAAATATACAGTTACTCCAGATGAAAATGCTCCAGATAAATCATTTTCATTTTATAACCCAAATTTTAATTTTAAGTCGCTCCGAGGAAATGCTGTTTTACGATGGGAAGTTTTACCAGGTTCAGTATTATATTTTGTTTGGACTCATGAAAAAATGAATTTTCAAGATCCAGGAGAATTTCATCTTGGAAAAGATTTCTCCAATCTTTGGGAATCGGAAGCTGATAATATTTTTCTAGTTAAATTTTCTTATTGGATTGATATTTAAAGGATTTTATATTCTTTTAGTTTATTGTTTTCTATTCCGAGGTTAAATTTCAGTGAAAATATTTTACTCGACGGGTTCAAAAAAATAAATAGAAAAGGATAATATTAAAATAAATGAGTGTTCATATAGATCAATGCTGTCAACTTAAGCTTTTGTCATTCTGTGAAGCTATTACACGGAATCTTTTTAAGAGAAAGGATTCCCGATAAAAGCATTCTGGAATGAGATCCAATAAAAATATTTCCTTAAGTTGACGTCATTGCATATAGATACTTAAAATAAAAAGAAACACTAATTTTGGCTGCATTTCTTAAGAAATAATATTTATTCGATATATTACTTTTTAGTATTGTGAATAGCAATGCTCTCGAATCAGCTAATCGAGCTACAATGTAGTGCGATTAGCTGATTAGCAAACCCCAACAGATACGAACAAAGTTGTAAACCAGTATTAGAAATTAGCTAAACTACAACAATGCTTTTAAAAAATTGAGGGCTCTATAGGTAAACAAAGGGACAGTTATATTAGTTAAATAAATTCTTTTACACAAAAAACAAACCTCCGCCATCGTAGAGAAAGTCATTTCCCAAATTTATTATTTCAAATTTAAGTTGTTCAAGATATTTGAAAAGTTCTTCACCATCTTTGTGTTTAGTAACACTACCCATGAAAAATATTTTATTATTCTTAATTCCATTGGTTCCACCTATAAAGCCATTTTTATGATCAACTATTTTAATTTCATCTGGAGCAAAGAAGAAAACATTAAATCCGCAAAGAGTTAGTTCTTTTTCAATTCCTTTATCAGAAGTAATAAAAAATTTATCTTTTAAATGAGTTAAACTACAACGGGTATATGCTTGTGGAATGTTTAGAAATTCCTTTTCGATATTTGCTTCCAATACTTGCTTATCTGTAAATCCAGATTTATGAATTATATAATTTTCATTGCTTAAACAATTGTATTGCACACTATCTTTAAGTTGATTGCCAACATTTGAATTTCCAATTTGATAATTAACTTTATGTTTGTTCAAAAAATCAAAAAGCGTAGTTGGTGAGTTAGGTGCAATTATTAGATTTAACTTATCTTGATAGATAAAAATATCAGGATGTCCCGAAATTGAATTGTAAGTTATATCTTCAGATTTAAATAATAGAATATCATTCACATAATTACTGAGTGAATTGATAACACTTTTGGGAGCTCTATAATCAATTATTGCTAACATTTATCTGATATTTTTCAAAACTTGAATCACCAACAAATTTCACCTTAATGCCTTTTGCTAAAAGTTGATTCTTGTTTTTTCCTTTATACCCAACAGCATAATTTAACTGCTTGCTATTAACTTTTATAATTAAGTTTTTTGATTTTGCTTGATTAAGATTTCCAAGAATAATATCATTCCATATTTCTGTCATAACCATTTCTTTAAACGATGGGTGAAAAGGACCAGCAATTAGAGATTTTCCATCTACTAATTCCTCAGAAGGGTGCAAACCTACACGAAGAATTGTAATATTATTCTTTTCAAAAGTTCTTAAAATTTCTTTCGACCAATTAACAGCAACTTCAAGCGAAAGTGGTTGATAAATACCATTATTATAAAGCTTTTCTAATGCAGTTCCTTTTATAACAAGAGTTGGATATATTCGTGTGTTATTAGCACCAAGTTCGATAATATCATTAGCCGTTTGCATTGCCGTTTCAAATGTGTCGCCTGGCAATCCAATCATCATTTGAAGTCCAAGTTTAAATCCATAATCCAAGATTAACTTTGAAGCATTTTGGATATCTTTAAAACTATGACCTCTTCCAGATTTAATTAAAACATTATCATTTGTAGATTGAGCACCAAGTTCAATTGTTGTAACTCCATATTTTTTAAGCAACTCCAATCTTTGTACATCTATGTAATCTGGTCTTGTTGAAAGTCGTATGCCAGAAATTCTATTAGCTTTGATAAAAGAAAAGGCTTCTTTTAAGTATTCTTCTTGTAATTCAAAAGGTATTCCAGTAAAACTTCCTCCAAAAAATGCTATATCAATAATTCTATTCTCATCCATAGTTGTTAGATTAGTCTCAACTATTTTAGATATTTCATTTGGCTTAGGAATGGTGTTTAATCCAATTATTTTTGCCTGGTCACAAAACACGCATTGATGTGGACATGCCAATTCCGGAATAAAAATTGGAATATTTGAATATGTTAACGTTGATTGCATAAATACCATTATTTCTAAAACTGAATCCAAATTTACAAAAAACTAAGTTATTTGAGAGAAATGATTATTATCTTAGACAGCAATGTTTCAGAAAAATGAGTATTTAATGAAAAAAACGTATTTATTACTTTTGGTGTTATTCGTTTTGGTGTTCCAAAATGTTAATGCACAATATCAAATAACATCAGAAAATTTAATTAAAACGGTTTCATATCTATCAAGCAAAGAATTACAAGGCAGACTTGGGGGAAGCAAAGGATATTTTGAAGCCGCAAATTTTATGGCAAATGAATTTGCTGAAATTGGATTAATACCATTTAACAAAAATTCATATTTCCAAAATCTAAAAGTTGAGTATAATCAAATATTGCCGAAAGCGGAATTTTCTATTTACAAAGATGGAAATTTTATTAAAAAATATAATCTTGGAAAGGATTATGTTTTCAGAGGATTTTCGGGAGCTGGTGATATTAATGCCCAAGTGGTTTTTGCCGGATATGGAATTTCAATCCAGGAATATGATGATTATAAAAACATTGATGTAAAAGGGAAAATTGTTTTAGTTTTTAAGTATAATCCAAAATGGAAAATAGACGGCGTAAATTTTCCTAGTAGTTTGCCACGTGAAAAAGCACGAGTTGCACGCGAACACGGTGCTGTTGGAATTATGTTTATTTCATTCCCAAACGACAAAAATCCGCAACAGCCAATTGGAAGCACAATGCACGGAAATGGTGAGCAAGTTAATATTCCACAAATTCATATTGATTTGCCAGTTGCAAACGAATTTTTTGAAGGAAGTAAATACACATTAAAAGAGTTGCAAACAAAAATCGATTCTGAAAAGACCAATCTTTCGTTTGCATTAAAATCGGAAGCAAAAATATTTGTAGAAACAGAATATGTAAAAGACAAAGAAACAGTAAATGTTATTGGAATTTATCCAGGTTCTGACGAAAAATTAAAAGATGAATTTGTTATACTTGGTGCTCATCTTGACCATGTTGGCGGACAAGCTGGCGAAATATATTTTCCGGGAGCAAATGATAATGCTTCAGGTTCTGCCTCTGTTTTAGAAGTCGCCCGTATGTTTGCAAAAAATAAATTAGAGACAAAGCGAAGTGTAATGTTTGTCCTTTTTTCAAATGAAGAATCTGGTTTAGAAGGAGCTGAATATCTTGCAAATAATCTCGGATTTGATTCAAACAAAGTCACTGCAATGTTAAACATGGATTGCATAGCACATGGGGATTCAATTCAACTTGGAAATGGAAATTCGGCTCCAAATTTGTGGCAAATGGCAAAGAAAATAGATAGCGAAAATGCAAAATTGTCAATTATTAATACATGGTCAGGAGGCGGAGCAGATGCAACTCCATTCCACGAAAAAAGAATTCCATCGTTATATTTTGTTACAAAAAATAGTTATACACATTTGCATTGTTTAACCGATACTCCAAAAACACTAAATCCAAAATTGTACGAGGGGATAACAAATCTTGCCTATTTAACAATTCTTAATTTGGCAAAAGGTGAATACGAAAGGGAAGTAATAGCTGAAAGGGTGAAATAAAATGAGGGATAAAATAAGTTTTGTTGTACTTTATTCGCAATTTGAGGATGTTTCTATAATTAAAAAAAGATTAGAAACTGAATTATCATATTTTAAAAATATAAGCAATGTTAAAATTGAGATTGCATTTATAAATTCTGTTGATAATTGCACTCACTTTCTAGCTAATAGTGCGGATAGTAATGCAACAATACTACTAATTGCTTCTGGAGGAACAGAAGAATACGCTAAAATATTAATTGAAGTAGACGAACATCCATTTTTAATTGTTAGTAATTCAAAAAATAATTCGCTTGCAGCATCTCTTGAAATATCTGCTTTTTTCAGAAATAATAAACTTGTTAAACTATTTTATTATGAGAATATGGACGAGTTTGTTTCTGGAATAGAAAACTTTTCACTTGTAAATAATGCCATTGAAGCAATTAATAATTCCTCGTTTGGAGTTATTGGTGAGCCGTCAGATTGGTTATTAACTTCCAAACAAATAAAGTCTTGTGGTTCTTTTAAAACAAAACTTATTGAAATTGATATAAATGATGTAAGTGAAAAAGTCGGTGCTATTTCAACGTCAATTACAACGCCCAAAATTGAAAATGATTATCAACATAAATGTGTTCACTCAAGCGAGATTGATAATTCATCCAAAGTTTATGATGCGTTAAAAGATATTGCTTCAACTAACGGCGTTGATGCAATAACTGTCCGATGTTTTGATTTACTAAAACATAAATATACAGCATGTATGGCATTAAGTATTCTTAATGACGAAAATATTGTTTCAAGTTGCGAAGGAGATATTTTTGCGCTTTTTACAATGTATGTCGCAAATAAATTGACTAATAAACCAGTTTGGATGGCAAATCCTTCTTCAGTAAATAAGGAAGAAAACACATTAATTCTTGCACATTGCACCGTTCCATCAAAAATGCTAAGTAATTTAGATGAATCTTTATTAACCACGCACATGGAATCTGGTCTGAGTGTGGCAATTCAAGGACCATTAAAAAAGCAGGATGTTACAATTTTAAGAATTGGCGGCAACTTTGATAAAATCCTCTTTTCTACTGGAAAAATAGTTGATACTGATATGAGAGATCCCAACTTATGCAGAACTCAGGTTAAGATTAAACTAAATGTAAATGCTCAAACTTGGATAAACAATTCGTTGGGCAACCACCAAATTCTGGTTTATGGCGATATTACAAATCTTTTAACAGATTTCTGTAATTTCACTAATATTGAAATTGTTGATTGCGATAAGTGATTTTGCAAATGCGTCAGTTTCGAAAAAAGTGGCTGTGTTATTGCGAGCAGAGTAAAGACAACATAAAAATATAGTCATGGAATTGCAACTTTATGAATTTTGTTTTTCTTAATCTTACTCTTACTCTTACTCATAATCTCTTCTTTAATTGTTAACAAAAATAGAATTAAGAATTAAGAGTAAGATTAAGAAATTTAATTAAACCAATTTATTTAAGTAAAAATAATCTATAGAACTCAAAATAATTTCATACGTCTTAACTTGGCTTGAAAATTATTAATTATATTTAACTATATGGAGGAGTAATGATTAAAAAGAATTTATCAAAAATAATTATAGCTTTATTTTTGGTAACCAGCTTTACAACCGCACAAAATGTTAAAAATCTTGACATTCCCTACACAAAATTTACTCTCGATAACGGATTAACGTTAATCGTTCACGAAGATCATAAAGCACCGATAGTTGCTGTTAACGTTTGGTATCATGTTGGTTCCAAGAATGAAAAATTTGGGAAAACTGGTTTTGCGCATTTATTTGAACATTTAATGTTTAATGGAAGTGAAAATAATGACGATGATTATTTCCAAGTTATGGAAAGAATTGGTTCAACTGATTTAAATGGTACCACTAATCAAGACAGAACTAATTATTTTGAAAATGTTCCTATAAACGCTTTTGATATTGCACTTTGGATGGAATCCGATAGAATGGGACATCTTTTAGGTGCTGTTACTCAAGAAAAATTGGATGAACAACGCGGAGTTGTTCAAAATGAAAAGCGACAAGGTGACAATCAGCCTTATGCAATTACAGATGAATTAATTCAAACTGGAACATATCCAAAAGGACATCCTTATTCTTGGACTGTAATTGGTTCAATGGATGATTTAACCGCTGCTTCACTTGAGGATGTTCATGAATGGTTTAAAACTTATTATGGCGCTGCAAATGCTGTATTAGTTATTGCCGGCGATGTTAATACAGAAGATGTTAAAAAGCGAGTGGAAAAATATTTCGGTGATATTCCTGCTGGACCTCCAATTGCAAAACACGAAACATGGATTGCAAAAATGGTTGGAAGTAAAAGACAAGTTGCTGAAGATAGAGTTCCACAAGCAAGAATATATAAAATTTGGAACGTTCCTGAATGGGGAAATAAAGAATTAGCTTATCTTGATTTAGCAAGCGACGTTTTATCAATGGGTAAATCTTCTCGTTTTTATAAAAGATTGGTTTATGATGAACAAATTGCTACAAGCGTAAAAGCTTATTTTGGCGGTGCTGAGATTGGAAGTCAGTTTGTTATTGAAGCAACTGCAAAACCTGGTGGAGATTTAGCCGAAGTTGAAAGAATTTTGGATGAAGAGTTTAATAAATTCTTAAAAGATGGTCCAACTCAGGAAGAATTGGATAGAGTGCGTGCAAGACATATTGCTGGCTTTATTAGAGGAATTGAAAGAATTGGTGGATTTGGTGGTAAGTCTGATATTTTAGCACAATCCACAGTTTATGGTGATGGTCCTGACCATTACAAAAAATATCTTGGTTACATTGAAAACACTACAATTAAAGATATTAAAGACGCTTCGCAAAAATGGTTATCGGATGGTGTTTACATTTTGGAAATTCATCCTTATCCTGACTATAAAGAAGCTATTGTTGGAGCAGACAGGTCTAAACTTCCAGAATCTGGAACTGCGCCTGAAGTTAAATTTCCAGAAATTCAACAAACTACTTTATCCAACGGATTAAAAGTGATGCTTGTTGAACGAAAATCTGTACCAGTAGTAAATTTTAATCTTATGATTGACGCTGGATATGCGTCAGATCAATTTGGATTACCTGGAACAGCATCACTTGCAATGTCAATGCTTGATGAAGGCACAACTAAATTAAATGCACTTCAAATAAGTGATAAACTTGATTTGTTAGGCGCAGATATTGGTGCTGGTTCAAATCTTGATATTTCGAGTGTAACATTATCCGCAATTAAATCAAATCTTGATAAGTCACTTGAACTTTATGCTGATGTAATACTTAATCCTTCATTCCCCGAAGCTGATTTGGATAGGATGAAAAAACAAAAGTTAGCTCAAATTCAAAGAGAAAAATCAACTCCAATTCAAATGGCATTAAGAGTATTTCCAAAATATATGTATGGAAAAGATCATGCTTATGGCTTGCCATTTACTGGATCTGGTTACGAGGAAACAGTTGTTAAAATAGACCAAAAAGCATTAAAGGATTTCCATTCAACTTGGTTTAAACCAAATAACTCAACTTTAGTTGTAACAGGTGATATTTCTTTGAATGAACTTAAACCAAAACTTGAATCCCTTTTTGAGGATTGGAAAAGTGGCGATTTCCCAAAGAAAAATATTAGTAAAGTTGCATTAGGTGATAAACCAGTTGCTTACATTATTAATAAACCGAGTTCACCGCAGTCTGTTATTTTATCAGGACATGTAATGCCAGAACGTGGAGTTGAGAATAATCTTGAAATTGAAACAATGAACGATATAATTGGTGGTTCATTTACATCAAGGATAAATATGAACTTACGCGAGGATAAACATTGGTCATATGGCGCACAAAGTGTTATAATTGATGCAAAAGGACAACGTCCTTTTATAGTGTTTGCAATGGTTCAAGTTGATAAAACAAAAGAATCCTACGACGAAGTGAAAAAAGAATTGGATGAATATTTAACTACTAAACCAGCAACTAAAGATGAACTTGATAAAATAAAATTGAGCAAAACTTTAGCTTTGCCTGGCATTTGGGAAACTAACGGAGCAGTTGGTGGATCTTTATCTGAAATGATAAGATTTGGATTGCCAATTGATTATTTTGATACCTATGCTGATAAAGTTAGAAATCTTGATTTAAACAATGTTCAATCTGCCGCAAATGAAACACTTAAACCAGAAAACATGGTTTGGATGATTGTTGGTGATAAAACTCAATATGAAGATAAACTAAAAGCTTCTGGAATTGAAGTTCACGAAATTGATGTAGATGGAAATATTATTAATGATGAATTGGAAGTTCCTAAACCAGTGGAATCAATTAAGAAGTAGTAATTAAATATTGCCATCAATTTGATATGCTTTATTGAAATAATTAAACATACAAGATTTCATAAAACTTAATTCTAAAAAACCTCCGAGGTTTTCAGAAACCTCGGAGGTTTGAATCTTCACATGCAAAAACCTCCAAGGTTTTGAGAATGGGATTAAATGTTTGAAGAACAACAATAAGATTTACAAACCTTGGAGGTTTGGTAATAACAATAAGGGAGAAAAATGGATAAGCCAAGGGAATACTTCCAAAATACCTATCACCATCTATATAATCGAGGCGCTAATAAAAGTAATATATTTTTTGACAAAGAAAGTTATCTCTATTTTCTAAAAAGACTCAAATATTATAAAGAAAAGTATCAAATAGAAGTTTTATCATATTGTTTAATGCCAAACCATTTTCATCTTTTTGTAAAACAGGAAACTACAGATTTATTAATTTCCGAATTTATTTCTGCACTATTAAACTCTTATGTAAAATCGATTAACAAAAAGTTTAACAGAAGTGGTACTTTGTTTCAAAGTAAAACTAAAAGCAAACCAATTACAGATGAACATTATTTTATATGGATAATAAAATATATTCTTGAAAATCCAGTTAAGGCAAAACTGGTACAAACCATTTCAGATTGGGAATTCTCTAACGCAAAGGATTTGCTAAATATGCGTAGAGGAACTTTAACTAATCTTAAAGAAGTAAACTCTTTCTTTCAATCTGAAGAGCAAATGATTAAGTTCTTAACAGATAGTAAGATTAATGTTGATTATGAATTTTGAAAAAAACCTTCGAGGTTTCCAAAACCTCGAAGGTTTGAATCTTCATGTAGATTACTTTTAATATATTTAGTTCACCATTAAATTAAATTTTGCTATTTTAGCAATACTTTATAAAATAGTTAAAATAGGAAAATGGCACTAAACATTCTTGAACCCCAAAAAGCGTTAAATAAACTTTATAGAAAGCAAAAACCTCTTAGAGCGGAATTTGATAATTTCAAACTACAATTAATAACTCTACTCCATAGCATTAATGAAAAGGAAAGTGAAGAATACAATAAAAATCTTGTTCGCGATTTTCTACTAAACACTTTTTATTCTGAATTTAATGTTAACACAAAAGGGAAGACTGATCTAGCGGTTTATCTTGGGAAAACGAAAAAAGTTGGAATTATAATTGAAACCAAAAAGCCATCAAACAATTTTGAGATGGTACGTAAAGATGATATAAACAAAAAAGCTATGCATGAGGCAGTCCTTTATTACCTTAGAGAAAGGATTGAAGGGAAAAATGATGAAATAAAAAACATTATTATCACTAACAATTTTCAGTGGTTTATTTTTGATGCTCAATTGTTTGAAAAACTATTTTATAAAAACACACAACTTAAAGCTAATTACGAAAGCTGGAAGACAAACCAAAAGGTAAGTAGTAACACAAACCATTTTTACAATGAAATTGCTAAACCATTTCTTGATAATCTGCAAGATGATATTTCATTCACTTTCTTCGATCTTTATGATTATCAAAATAAATTAGATGATGATAAAAAATTAATACCACTATTTAAGGTTTTCAGCAGAGCACATCTACTTAAAGAATCTTTCGCAAATGATAGTAACTCGTTGGATAAACAATTTTATAACGAACTATTACATATTATAGGTCTTGAAGAAACAAAGGATGGAAGTAAAAAAGTAATTAGCCGTAAAGAAGAAAGCAAACGTGAATCAGGTTCACTACTTGAAAATACAATTAACATTCTTAAAACAGAAGATTCACTTTCATACATAAGTAATAGAGAAAATTTTGGCGAAACAACAGAAGAACAAATTTATAGCCTTGCCCTCGAACTAAATATTACTTGGATTAACAGAATACTTTTCTTAAAACTTCTTGAAGGACAGTTACTAACATATCACAAAGGAAACAAAGATTATAAATTCCTTGATGCCACTAAGCTAACAGAATATGACCACCTTTACGAATTATTCCATAAAGTACTTGCATTAAGTATTGATGAACGGGATGAAGAAATTAAAAGTAAATATCAATTTGTTCCTTATCTAAATAGTTCGCTTTTTGAAATAAGTAAACTTGAACGTGATTCTATTAGAATCTCGCAATTACAAGACCATGCGGGCTTATCCATTTTAGCGCAAACAAAATTAAAGGATAACCTAAACAAAAAAAGAAGTGGAACACTTTCTTCATTAACTTATCTTTTACAATTTCTTGATGCTTACGATTTTGCTACAGAAAGTACAGGAAACGATATCCAGGAAGAAGGGAAAACGCTTATCTCTGCTTCTGTACTTGGACTTATTTTTGAAAAGATAAATGGTTACAAGGAAGGCTCCTTCTTTACACCGGGTTTTATTACAATGTATATGGCACGCGAAACAATACGACGTGCAGTTGTGCAAAAATTTAATGATACACTTAATGTTAATTATAAAGATTTTGAAGAACTAAAAACTGAAATTGATATTTCAAAAGATGGGCGAGAAAAAGCAAATTCAATTATTAACAGTCTTAAAATTTGCGACCCCGCAGTTGGCTCAGGTCATTTTCTTGTTTCTGCTCTTAACGAAATTATTGTTGTTAAATCGGAACTTGGTGTGCTTACTTATTGTGACGGTAGCCGTTTACAGAATTATAATATTACTATAGAAAATGACGAACTAATTATTACCGATTCTGAGACGGAAGAATTTTTTGAATATCACCTTAATAATAAAAATAATGTGATACCACATTTGCAAAAACTTCAGGAAACAATTTTTCACGAAAAACAAACCATTATTGAAAACTCTCTTTTTGGAGTTGATATAAACCCTAACTCCGTTAATATATGTCGCCTGCGTTTGTGGATTGAGTTATTAAAAAACGCTTACTATTCTGATTCAAACGGATACAAAGAGTTGCAAACACTGCCTAATATTGATATAAACATTAAGCAGGGTAATTCGCTTGTTAGTAGGTTTGATGTTACTGAAACTAAATTTACTAGAGGTGATAAAAGAACATTAGAAGATTATAAGCAGTATGTAACAGCATATAAAAATGTTAACGATAGAATTGCTCGTAAGGAGTTGAAAGATTCTATTGATAAGATTAGAAATAAATTTATTGGTTTTGCTTCTGACCCTTTAAGGAAAGAAAAGGAGAAGCTAACAAAATTGGCAAGTGATTTGCACAATTTAAATAGTGAGTTATTTGGGGCGGATAATGAAAAAACTAAAGAAAAACAGCTAAAACTTGAACACGAAATTGAAAAACTTAGTGTAAGCATAAAGCAAAAAGAAAATGAGTACGCAAAGCTTTTTAAAGATGCTTTTGAATGGCGTTTTGAATTCCCCGAAGTACTAGATGATGAAGGGGAATTTATTGGCTTTGATGTTGTTATTGGAAATCCGCCTTATATCAGGGGTGATGAAATTACAAATATGAAGAACTATTTTAAAAATTCATATTTAGTATTTAATGGCACGGGTGATATTTATACTTATTTCTATGAAAGGGCAGTACAAATTTCTAAAGAGTTTGCTAAAATATCTTTCATAACTTCAAACAAATTTATACGTTCAAATTATGGTGTTGAGCTTCGGTTATTTCTGAGTAAACTTTATATCCATAATATAATTGATTTTGGTGAGTTACCTGTCTTTGAAGATGCCTCTACATTCCCAATGATTTTTATGTTCTCAAATTCAATTGACGATAATATTAACGTTTTGCCAATATTATATTCGGAAATAGATAATCTAAATTTTGAAAGCCTAAATATTGAGGTCATTGAAAATAGGCAATCATTTAAGCAATTTAATTCGGATTCTTCTAATTGGAATTTATTAAACGATAATCAAAATTTAATTTTCCAAAAGATGTATAAAAATAGTATTTCGTTAGACGAGTATACAAAAGGACAAATAAAATTTGGAATAAAAACCGGATTTAATGAAGCATTTATAATTAACCAATCAGAACGAGATTATTTTGTGCAACTATATCCCAAATCAAAGGAAGTTATTAAACCTTTTTTAAATGGAAATGATGTTAGGAAATATTCCAGTAATTTTGCTGGCAAGTATTTAATTACAGCTAAAATTGGGATTGAAATTGAACAATTCCCAGAAATATATAACCACTTGATTAGATTTAAAGAAAATCTAGTCAATAGATCTGATAAGGGGAAAAAATGGTATGAATTAAGATCATGCTCTTATTATGATATATTTGAGAAACCTAAAATTCTTTATCCTGATATTGCTTTAGAGCCAAGGTTCACGCTTGATTATGAAAATTATTATCCAAATGCAACATTGTTTGTAATACCCTTAGAAGATAAATTTTTATTAGGAGTATTAAATAGTAAATTAATATGGTTTTATTTGAGCAAAAAATGTCCAGTAATAGGGTCAGAGAAAAAACGAGGAAGGTTAAGGCTCAAAACAGTCTATATTTCGAAATTACCAATTGTAAGGGTAATGATTAAAGACAAAACTGTAATTGAAAATCTTGTCGATCAAATCCTAACCGCCAAAAAAGCCAATCCAAACGCAGATACAACCGCACTGGAACATGAAATAGATAAATTAGTTTACGAACTTTACAACCTAACCCCCGAAGAAATAAAAATAATAGAAGCATCCTAAAAAACCTTCGAGGTTTCCAAAACCTCAAAGGTTTGAGTCTTTACAGTGCAAAAACCTCCAAGGTTTTGAGTGTTGTAAAATAGTTTTGAGAATGGAATTAAATGTTTGAAAAACAACAATAAGATATGCAAACCTTGGAGGTTTACAGCATTGAATCAAGTTCAATCAAATCATAACCGCTAAAAAAGATAATCCAAACGCAGACACAAGCGCGATGGAGCAAGAGATAGATAAACTAGTTTACGAACTATACAACCTAACTCCCGAAGAAATAAAAATAATAGAAGCATCCTAAAAAACCTTCGAGGTTTCCAAAACCTCGAAGGTTTGAGTCTTTATAGTGCAAAAACCTCCAAGGTTTTAAGCATTGTAAAATAGTTTTGAGAATGGAATTAAATGTTTGAAAAACAACAATAAGATGTGCAAACCTTGGAGGTTTGCTTTCCTCAAATTAAATTATTCCCAAATAGATTCCCGCAATTTTGTAATCCAAAAGCAATATTTTGTAAGGGAATATGGCTATTATTGACAAATTGCGGGAATCTTAATGCTACCCAAGTTAAGATTTTCAACATTTCTTAAAAATTAATTATTTACAATCTTTAGTTGAAAACTTAAAATATAATAATTAGCTTTGAATAAACGGATTAACATAACTATTAAGAACAAAAACTGTTTAGTTGAGGCACGTGAGCATTTTTGAAAAATTATATTATTCTAATTCCACCAATTACTATCCATTCGGGTCGTATCCTAAAGTAAATGTGTCAAATTTCTGGAACCTCTCTTATCATCTCAATTGTAGCAAATTCAAGTTTCTAAAACATATAAATATAAATATTACAAGCAAAATTGATTTTTTGGCTAATGTACTTTGTACATTGCAAGAGAAATTGGTTTTTGGGCTAATGTACTTTGTACATTGCAAGAGAAATTGGTTTTTGAGCTAATGTACTTTGTACATTGCAAAAGAAATTGGTTTTTGAGCTAATGTACTTTGTACATTGCAAGGGAAATTGGTTTTTGGGCTAATGTACTTTGTACGTTACATGAAAAATTGATTTTTGGCATAATATACTTTGTACATTGCAAGTGAATTAAGCTTTTTAACTATAAACAAAAAAAGTAATGTTTTTAAATAGTGAGATTGTCTCACTAATAATAGTAACACTAACCAATTATTTAACAAACTAAACAGGAGGGTTTTATGAATCCACTAAACAACCTAACATCAATTAGTAGAACAACAGAAGTAAACGCAGTAGCTGGCAGAATTATTGCTGAGTACGAAAAAACCGATTGGAGCAGTGATACGCATTTAACGGGAATATTCAATTTGCTAAAACCCAAAAACGAAATACTAACCGGTGCCATAAACAGAATAAAAGCCGAAAGTGATCTTGAGGAGAAGGACGAGATACGTGACGAAAAAATCCGCTCAGTATATTACATAATTTTAGGTTTTATGCATCATCCAGATTTAGCAATTAAAACTGCCGCTCAAGAAGTTGATAAAGTATTTGAGCATTTTGGTCTTGAACTTATAAACCAAAGCTATGCAACAGAAAGTTCGCTTGTTGCATCGTTACTTATTGAATTTTCAAACACAAGTTTGCAACCATCAATTGCGGCACTTCCAGGTTTAAATCAGCTTATTATGGAACTTACTGCGGCACAAACCGAGTTTGAGGCTGCAAGTGTTAATTACGAAGAGGAAAAAGCGGAAGAGGGAACAAAGGAAAATGCTAGTGCAATTAAAAAGGAAGTTGTAGTAATAATTAACGAAAAATTGGTTGTTTATTTAAGGGCTATGATACAGGTGGATGAAACAAAATATGGCGAGTTAACGCGTACCACTACCCAAATAATTGACGACAATAACATTATAGTGAAAAAAAGGAAAAAGAAACCAGAACCTATAGTTTAGGACTTAAAAACTGCCGAGGTTTCCAAAAACCTCAGCAGTTTGATTTATTGAAAAATTTGGTTACAATTACATTTGACAGCGATAACGAAAACAAGTAAATTGAAGTGTAAAAACAATGGCATTGATTAAGTTTTAGGAAGGAAATATTAATGGGAAATCTTGCTTTAAATAATGGAACACTAAAAAAGTATTTTGGGATTCTTGAAAATTTAGATGTCGATTCAAAAAAGAATTTAATTATTAAATTAACTAAATCAATCAATTCCAAACCAAAATCAAAATCAAATATTAAAAATATTTTCGGTGCTTGGCAAGACATAAGAACAGCCGAAGATATTATTGACGATATAGAAAAATCACGTTTTAATAACAGAGTTATAGAAGAATTATAATGAAGTATTTATTAGATACTAATATTTGTATTTATTTTTTCAAGGGTTTGTATCATCTAGATAAAAAATTGAAAAAATTGGTCTTCAAAATTGTGCAATTTCAGAAATAACTTTAGCAGAATTAGTTTATGGTGCCGAAAAAAGTCAGTTTCCAGAAAAGAATCTGGCAATAGTTGAAAAATTTACTGACCAAATATCTATTCTACCAATTTTTGACGGAATTAAAATATTTGCAAAAGAGAAAGCGAAGCTAAGAAAGAAAGGCAAAATAATAAGTGATTTTGATTTATTAATTGGCGCAACTGCTGTTGCAAACAAATTGATTATGGTAACAAGAAATGTTACAGAATTTAATAGATTTGATGGTATTAAAATAGAAAATTGGGTTGGATAAACTCCAGATAAAAACTATCACCAGTTTGGAAAATTAAAGTTGGTTATGAATTTTGAAAAAACCTCGGAACTCTTTCAATTTTTGATGTTCAGCATAGTTCGGATGAAGATAGATGGATAACAATGGGTATAGCAAGCAATGGCAACTTAATTGTTGTTGTTCATACATATAAAGAAATTAATGAAACGGTAAGCATCAGAATAATTTCCGCAAGAAAAGCCACGCAAAAAGAAAAAAAACAATACAAGGAATAGTAAAATGGAAAAGGAATATGATTTTACAAAAGGTGAGCGAGGTAAATTTTACAAGAAAGATGGAAAAATAAATTTACCTGTTTACCTTGAAGAAGAAAACTTAAAATATGTTGAAAAAATTGCTAAAGAAAAGAATTTAGATTTAAATACAATAGTTAATAAACTTATTAAAGAAAATATTAATATTGCTCAAATGTTAAATTAGCAGAGTTTTCCACTTTTTTATTATTAACTATTTTATACTTTGCCAATTTAATTCCTCAGAATAATCTTCAATTTTAGTATTAACTCCTTCAATAATCGATTCTCTCATATTTGGTATTGAGAGAAGATAAAATGTTTATTGAAATCAATATATCACTAAAAATTATAAATACGCTAAATTGCAGTATTCTAATTTTTTGACTAGTGTTTCAATTGTAAAACTCAACACTTATCAGTAATTTTAAAGTAATATCTTATAATTGTAGTTGGAGTAGTAATGAAGATTGATTGGAATGAATTTGTTGATAGGCAAATTAATATTACAATGAAAGAAAATTACGGTGTAGTTTATAGCCTTAAAAAGGATGATGAACCGGCTTTTTATGAAATAGTATTTAAAACTGGTATCTTAATTAAAGTTTTTGATGAAGGATTATTGCTTGAAGCAGTAAGAGATGGTCAAATCTACAAATCATTTATTCCATACGAATCAATTAAATCAGTTGATATTTTTTAAGAATCAAATTTAAATATGATATTCATAAACTAAAGCTATCATTTAACTAATTATTAAACTTTGAGGGTTAATATGAAAAAATATTTACCAAAAAATCTAACAATTTGCACATTATGAGGTGGGCACTTTTAATTATTCTGTTTTCGTTTAGTTCAATATTTGCTCAAGACGATTATGAAATAAAATCGCTAAGAATATTTCAAATAAATGATGAAACGTCATTTCCAGTTTCCATTTATGGCTCAAAACTTACCATTGAATTTGACCTAAAATGTGATGATTTGCCAAATTGGGAAATCAAATTTATGTTGTGCGATAAAAATTGGGAACCATACGATAGTGGTTTGTTAATTGACGAGATTTACAATACTGAAAGAAATCTTTGGTTTGAAAATTTGCCATTCAGAAGTGAAAGTGCTGATTATCACTATGTTAATTCTTTCCCAAATGAAAATGTTAAGTTTCCATTTTCAGGTAAGTGGATGTTTTTTATTAGAGATAGTTACGAGCCCGATGTTATATATGGTGAAGGCAAATTTTATGTTGTTAATGAAACTGCTACCAATTTAAAAACCTCGCTAGAACAAAATAGAATGCATGGCAAAAATATTGTTCCAGCAGTTTTTGGAGAAATATTTGATCTTCAAGTATCTGTTACAGTTCCAGAATCGTTGTTTGTTGATAAAGTGGATTGTGTTGAGTTGATTGAAAATAGGAAGATTGAGTATCCAATTTTAATTGATAAATCCTATGATGATGAATTTAAGTATTATGAAATAGATAGTTATAATTCATATTCTTTTTTTGTGAAAAACATTCAACCTGGCAGTGCATATAGACAAGTGGATTTAATGAACAAAACAAAACATCAGGCTCCAAAAACTTTTGCTCATTTTGATGGAATTGAAATATCAAACAAATTTAGACCAGGTAGTAATGATTATCTTGGTGGTTCAAAAATAATGAATTACAAAAATGTTAATTCAGAATATCTTGATGTTGAGTTCCGTTTAAGACCACCAGAAGAATATTATGAAAATATCTTTCTAGTTGGAGCATTTACAAACTGGGATATTTATCCTGATTTTCAGTTAATAGAAAAAGATGGAATATATTCAGCTAATGTTGAGTTAAAACGCGGAGTTTATGATTATCAATATGTTGTCGCGAATGTTGAAAACAACTATTTAACCAATATTGATTGGATTGAATTGGAAGGGAATTCTTGGTCAACAGTGCGCGAATATAATATTTTCCTATTTTATAAAACCGATGAACTAGGTGGTTACGATAAAATAATTGCATACAAAAAGATACGGAGCGGTAATTGATGGACAAAATTAAAGTTGGAATTATTGGAACTGGTTATTTGGGTAAGCTTCACACAAAACTTATTGGAGATGTTGATAATGCTGATTTAATAGGCGTTTATGATAAAGATTTTTCGGCTGCTGAACTTGTTGCGTTAGAGTTTAAAACGAGAGTTTTTCCAGAATTAGATGATTTATTGCAATATGTGAATGCAGTAATTATTGTTGCATCAACAAAAGCACATTACGAATTGGTAAAAGCTACTCTTAATTTTGGTGTTCATGTATTTGTTGAAAAACCTATTACATCCGAAATTTGGGAAGCAGAAGAAATTGTAAAATTGGCTGACGATAAAAATCTTAAACTCCAAGTTGGACATATTGAACGTTTCAACGGTGCGTTGGTTTCTCTCGAAAAATTTAATTTGAATCCAATGTTTATTCAAACAGATAGACTTGCGCAATTTAATCCTCGTGGGGCTGATGTAGCTGTTGTTCTCGATTTAATGATTCATGATATTGATATAATTTTAAGTCTTGTTAAAAGCGAAGTTAAGCATATTAGCGCAAGTGGTGTTAATGTTGTTTCCGATAGTTTGGATATTGCAAATGCTCGAATTGAATTTGAAAATGGAGCAGTTGCAAATGTTACAGCCAGCAGAATATCTCAAAAGAAAATGAGAAAAATGAGAATATTTCAACGAGATGCATATATTGCGGTTGATTTTAATTCTGGTGTATCAGAAATATATCGCCTTGTTTCACCCGATGACAAAAGTCTAAAAGATTTTATCTCATTTGGCGAAATGGGAATTGGAGATAGGAAAAAAGCAGTTATTTATGAACAACCGGAACAAAAAGAAATTAACGCTTTAAAGTATGAGCAACAGCTTTTTATTAATGCCATTGTAAATAATGAAACTCCAATTGTTTCTGGTAAAGACGGACTTAAAGCGCTAAAAGTTGCTGAAATGATAATAACTAAAATAAAAGAATCGAAATTTATATGAAAACGTTTGTAAATGTAAAAAGTGTTATAACTCTATTATTGTTCTCTATTATAATATCAGGTTGTTCAGCACTAAAAACTTTGGATAATATAACTAAGCTTCAATTCAAAATAGATTCAATTTCTGATTTTGAAGTTCAAGAAATAGCAATAAATGCGAAAAGTCAGCTTTGCGATTTTTCACCGAGTGAAATACTAAAATTAGTACAGGCTTTTAATCAAGAAAAATTAATTGCTTCATTTACGTTAAATATTGATGTGCAAAATCCCAATGCTAGTGAAAATAATTCCAACAATTTGAATCTTGAAATAGTTGAATTCCCTTGGGAGTTTTACTTTAATGATAAAAGTATATTATCTGGAAATATTTCTGAGCCAATAAAACTTTCCAGTATAGAGGCGCAAGATAAAATTGGTCTCCAAATATATTTTAATCTTTTTGATGTAATTAGCAATAATAATATGAATGAATTATTAAAAACATCATTAGAACTTGGTGGGCAGCATTCTTCAACTAATAAAGTTTCGCTCTTTGCAAAGCCAGTAATAGGGACTTTTATTGGAAATATTACCTATCCAGACAAAATAAAAATAGTGGATTATGAGTTTAGGTAACAGATATTCTGTTTTATCCAAAATAACAAAACACTATATTTACAACTGGTTTTTTCTCTATAAAATTGTCATTAATGAAAATATTTTTATTTGCAATATTACTATTCACAATTCAGATATTTGCACAGAATATTGATTCTGTTTCAACTCAAATATTTTCCGATTCGCTATTCACTTCCTTAAGTGATTCACTTGGCATTTCTGATTCATTAAGTATTTTAGATTCTCTAAAACAAAAACCAAAAGATGAAATTGATGCTATTGTTTTTGCAAACGCAAAAGATTCGTTAGTATTTAAAGTGAAAGAAAAAGAGATGTACCTTTATGGTGAAGGCGATATAAAATACAAACAGACATCTTTGAAAAGCGCTAATATTAAAATTAACTTTGAAACCAGCGACCTTGAGGCTATTGGAAGAGAGGATAAAACGGATTCTCTAAATACAAAGTTAGTAGAAACTCCAGTTTTGGTTGAAGCTAGTGATACTTACGAAGGCACAAGTATTAAATACAATTTTAAAACTCAGCATGGATTTATTTCAGTTGCAAAAAACAATGCAGAAAATAAGACCTATTATGGCGAAAAAGTTAAAAAGGTAGATAAAAAAATATTTTTCATAGAAAATGGAAAGTTTACTACATGTGATGCCGATACTCCGCATTATTATTTTGGCGCTGAAAAAATGAAAGTAATTCAAGGGCAACAAATAATTGCTAAATGGATTTTCATGTATATCGGTGGCGTTCCATTTCCAATTCCATTGCCTTGGGGAGTTTTTCCTAATAAAACTGGACGAGCTTCTGGCATAATTGCTCCAACATATGGTTATACAAAAACTCAAGGATGGTATCTTCGAAATATGGGCTATTTTTATGTTATTAATGATTATGCCGATGCAACTCTTACTGGCGATTATTATTTTAAAGGTAGTTACGGTCTTCGCGGTAGAATGAGGTACAATAAGCGTTATGACTATACTGGAAATATAAATGGTGGATTTTCCAATAAAATTTCTAATGAAATTGATGATCTCGATTATAGAGAAGCATTTGATTGGAATATAAATGTAAATCATAATCAAACAATAAATCCATCCACGCAGCTTGATGTTAGCCTTAAATTTATGTCTGGTAATTATATAAATAATAATAGTCCAAATATTAACGATAGAGTGCGACAAGAAATTATTTCTAATGCAACATTTTCAAAACGCTGGGATGAAAGCGGAATAAATTTATCTATGAGCTATAGCAGAAATCAAAATTTAGAGACAGGTGATATAACAGAAGATTTACCAAATATTTCATTATCAAAATCACGTGTTTATCCGTTCCAAAGAAATGGTGGAAGCAGCAAGGATAAAAGTTGGTACGAATATATTGGTTACGGTTACTCTGGTAGTTTTAAAAATAATAGAAAAAAATATGATGGTGAATCAACAATACATGGTGGGCTTAACCATTCCGTAAATGTTTCGGCTTCTCCAAAATTTGGACATTTTAGTTTATCACCAAGTTTACAAATAAATTCAAAATGGTATAATAAACGACAAGTGAAGGAATATGAAAATGTTCTCAATTCTACTGGGGAAGATAGTTTGGTTTTTATTTCCCATGACATAAATGATTTGAATACTGTAAACACATATAGTCTAAATTTATCCACTTCTACCAAAATTTATGGAATGATGCAACCGCAAATGCTTGGAATTTCTGCATTCCGTCATACTTTTCAACCTTCACTAACTTATTCATATAATCCAGATTTCTCAACGGATTCTTGGGGTTACTTCGATTCTTATATTGACACAACTGGAAAGCTAATAAAATATGATAAATTTGGAAATCAAATATTTGGTGGTGCTGGTTCTGGAGAAGATCAAAGACTTTCTCTTACACTTGGAAATGATTTTGAAATTAAAACGATAAAAGATCCAACTGATACTACATCCGAATCTCACAAAATAAAACTTCTTCATTTGGCGGTATCGTCTAGCTATAATTTTGTTGCAGATTCGGTAAATATATATCCAATTAATGTTAGCTTCAATACTCAAATTGGAAGTATACTAAAATTAAATGGGAGTACAATATTTTCACCTTATGTCTTTTCCAAAGGAGAAGCAACTAATACATTTTTGGTAAATAGTACTGGCTCTCTTTTACGTATGAGAAGTTTTGATTTAACACTTTCATCTTCACTTTCGGCTGATTTATTTAAGTCGGAGAAAGAAAAAAAGAAAGATAAAGATAAAGGACCAGATAACGTTGAATCAGATCAACTAGGTAGTAATAATAAAAGTGATGATTATATTGAGCTATACAAGGACGAAGAAACCGATTTTGAAATCCCTTGGAATTTTGATTTTTCATATAACTACAATTATTCTAATAGAGGTGTTGGTTATAAAAGTGACCGTTCAAATCTTCGTGCAGATTTAAGTTTCAATCTAACTCAAAAGTGGAAGTTTACATTTGGATGTAGTTACAATATAAAAGACAAGCAAATAAGTGCTCCAAATGTTACAATATACAGAGATTTACACGCTTGGGAAGCAAATTTGGCTTGGACTCCAATTGGAACTTATACAGGATTTAAATTCGAGATTAGATTAAAAGCTCCAGAATTTAGAGATATTAAACTTTCTAAATCGAAAGATATTTATTCTGGATTTTAATTATTAAATGAGGATAAAATGATTCGTATAATTTTAGTGTTATTTGTTTTTGTTAATATTACTCTTGCACAAGTGAGTGTTAGCACAATATTATCTCCAGAAATGATTACGATAAAGAATCCATCAGACGAGTCATTAAAGGAAATTGAGACTATTCATAATAATATGGAAATATATAATCTGGATTTTCAAAGTAAAATAGAGAAATACTATAAAATAAATGGTAATAGCATTGGATTTGAATTTGATAATAAAAAACAATTCAAGTTTATTGAAAATTATATTTTGAGTAATGCAGATGAGATAGTTAAGCAATATGCTGCTATGCAAATTCCTAAAATTATGCTAAATGGTTATCATGAGAATATTGATACTAATACAAAAAAAGAAATCCTTAAAATGTTTAAATTTAACGACATAATGTGGTCATTAGATACTCAAGCTATTTTATTCTTTTCAAATTGGAATACAAATATTGCTATTGAAGAATATGTTTATTCGTTAAAGGGTTTATACTTGTTTGTAACAGGAGATATTCAAGAGAAGTCAAAAGAAATGATGATGAGTAAAAGCAAAGAATTTTATCTAGGCTTATATAAGGAAAATCCAGATAGAGGAGTAAAAGCAGTTGCGCTGGCTAATTATATTGGGTTTTTACATCTTCATAATAATATTGATGAGGCAAACAAATACTTTACAATACTTGAAAATAGTTTTTCTGATGTTAAAGAGATTGAATTTACATTAAATAGATTCGCTCCATATAAACCGACTACAATAGGCAATCATGTACCTTTCTTTAGTGGAAAAGACACTAGATCATCATTAGAATTAACTCCAGATATTTTTAACGGCAAATATTATTTAATACAATTTTGGTCAATTACTTGTCCACCATGTGTAGCTGAAATGAAAGAAATCCATAAGATTCACGAAAAATATAAAAATAAAAATTTTGAAATTCTAAGTTTTTCAATAGGTGATAGTCAGGTAAATCTTGATAAATTTTGGAAAAGTAAATGGACAATGCCTTGGTATAATGTTAGTTTAACAAATAATTGGAATGATGATATTTCTAAATCATTTTCAGTTACAGCTATTCCAAATTTGCTGCTTATCTCACCTGATGGAATAATTGTGGAAAATGAAGATACTTTTGGAGATAAGAATATTGAAGAAGTAATTTCAAAACATTTTAATAATTGAAAAATGAAAAGAAAATACATAATTGATGGAAATAATTTAATTGGAAAAATTCCAAAACTTTGGAATATGCAGAAGAAGGAAAAACAGTCTTCGCGCACTGGATTAGTTTTCCAACTCGAAAGATATTTTCATCAAAAGAAAATTGGTGTTTCTTTACATTTTGATGGACATCCAAACGAAGCAATTAAAGGAAAGGGAATTAAAATAACATATTCTGAAAATACTACTGCTGATAATAAGATTAAAGATGAAATTTCAATTACTGATAATCCAAAGCTAATTACTGTTGTAAGTTCAGATCAAAATGTATTGGATTTTGCAAGAGTAAATAGTTGCACAATTATAAAATCGGAAGATTTTGCGCGTGAAATGAATAAAATTGATAGTTTTGAGAACGAGGAAAAAATTGCTCAAAGTATTAGTAATAACGAAATGAAAAAGCTTTTTGGAATTGAGTGAATACGGTTTATTGAAAAATAATTGTAACGAAGATTGTTTTCATCCTTAAAAAATCCCCTCAAGAGAGGGGAATGCTGTCAACTTAAGGTGATATTTTTTTAGAGCGTCATTCCCGAATGGTTTTATTGGGAATCTTAGCCATAAATTAGATTCCGTGTAAGAACATCACGGAATGACAATTGCTTAAGTTGACAGCATTGCTAGAGAGGGGAAGATGCGAAGCATCAGGGGTGTGTTTATTTTGATTGAGGTGCAGAAGATTTAGATTAAAAATTAAGAGTAAGATTAAGAAAGTATCATAAATTGAGGTTAAAAATGAATAATGTAAAGTTAAATCTTGGAAAATACGAAAATGAGTTTTCTGCAAAACTTGTTGAATTTAATAATGAAAAAATAATGCAGCGAATTTGGAAAAAGGATTTTACAGTTTGGCGGGAAAATCCAACAGAAATTAGCAATAGACTCGGCTGGCTTGATTGCTCCGATGTTGCAAACACAAAATTTAATGAAATAAATGAATTTGTTGAGCAAGTGAAATCAGAAGGTTTCACTCACGCTTTATTGTTGGGAATGGGTGGTTCTTCATTGGCGCCAGAAGTTTTCAAAAAAGTATTTGGAGTAAAAACGGGCTATTTGGATTTGTCAATTCTCGATAGTACACATCCTGACCAAGTACAAGCTATGATTGATAAATACAGTAAACAAAAAACACTTTTCATTGTTTCAACAAAATCGGGTGGCACTGTTGAGACAATTTCATTTATGAAACGCTTTTACAACTCAACTCTTAATATTGTTGGAAATGAAATTGTTGGACAGCGTTTTATCGCGATTACTGATCCAGGCAGTGGATTGGAGCAAATGGCAAAGGATTTGAAATTTCGAAAAATATTTATAAATGATCCAAATATTGGGGGAAGATATTCTGCGTTGTCACTTTTTGGACTTGTTCCAGCAGCTTTACTTGGAGTTAATTTAAGCGAATTTATTTCATTAGTAGATGTTGCAATTGCGGAATCGATAATTGAAAACAATGTAATTGCAAAAATCGGAGTTGCAATTGGCACTCTTGCAAAACAAGGGGTCGATAAAGTAACTTTTATTCTTTCTGACAATTTAAAACCTTTTGGAGCTTGGGCTGAACAATTAATTGCCGAAAGTACAGGAAAAGAAGGAAAGGGAATTTTACCAATTGAAGGCGAAGAAAATCTTTTACCCGAAAATTATAGTTTTGACAGATTATTTGTAAATATTCATCTAAAAGACGATAGCAAAAATGCTAATTTTATATCAAATCTAACCGATGCTGGTTTTTCAGTACTAGAATTGGAATTGGACAGCATTTATGAATTGGGTGCTCAATTTTTTATTTGGGAAATGGCAACAGTTATTGCAAGTTGGATAATTGATATTCAGCCATACGACCAGCCAAATGTTGAACAAGCAAAAATAATTGGACGAAAAATGATGAGTCAATATCTTGAAGAAGGTCAAATTGCAAAACTCACTCCAAATCTTGAAGATAATGGAATTAAAGTTTATGGTGATGTGAATACGCATAATTTATTAGGAGTAATTCCAGAATTTATGAACAAACTTAATTCTGGTGAAAATAATATTAGCGGAAGAAGTTATGTTTCTATTCAAGCATATGTAAATATGAATGATGAAGCTGAAGCTGCACTTCGAGAACTAAGAACAAATATTCAAAAAAAATATAAAGTAGCAACTACTGTCGGTTTCGGTCCACGCTTTTTGCATTCAACAGGACAATTACACAAAGGTGACTCTGGCAATGGTTTGTTTATCCAAATCGTTTCCAAAAATAGAACTGATGTTGAAATTCCAAATGAAGCTGGAAATGATAAATCTGATATGACTTTTAATGTTTTAGTGAATGCGCAAGCTCTTGGTGATAGACAGGCATTACTTGATAATAAACGAAATGTAATCCGCTTTGATATTTCTGAAAATGTGAAAGATGATATTCGCAAATTGTTTTAGGTTGTTTGTTCTTAATATAATTTGAGGTGTTGTGAAAAGCACCTCAAATATAATAGAATATTTTGATTCCCAAGTTTCATTTAATCTAAATTAATGGAGAAATAGAATTATAAATGTTGGATAATCCAAATTTGACTCAAGAAGTAATATTTGACTTAATGTCTGATGGGAAAGATATTATTGGAATATCCCTAATAGTAGTTGTGATTATAATTATTTACATTAATCGCTATCAAGTTGCTCTATTTCTTAAATATGGATTCTCTAATAATAAAAATGATATATCACCATTTGGTGGTTTGTTTGGACTACTGAAAACAGATATTTCAGAATTAGCAAAAAAAGATTTAGAGAATAAAGTTGATAATTTACTACAAGAATATAATAATATTGAATTAGATAACAATACTCAATTAGATGGTATTCTCGGAAGCGATATTTCACAGATAAATCAACTGCCACCAATTTTTAGGTCACTTAAAGTTAAAAGAACATCGAATGAAATTGTTTATTATTTTGTTAATGACGGCGGTGCTATTCGTGATATTAAGATAAAATCGAAGAATGGTGTCAATATAACAATTGAGCCACAAAATTATCTTGAAGAAAAGGGAAGTGGGTATTTCCAATTTGTCTTTGATAATAATCGTGAAAAAGAATTCCACTTTATTTTATCATATTACAATAGCTTAAACAAATATTGTGAAGTGAAATACTATTATTCTTTAAATGAAAATCAATTAATGATGTATAAAAATGAGTCTTAAAAATTTAGGAAATTAGAAGGGAAAATCAATTGCAAATAGGCGTTTCATACTACGGTAACAGAATATTAAAGCATGTAAAATCCGATATGCATGAACTTAAGCAAAACGGATTTACATTTGTGCTTCATACATATTCGGAATTTGATTTGATGTTTAATTCTGGAACAATGAAGGAGATTTTCAAAATAACTCATGACGAAGGTTTGGATGTTTGGGTTAATCCTTGGGGAGTTGGAAATGTTTTTGGAGGTGAGCCATTTTCAAATTTTGCAAGTAAAAATATCTTTAATTCATGTCAAGTTTTGGATGACGGAAAGCCAACTCCTATAGCGTGTCCAAATTCACCAGAATTTAATAAATTTATGGATTCATGGATTGAAATGATAATCGATTCCAATGTTGATGAAATATTATGGGATGAACCGCACTTTCATGAACAAGGATTTTTAGCAAGCGTTCCTGGAAGATGGGGTTGCCGTTGCGAATATTGTAAATCAAAATTTGAAGAAGAATTTAATTATCCTTTACCAGCAATAGAAACAGATGATGTAAAACTATTTAAAAAAAATAGCCTTTTCCATTTTATTACGAGATTATCAGAAAAAGCATCAAAAGGTGGAGTGAAAAATACGCTATATTTAACTGCAAATATTAAAGTTGAACAAATAGAAAAGGAATGGGAAAAGTTTTTTGATATTAGTTCAATTAAAACAGTTGCTACTGGTCCTTATTGGATTTGGGAAAAAGCCACTGTAAAAAAAGTAGCAGATTTTTCGAAAGCTCTCCATGAATTGACTTTAAAAAAGAACAAACAATCTCAAATATGGATTCAAGGCTTTAAAATAACTGATGGAAGAGAGCATGAAGTTTCCAAAGCAATTTCTTCTGCAATTAATGCTGGAATAGAAAATATTGCAATTTGGGGTTATGAGGGAAGTTCGCAAGAAAGCTGGTTAGTTTGCGATAATCCAGAAGTTGTTTGGAAAAATATTTTAGATACAATTCATACAACAAAAATTTAATAGAAATAGTTATATATTCAGTTCTATTAACCTAACTAATTGTTAAATATAGTGTTATAAACTTATTTTATTAAAAATATATTAGGTTATTATAAAAAAAATATTGTATTTTCGAATACACAATAAAACTTTAAAATTAAATATTATTCATAAACTGATATAAAAATGTTCACTAGCGGCTCTTCAAAATTAGTTAAACAATTAAACAGACAGCATATTATTAATCTTGTTAGAATGAATTCTTCAATTTCTGCAAGAGAAATTAGTAATATAACAGGTCTCCAAATATCCACAGTTCTTTATACCTTAAAAAAGTTTGAATCAAAAGGTTACATTAGAAGAATTGGAATGGGTGGTACAACAATTCAAGGTGGAAAACCACCTGTGTTATGGGATATATCTTCGGATTATGGTTTTACTTTCGGAATTGAATTGTTGTCAAAACAAGTTAGTTTAGTTCTGTTGGATTTCAAAAGTGAAATTATTTTTCAACAGGCTTATAAGGTTGAATATACAACTGATCCAGAAAAATTGGCGGTACAAATTCAAGAGATTGTTGAAAAAGTAATAAAGGATTTTAAGGTTCCAAGAAAAAAAATATTAGGTTTAGGTTTGGCAATGCCAGGTACAGTTGATTGTGATAAAGGTAGAATTTTATATTCAATGGGTTTTGATCTTCACAATGTAAACTTTAAAGAAATATTGGAGCCAAAATTAAATTTTGATATTCGGATAGAGAATGATGCTAATGCGGGTGCCTTAGGTGTAAAATGGTTATCTAAAAGTGAAAACATGGTGAAAGATATGTTATATCTTGTAATCCATCAAAATTTTACTGGAATGGGTGCTGGATTTATAATTAATCACGAGCTTCACAGAGGTGCAAATGGTGCTGCTGGTGAAGTTAGAACATTTCTTCCAGAAGGATTTCTGAAGAATGTTATTAAAGACGCAGTAAAAATTCATAAAGGTGAATGTAATATTTGTCAAAGACATAATGATGGTGAAGATATTAAATTATCTGATATTATTAAGGCTGCAAAAGCTGGAGATTCTGGTGCAATTTATATTCTTAAAGAAATTGCAAAAGAGTTTGGAAAAAGAATTGTTCAATATGTCGATTTATTAAATCCAGAATTAGTGATTATTGGCGGTGATATTTGTGAAGCTGAAGAATTTATTAAACCTATAATTCGTAAATGTATTCTTAATGATGTAATCTCTGAGTTTGCACAAAATACACGACTTAAATTTTCGCAATTTAAATCATTAAGCGGTGCAATGGGTGGAGCTTCATTGATATTTCAAAAATTCTTTGTCCACTAGCAATAAAAGTATATAAGATGGGTAATATAAAATCTAATATTCATGAAGTTATTGAAAACATTTTTGGAATTTCTACTGGAACGCAAGAGCAATTATTACTATCAATTATTCTATTCATCTTTATTTGGATAGCACGTAGAATTTCAAACAAATTAATAATTGATAGATTAGAGGATTATAAAGAGCGATATTTTTGGGGCAAAACATTAAAAACCGTTACAGTTATACTTGCTATTTTAGTTCTTTCAAGAATTTGGTTCGGCATATTTGAATCTGTTGGTACTTTTATTGGACTTCTATCCGCAGGTTTAGCAATTGCTTTTAAAGATTTGTTGGTAAATATTGGTGGTTGGTTATTTATTACAACAAGAAAGCCTTTCAAAATTGGTGATAGAATTCAGATTGGTGATGTTACAGGTGATGTAATTGACATCCGTTTATTCCAGTCATCAGTTATTGAAGTTGGCAATTGGGTTGATGCTGATCAAAGTACAGGACGAATTATTCACATTCCAAATGGATTAGTTTTTACTTTATGGCAGGCAAATTACACAGAAGGTTTCGAATACATTTGGAATGAAATTCCAGTTTTACTTACATTTGAAAGTGACTGGAAAAAAGCAAAAACTATTCTTACTAAGATTGTTAACGAGAAGACAATTAGTTTAACATCGGAAGCACAAAAGCAAATAAAGGATACTTCTAAAAAATTCATGATTTTTTATCATACTTTAACTCCAATAGTTTATACTTCTGTTAAAGATAGTGGAATAATGTTAACTATGCGTTACATTTGTCATGTTAGAAAGAGAAGGGGAACAGAAGAGGTTATTTGGGAAACTGTTCTTGAGGAGTTTGCAAAGTATAAAGATATTGATTTTGCTTACCCAACAACACGTTATTATGACAATAAAATTGAAGGGAAGCACATAACTGAGGAATAGTGGAAAAGGGAATAATGGAATGATGGAAAAGGGAATGATGGAAAAGTGAATAATGGAATGATGAAAAAACTATTCATGTTTTCAGTATTTGGACACCTCAACTTTTTTAAACAAATTGTTGTAATTAAGCCGATTACTAATACAATTCTACAAGTTTGTCGGTATCAGCTTTGCGATTAGGTGAATCGCCCAACATTGTAGCTCGAATCGCTGATTCGAGAACTTTGCCATTTACAAGTTTGCTATTAACACTACAAAAATTAATATGACACATCTATCTTGTCTTTTTTATCAAAAAACCAATTGTCTTGTATTCTTTATTTGCCATATTATTTTAAGATAATCTGTAATGAAATACTTGCAATATATATTTCCCTTTTATCATAAATACATTTACAAATTAACCTGAGCACCCATATTTTGAAATATCTTTACAAATTAAACTAGTTACAGTCTTTTTGGAAATTGTGCGGAAAACATGGGAATTATGGAATAATGATGAAAAACTATTTTAATCTCAGTAATTTTTCAACCCAAACTACTTCGCAAGCCCCGTTTCCTGTGTCATTTCTTGATAAAGAACTTTTCCAATGCCAACCATCTTTGGGAGACATTACCGAGACTAAATATCCTTTTAAATAAATAATTTCACCAACAATAATATCATCTAATTGATTTTTAACTTCGTCATTAGATGAAATTATATGCATGTTTGAAGCCGACATTTCAATTTCTTTTCTTGGAATTGGATATAAATCTACATTCCAGAAAAACCATCTTGACCTTTGAGAAATATCAATTTTATCAACTATTGTTTGGTCAGACATTTGTCCCCAACCTAAAGCCAAATCGTAAGGCGCAAGATCGGACACTCTATCAAAAATATAATGCTCTTTGCCAAGTACTTTTGCCTTTAACTCAAATTGTGCAATTGCGTTTATAAAATATTCATCCCTCTCCCAAACCTGAGATTGTATTAGTGGAGTTTGTTTAGGTGGATCTTTCGCTAATACACCAGGTTCTTGTTTAATTTCCGAATTACATGAAATTAAAATTAAAAGCAATAATATTGGAATTGATTTTTTCATTTTGCAATATACAAAGATTAATTATTTGTAAAAAAGAAATCACTTTTAAGCTTTTCAAAAAATGTAGTAAAAAATTAAAAAAATACAAGAGTTAAAAATTAAATTATATTATTATTGAATAATATTTTAAAAAAATTGCGAATGAAAATACAATTATGATTAAAAAAATTACAAATATGTTTCCAATCTGGGCAATTCTGTTTGCAATTATTGCACTTCTATCTCCTGAATTTATTTCTGGTTATAAATCATTAATAATTCCACTTTTGGTATTGATAATGTTTTTAATGGGAATTACTCTCACGCTTGATGATTTTATACGAGTTTTGAAAAGTCCAACTATAATTTTTGTTGGCGTGCTTTTGCAATATCTTATAATGCCAGCCGCAGCTTTTATTATTTCAAAAATATATGGTCTTGATGATGAATTATTGGTTGGAATGGTTTTAGTAGGAAGTGTTGCAGGTGGAACAGCTTCAAATGTTATTTGCTATTTAGCTGGCGGAGATGTTGCCCTTTCGGTTACAATGACTACAGTTTCAACATTACTTGCATTTATTCTAACTCCTTTAATAACATCATTTTATGCTGGCGAGTATATTCCAGTGCCAATTTTAGATATGCTTTTTAGTATTCTTAAAATTGTTTTACTTCCAACTTTGTGTGGAGTTTTAGTGAATCGTTATTTTGCAAAAAATGTAGCAAAATTTAAAGATTATTTGCCACTTATTTCTATGTTGGCAATTGTATTAATTATATCAATAGTAGTTTCATTAAATAGTGCTTTGCTCTTAACAATTGGTGGTACACTTATAATTGCGGTTGTAAGTCACAATTTAGTGGGACTTATACTTGGATATTATATTTCATTATTGCTTGGTTACAACAAGAAAGTTTGTATAACTATTTCAATAGAAGTTAGTATGCAGAATAGTGGGCTTGCTGTTGCGTTAGCTACAAAATATTTCCCAGCTTTATCAGCTTTGCCTGGAGCAATATTTAGCATTTGGCATAATATATCAGGATCACTAATTGCCTGTTACTGGTCTACAAAAAATTTGAATGGAAAATAATTAGTATCTAAAGCAACAAATTAGCTAAAATATTTATTAGAAATAATTGCTGCTGTATGTGTGGTTAAATATTTTACTACTTGCAACAAAATTGGCTCATTACCTAGAAAAAAAAATCCCACCAATGGGGATTGGTGGGATTAATAATTATGATTATTTTTCAATAAGCAAATATTAACTATAATGAGAACTTGTAAACAGCAGTTAAACCAATATAGTTAGCATCAGTCATGAAACTACCGTATTTTACTAATACATCGATGTCGCCCATTTCATAGCCAGCGCCAATTGCGTATCCGAATTCAGTTCCACTTTCTGTGGTTTCAGGAGAAGTAAAGAAACCCCAATCAATAGCTGGAACAGTATAAGAAACCATGTTTAGACCAAGTTGAACTGTTCCATACATATTTTCATTAAAAAAATATTTTCCACCAACCATTAATGGAATAATTGAATAATCAGGATAAATATCTTCTTTTCCAGAGAACATTAAATAACCTGTAGTAAAAGTACCAATAATATTATCAGCAACTTTGTATTCGCCAACAACTGCAGCACCAAAACCCATTCCAACTACATCACCAAAAGTTCCCATTGGTAAACCAACAACGCCACCAACACCAACTTTAATACCACTTTGTCCAAAACTGAAACTAGCCATTAAAAGACTAATTAACAAAATTGAATAAATTTTCTTCATGTTTTTCTCCATAGATTGTTGTTATATTGTTTGTTTTTGAGAAGCCTTGCTTCTTCAATTCTCCAAATGTGTTAAAAATTCCAACTTAAATTAAACTACTCAATAAAGCATTTATCAATAAAAACCTTAAAATACTGTGAAAATATGTCTTTTATAAAAAAGACTAAAGTTAATCATAATTAAAAAATTTATTTATTTGTTATCCCAAAACATAAAACAAATTACAAACATTTATTTCACTCGAAAAATTATTAAATATCCTTAATAAATACAATAATATATGTGAAATAAATAAGGAATTAAAAGAGTAAAATTATAATATGAAAGGTTATTACTTGTTACTAATGAAAATGTGAGACACTCTCTTTTGGAGTAAAATTTTAAAGTATAACTTTTTGTTGAGAGATTGCGAAAATTTTGGGATAAGTTTGTTTCCCAAAGCCTCTAAAGTGAACGGCAAAGTTTAGTTATTTATCTTTTGTCTCTAATCTTATATCTTGCTACTTAGAAAAAAACATGAACTTTTTAATAACAAATACATCTAAAGAACGTTGAAAATATTTTATGGAACAAGGTCATTTATGAAAAAACATCTTACTTTATTTACTCTTCTTGTGTTCTCAAGTATTTTATTTGGGTCAAAATTGGACGATTCTACTAAATCAGTAAAATCATATAAAATAGAAACTCCATTGGTTATTGATGGAAAATTAACCGAATCGGTTTACCAGAATTCTCCTTTATCAGAATTTACTCAAAAAGATCCGGATGAAGGCAAACCTACAAGCGAAAAGACCGAAATTTGGATTTCACACGATAGCGAAAATTTGTATTTTAGTGGAAAATTCTATGATTCAAACCCAGATTCGATTGATGTTACTTTAATGCGTCGAGATAATGTTGTGGAATCTGATTGGTTCTGGATTTATATTGACCCATATAACGATAACAGAACTGGAAATTATTTTGCTGTTAATCCAGGTGGCTCAATTTGTGACGGAACTCTTTTTAATGATGGTGGAATGAGCGATTCTTGGGATGGAATTTGGGAAGTTAAAACTGAAGTAAATAAAGAAGGTTGGACTGCCGAAATTAAAATTCCATTTTCACAATTAAGATTTAATGAAGCAAAAGAAATGGTTTGGGGAATAAATTTAAATCGTGATATAAAACGTAAACACGAAATGTCATTTCTTGTAATGGTACCTAAAAAGGAAAGTGGATTTGTTTCACATTTTGCCGATTTAACTGGTTTAGACGGAATTATTCCTAAAAAACGATTTGAATTTTTACCTTATATTGTTCAAAAAGGACAGTATTTGCACGGAAAAGAAGGCGACCCATTTTATGCAGGAAATCAATATCAAACATCTTTAGGTGCCGATGTTAAATTTGGAATTGGTAGTAATTTAAATGTTGATGTTACTATAAATCCAGATTTTGGACAAGTTGAAGTTGACCCAGCTGTTGTAAATTTATCTGCAAATGAAATATATTTTAACGAAAAACGTCCTTTTTTCATTGAAGGTGAAAATATTTTTCAATTTGGTTCTGGTGGAACAAATAGCAATTGGGGATTTAATTTTGGAAACCCGACATTATTTTATTCCAGAAGAATTGGAAGAACCCCGCAAGGTTATCCAACAACTGACGGAATTGTTGACCAGCCAATTGATACACGAATTTTAGGTGCGGGAAAATTGACTGGAAAAATTGACGATACTTGGTCAATTGGACTTTTAAGTGCCGTTACCGAAAAAACAAACGCAAGAATTTACACAAATACTAACGATATAATTAAAGAGGAAGTTGAACCACTTACTCATTATGGCGTTTTGAGAACTAGAAAGGAATTTAATGAAGGAAATCAAGCAATTGGGATGATTTTTACAGCTGTTAATCGCGATTTATCAAACAAAAATCTAAAATCATTATTAACAGATCAGGCTTATTCTTATGGAGTTGATGGCTGGACATTTTTGGATGAGGACGAAATGTATGTTTTAACTGGAATGATTGCTGGCTCTTTCGTTCACGGTTCAAAAGATGCTCTTGTTAATATTCAAAGGCAGCCATATCGATATTTTCAAAGACCTGACAGAGTTAATATGCGTCTCGACGAAAATTTAACTTCTTTATCTGGAATGTTTACACGATTTGCAATAAATAAGCAAAAAGGAAATTTCTATTTAAATTCTGCTATCGGAACTGCTACGCCAGGTTTTGAATTTAACGATATGGGTTATCAATGGTTTGCTGATAGAATTAATGGTCACATTGTTACTGGTTATCGCTGGTTTGAACCTGATGATTTAACAAGATATAAAAACATATTTTTAGGATTTAATAGAAATTCTGATTATGACGGAAATGTTTCTCGACTCGGATTTTACTCAAATGGAAGTGTCCAATTTGTTAATTATTGGAATTTACAGGCAGAAGCTGGTTACGATTTTGGAAGTACTTCCACAACTATTACTCGTGGCGGACCAAGAATGTCTTTAGCTGATAACTTGTTCTTTGCGTTAAATGTAAGTTCGGATTCAAGAGAGAAAGTTGTAGTTTCGCCAGGAATTGGATTTTGGAAAGATGCTTTTGGAAGTTATGACTTTTCAGCTAGTTTTGAAGTTGAATGGAAACCAGATTCTCAACTAAATATTTCTGTTGAACCAGAATATTATTATACTAATTCAGTTTATCAATGGGTTACTGCAGTAAAGGACGAAAATGCAACCGCAACATTTGGCTCGCGCTATATTTTCGGACAAATGGATCAAAGGACAATTACTGCTAATATTAGAGTCGATTGGACGTTAAATTCAAAATTTAGTCTGCAATTTTATATTCAGCCATTATTTTCTGTAGGAAATTATGATAATTTCAAAGAATTGGCAGAACCAAACACAAGCAAAACAAATTTGTATGGCGAAAATGGTTCAACAATTAATTATGAATCAACAAATGATAAATACACGGTAAATCCAGATATTAATTCAAATGATTCATTTTCGTTCAGAAATCCCAACTTTAATTTTAAGTCACTACGCGGAAATGCGGTTTTGAGATGGGAAGTGCTTCCTGGATCGGTGCTTTATTTTGTGTGGACTCACGACAAAATGAATTTCCAGGACCCTGGTCAATTTCATCTTGGAAAAGATTTCTCAAATCTTTGGGAATCTGAAGCAGATAACATTTTTCTAATTAAGTTCTCTTATTGGATTAATATGTAAAATATCACCAAAACTTAAAGCCAAATTATTAATTAGGCTATTCTAAAAAGGTCGTAAACGGTTAAAACCGTTAAAATTTTTGTTCATTTACCATTAACCCACAACTTAACTTGTGGGTTAATAATAACTTAGGCTAAGAGATAATCGTTTTAACGGTTTATTTTATAGGTTAAAATTAAAAGAATTGCCTTTTCAGACCAAACTCATGAATTATGAAATAATAAATAAAATTTCTAATTTTTAATTATCAATTATCAATTAGAGTTTATGAATAAAGAAAAAAGTTTGGTTGAGGATTTTCCTCTTGAAGAAGTTCCAAAAGAAAACAGGAAAAGTTTTTGGTCATTAACCTCCGTTTTATTGGGATTTACATTTTTTACCGCAACTATGTGGGCGGGCGGAACTTTGGGAACGGCTTTCAAATTGTTTCCCGATTTGTTGCTAATTATTGGTTTAGGAAATTTGTTGCTTGGGGCTTATGTTGCCGCACTTGGCTACATTTCGTTCAAAAGTGGTTTAAATACTGTTATGATGGGACGTTTTTCTTTTGGCGAGTTTGGAAGCAAAATTGTTGATTTGGTTTTAGGAATTACTCAAATTGGCTGGTACGCTTGGGGAACGGCTACAATTTCAATAATTTTAACTGAATTCTTGCAAATTGATAAGTCATATTCGAGTTATTTAATGATATTTTTTGGATTCGCATTTTGTTGGACAGCAATAATCGGCTACAAAGGATTGGAAAAATTATCAATAATTGCCGTTCCAATGATGATTATTCTAATTTTTATTAGCATTTATATTTCAATAAATGATGTTGGTGGATTTAGCAGACTTTTAGATGTAATTCCAACAACCGAACTTACTTTTAGTGCTGCAATTACTCTCGTTTTTGGAACTTTTGCAAGTGGTGGAACTCAAGCTACAAATTGGGTTAGATTTGCTTCGTCGGGAAAATCTGCCATTTTCTCAAGTTTAATTGCTTTTTTTGTCGGTAATGGATTTATGATTTTAATTGGAACAGTTGGTGCTTTGGTGTATCAAGAAGCAGATATTGTCAATGTAATTAAAATTCAAGGTTTGTTAAGTTTAGGAATTATTATGTTATTTCTAAACATTTGGACAACTCAAGATAACACAGTTTACAATTTTTCTGTGGCGGGATGTAATTTTGTTCGTACCGAAAAGAGAAAATTAGTCACTTTTATCGGTGCAGCGTTTGGAACTTTACTCGCCATTTTGGGAATGTACCAATGGCTTGTTCCATTTATTATTTTACTTGGCACTTTTATTCCACCAATTGGAGGAATAATTATGGCGGATTTTTTCGTAAAGCATAAATTCAACTATCCACTTTTAAAAAATGCAAATCTTTCACAATTTAATTGGGTGGGAATTATTTCATACATTTTGGCATCAAGCGCTGCATATTTTAGTCCATTTGTTCCACCAATTGTTGGAATAATTTTTGGCTTTTGGTTTTATATATTTTTCGACTGGTTAAAAGTAAAAATCAAAAAGTGAGTTTGGGTTAAGATTTATACCGATGGATATTTTTCAATCCATCGGTTAAAAATATTGAATTGAGATATTTAATTACAGCCAGTATATAATAGTTGATTTGTAGAGGTATTGTAGCTTCCGACAGAAACCCAAGAAAAATTTGGATTTATTCCACAAATCTCAAAAAAAGTAAAATTTCCAAATTTGCGGTCACCGGCGGAGTTAAATTCTGTTAAGCCTGTTAATCCGTTGTAAGTTGTAGAAATAGTAACATAATTGGAAAATAAATTTGTAAACCCATTATCGGATGATTCATATGCAAGTGAAGCTATTTTAATAGCATCGTAAGCTGCAAAAGTATATGCATCTGGTTTTAATTCTGTTGCTTGTTCAATAGCTGTGAATAGGGAATTCCATTCTGTTTCATTTTCTGCTGAAAGAGCAAATAATGGTGTGCAAAATTCAACTTCATTTGCAAAACTTGCTGCATCAGCATTTGAAACAATTGCTGAACTCATTGCTGAACCGTTACTTCCAAACCAAAGTGTTGAAGAAAGTTGAGTGTTTGATTTAGCAATTGTAAATATGTCAGTAATTTCATCAAATCCAGCAAGATAAATTGCAGTTTCAGAAGCATTGGTTGATGTATTTAAACTTGTCACAATTTCGTCAATTAGATTTGCTGTTATATTATCGTCATTTGAGTATTTTATCGAATCGATTACAGTTCCACCGAGATTTATAAAACTTTTTGTCATACTTCTTTTTAATCCAATATTACCATCATCATCCCTATAAACCGCAATAACTTTTTTAATTCCTTTTGACCACATCAGCGCAGAAATTGCAACGCCTTCAGGTTTATCATCAGGACAAATGCGCAGAATATGGTCGCCAGCTAAAGCAAGAGAACTTGCCGTACTGCTCATACTAACAGCGAAAATATTATTTGCATCAAGTAAAGGTTTAATTTTCGATAATTCAGCACTGGATTGAGGACCAATTATAATTTCTACTCCATCAGTAATTAGCTCTTGAGTTGCGGAATATGCCAATTCTGGGTCAAGTTTTGTATCAATTACTTTTAAAACAAATTTTAGATTTATATCATTTTCCATATAATTTTGATTTATCTCATCTACGGCAATTTCTAAGGCTGATTTTGTAGTAATTCCAAGTGATGACCAATTTCCTGTTAGCGAGACTAAAACACCAATTGTAATTTCATTTTGTTTAGCTGGCGGGTCAACAATTTTGGAATCGTTACAACTGATTAAAAATATACTAAAAACTAAAAACAAATAAATTACTCTTTTCATTACTTCTCCATATTATTAACTTGATAAGAATATCTAATATTATAAATATTTTGTAAACTAAATTATAAAAACTTAATTACTATAAAAACTAAAATATGCAATAAAACGTGCAATTTGATTTGTTTTCAGATATTATAAAACTTATTTAGATAGAAAGCAAAATTTCCTCAATATGTTAGTTTTGAGCAATATAATTTTGTAAGCATCGCTTTTTTTAGTTTGAGATTGCGGGTATTTTTAAGGTTTTGGATTTAACAATACGTTTACTAAAGAGGCTGTGTGATAATTTTAAGTCAAGCACTAGAACTCATCCCCCGGCCCCTTCTCTTACAAAGCAATGCTGTCAACTTAAGACTATTCATCATTTCAAATGTGGCTAAAGCCATTTCTTCTCTATTTATTTTTCTCCAGTCGCTTAAAAGCGACGGCAATTGCCGTTTACTTTAGTAAACTGATTTTAGAAAAACAAAAATTATAATGGCTTTAGCCACATTTGGATCATTAAGTTGACAGCATTGCTTTTTAAGAGAGGGATTTAGGGTGAGTTCTTTATTTTTCACACAGCCTCTAAAGAAAATGGCAAAGTTTTATCTTTGCCATTTTGCTAAATAAACTAATTTATTTGTTCCTAACATCTTAAGTCTAACATCTTGTGTCTTGATTCTTGATTCTAGAATCTACTATCTTTCTTCTAATAAATACTCATTAATTGCAGCAGCTGCTTTTCTTCCTTCGCCCATTGCAAGAATTACGGTTGCGGCTCCAAGTACAATATCGCCACCAGCATAAATTCCATCAATTGAGGTTTTCATTTTATCATCAACAATCAAATTTCCCCATTTGTTTACTGTAAGTTCTGGAGTTGTTTGGCTGACTAATGGATTACTTCCATTTCCAATTGCGACAATTACAGTATCAACATCGAGCATAAATTCACTGCCTTCAATTACAACTGGACGGCGGCGACCTGATGAATCTGGCTCACCAAGTTCATATCGCAAACATTCCATTCCAACAACACGACTTTTTTCATTACCTTTTATACTTTTTGCATTTTGTAGGAATAAAAACTGAACGCCTTCTTCTTTTGCATGTTCAACTTCTTCAACACGAGCTGGCATTTCTACTTCCGTTCGGCGATAAACAACATAAACATTTTCGGCACCGAGTCTAAGAGCCATTCGTGCAGAATCCATCGCCACATTTCCACCACCAAGAACAGCAACATTTTTGGAATGGAAAAATGGAGTATCGGAATGTTCTTCGTCATAAGCTTTCATTAAATTAGCGCGAGTTAAATATTCGTTAGCAGAAAAAACTCCAACAAGATTTTCACCTGCAATACCCATAAACATTGGAAGTCCTGCACCAGTACCAATAAATACAGAATCAAAACCATCTTTTTTCATTAAATCAAGTAATTTACGAGTTCTTCCAACCACAAAATTTTTCTGGAATTTTACACCCATTTTTTCAAGTGTGGAAACCTCTTGGTCAATTATATCATTTGGAAGTCTAAATTCTGGAATTCCATAACGCATAACTCCACCAAGTTTGTGGAATGCTTCAAAAAGAGTAACATCATGACCTTCGCGGCGAACATCGGCTGCAACTACAAGTCCTGCTGGACCACTTCCAACAATAGCCACTTTTTTGCCTGTTTCTGGTTTTACAATTGGAGGTTTAATTGTGCCTTGCTCACGTTCCCAATCGGCAACAAATCTTTCAAGCCTACCAATTGCAACAGCTTTATCAACACTTTTGTTGAATTTTCCAGTTGCACAATTAAGTTGGCACTGAGTTTCTTGAGGACAAACTCTTCCGCAAATTGAAGGAAGCAGGGAAGTCTCTTTTATAACATCAATTGCGCTTTGAAAATCATTTTCGGCAACGTGTTTTATAAATCCAGGAATATTTATTGAAACGGGGCAATCAGAAATACAAGATGGTTTTGCACATTGAATGCAACGCATTGCTTCAACTCGCGCTTGCTCAGCAGAATAACCCACAGCAACTTCTTCTAAATTGTATCTGCGAATATTTTCATCTTGGGCAGGCATCATTTGTGGAGGAATTGCTAATTGCTCTTTTTTAGTTAATGGAGTAGTTCTATTAAAAATTTGGTCAAATAATATTTTTACTTGTTCATTAATTTCTGCTTGTGAAAGGTGACTCATTTTTTCTCCTCTAATTTTGCTTCAAATTCTTTATCAACATTACATTTATGAAGTGCTTCGGTTTCAAGTCCTTTAAATGAACTTAAACGTGCCATCATGTTATCAAAATCAACCAAATGTCCGTCAAACTCTGGTCCATCAACACAAACAAATTTTACTTGATTTCCTACATTAACTCTGCAACCGCCGCACATTCCAGTGCCATCAACCATTATTGTGTTTAACGAAACTTGCGTAAAAACTCCATAAGGTTTTGTTGTTAAAGAGCAGAATTTCATCATAATTGGAGGTCCAATTGCAATTACCATATTTGGTTTTGTAGCTTCATTTTCGCAAATTTCTTTAAGTGGGGCAGTAACTAAATCTTTTCTTCCATAAGAACCGTCATCAGTACAAATAATTAAATTATCAGCAATTGCTTTCATTTCTTTTTCAAGAATAATTAAATCCTTATTTCTTGCACCAATTATTGTTGTAACTTCATTTCCAGCAGCTTTTAATGCTTGCGCAATTGGATGCAAAGGAGCAACACCAATTCCGCCACCGACGCAGACAACTTTTCCAAAATTTTCAATATGTGTTGGTTTTCCCAAAGGTCCAACTAAAACAGGTAAATCATCACCAACATTAAATTGTGAAAGTTCTGTAGTGGTTTTTCCAACAACTTGAAAAATAAGCGTAATTGAACCTTCGGCTTCGTTTGCATCCGCAATTGTTAGTGGAATACGTTCGCCAAATTCTTCATTTGTTTGAAGTATAATAAACTGTCCAGCTTTTCTTTCTTCAACAATTAGCGGTGCATGAACTCGCATTAAATATACATCTGCTGATAATTGTTCCTTATAGAGTATTTTTGCCATTAGTAAATCCTATAGATTATAAAACTTTGTCTTAATTCTTTTGCGGTGTAAAATTACCAAATTCTGCTTACTTAACAAAAATCAATAATATTTTAGTTAGTAAAAAAT
>JAHISP010000041.1 GCA_018818165.1 Bacteroidota bacterium | reverse complement strand
ATTGGAGCCATATTTGGTAGCACTAACTCCCGAAGAACGTAGAGATATGGTAAAAATGAGTGACAAAACATTTCCTTTTGTAGAAAAAACACTAAACTATGCAGAAACAACACCAAAATTTGCACCACCTTATATGAATGTTGATGAATTAAAAGTTGATTTTACAGCAGTAAAAGATTTATCAGCTATACTAAATCCATTGCTTGGCGTAACTTCAAATTTAGAAGATTCAAAAATGGTATCTGGAGGTGAGGCATACATTTCGGCATTATCATATTACAACTCAGTAAAGCTTGCAGCAAAAATGGATATACCAGATGCAAAACCAATTTATGATGATTTGAAACAACGCTTTGTTAAAAAGTGACTCACCCTAAATCCCTCTCTTCAAAGAGAGGGACTTTTAAAAATACAAAATTGGATTGATTAAATTTTTTATAGTGTAATCCAAAAGCCCTCCATTTTTAAGCAATGCCGTCAACTTAAAGATGGAAATGTGGCTAAAGCCATTATAATTTTTTGTTTTTTAAAATCGGCAATTGCCGTCGCTTTTAAGCGACTGGATAAAAATAAATAGAGAGGAAATGGCTTTAGCCACATTTGGATTATTAAATTGAAAGCATTGCTCTTAAAAGAGAGGTATTTTTCAATATCCAAAATTTGATTGATTAAATTTTTAATAGCATAATCCAAAAGCCCCTCTATTTTTAAGCAATGTTGTCAACTTAAGCTCTTGCCTTTCCGTGATGATCTTACACGGAATCTTTTTAATCAAAAAGATTCCCGATAGAAACATTCGGGAATGACACCCTACAAAAATATTACCTTAAGTTGATAGCATTGATTTTTAAGGGAGGGGTTGGGTGGGTTCCGTCAATTTGTCACAAAAAGAGTCAAGCTTGATGCTCGGAGGTTCAAGTGCGAGGCAAAAAGGTTCAACGTCGAGGCTCTGAGGTCCGAATTCGAAGCAAAAAGGTTCAACGTCGAGGCTAAGTGGTTCGAGCTCGAGGCAAAAAGGTTTGGCATCGAGGCTTGGAGGTTCGAAATCGGAGCAAAAAGGTTCATCATCGAGGCTCAGAGGTGCAAACACGAAGCTAATTGTTAATATTTCTAAACTGCAAGGTTTTGGTAACCTTGATTTTTTATATCAAATCACCAAAAAGGGCTGTCATTCTCAAGAGCGGAGCGACATGAGAGCCACGTAAATGAGTTCATCAAAGGTAATCTTTTCATTTAGCAAAAACTCTAATATTAAAATATTATGGTGGCGAGGTTTATATTTCAGCATTGGCTTATTATAACTCTGTTAAGCAAGCAGTAAAAATGGATATACCAGATGCAACACCAATTTATGATGATTTGAAACAACGCTTTGTTAAAAAGTGACTCACCCTAAATACACCTTGGAAAAAGATATTATTTTTAATTCAAGAAGTTCTTTATTAAACAGAAATGATGAAAAAATTAAAGAAAAAAAATTAAATGTTACAAGTTGAAAAATGTTAGCTAAATATGTTGTTTTTCAATTATCATTTTTAAAATTTATCCATTTAAAAATTTCTTTTGCAGCTCTTTCACCAGCTAATCCGTCAAGTGCATAATACATAATCTTATTAGCTTCTGCTCGCTCTTTTCTTTTTTCATCTGGATTATTTATTGAATGAGAGATAGCATTTTCAATTTCATCAAAATCACTTATTCTTATACTAATGCTCTCAATCATTTGTGTTATTTCTTTTATGGAACGTTTAGATTCTGGAACTTTGAATGTGATAATTGGTTTATCCAAAGCACAGGCTTCACCAATTAGTGAATTATAATCACCAATAAAAACATCCGAAATCATAATAAATGGCGTTACGTCAAATTTATCCAAAAATATAATTCCGTTTGTTGATTTCAGCTTTTCAATTTTGCTTTTTTCTGTCCAAGTATGCACGGTTACAAGTACGTTATATTTCTCGGATAATTCGCCAACTCTATCAATCCATCTATCCAATGCGGAAAGTCCATCAACGTTCCAAGTGGAAGTGAAAATAATTGTCTTTTTGTTTATGTCAAGATTCAGCTCGTTTTTTATTTTATCAAGATAAGATTTGTTATAAGTTCCATTAAATGCATTGTCTAATTTAGGATAGCCAATTGCTTTTGTTGTAGTAATACCAAGGGTTTTGGAAGTTTTAACCTGCTCATTACTACTAACAAAATAAGCAGTAAAACGGTTATAATTTTCAGGTGATGTCCAGCGTTTGAATTGGTAAAGTCCGTGATCAAATCCAATTTTAACAATTTGTTTTACGGAAAATTTATATGGTGAATGCCTTGCCATTATTACAGCTTTGGGAAAAACAGGCATTCTTAAATACTTAATTCCATTCTTGGTTAAATAATCTCTGGTCTTTTTGTTTTTAGCAACAATTTCAACATTGGGCAAATGTTTCTGAATTGGAAGAAACATTTCGTAATCAAGCGGGTCGGCACAATAGAACACTAGTTCATTATTTTTATTAAATAATTTTGCAATGTACCATCCCAATTTATAGGGATATTTATAAATATAATATGCTGGTGCCATAGTCGGTAAACTTCTCTGTTACTTTTGAAAAAACAGTTTCTGGTGAAATTAGTTTCATGCAGTTGTGATGCTCTAGTGGACAAACATTTCCACCATGACTTCCACATGGACGGCAAGCCATTTCCAACTCAAATACAAAATCAGATTCACGAAATGGATAATACCCAATTGATTTAACGGTTGGACCAAAAAATGCAAATACATCTGTTTGCACTGCATTTGCAATATGCAATGCACCGCTATCGTTGCAAATAATTAATGAACATTTTTCTATTACCGATGCTGACTCAAGTAAAGTAAGTTCACCAGCAAGATTTATTAAATTATCGTGCTTATTTATTAAATCGCAAATTTCCTTTTCTTCTTTGCTTCCAATAAGAATTACTCCAAAATTGGCAGTTAAGAGTTTGTTGGATAAATCAATATAATACTCAATTGGCCACCTTTTTGTAAACCAAACTGAACCTGGAGCAATTGCAATTAATCTTTTTGTTCTCTTAGCCAAAGCAGCAATTTTATTCTCTATTAAAGTACTAGTAAATGCTGGGAATAATTCAGTCTGGATTGAAAACATCTTATCAGTTAAGACTTTTAGTAGTTCTAAATTTTTAGTCGTTTTGTGTTGATTCTCCAAGTGGGGAACTTTGTGAGTTAAATACTTTTTTGCTTCCCATCTGTCAAACCCGATGCGCATAGGAATTTTTGCTAAATAAATTAGCATTGCTGTTGTCATTGAACTGTGTGGCGTTAAGACTAAATCATATTTTGCTTTTCGAAGTTTGAAAAGGGTTTTAATAAAAGAAGATATTTTATTTTCTCGTTTATCAAAAAGTATTATTTCATTTATGTTAGGATTGTTTTCTAAAACATTAGCCGTTTGTGGAATTACCATTACATCCAATTTTGCTGCAGGATAAAGCTCCTTTATTGCTCGGATTAAAGGAGTAACAAGAATTACATCACCAATAAATGCTGTTTGGATTACTAATATTTTTGTGGGATTCAATAAAAATCCATTTAATCTGAGAAAAATTTACTAAAGCTAATGCAAAGATAAAAAATCTATTTGTTATACATCTGTTCAAAGTAAAATTATGTAAAAATAAACTTTTGCTAAAAAGTACTATTTTGGAATAAATTTGAAAATTCGCACGTTTTTACATCTCACATCTCACTTTTCACTTCTGACTCACGATTTTCGATCCCACGAATTTTCACATTTAGCATTTAACGTTTCCACTTCACAAGTTATTAACTGAATTCAATTTTTCGTAATTTTGCATTCTAAAAAATCCAAGAAATGGTTTTGGAATCATTTTATAACTTGTGGAGCTTCATGTTTTATGAAATTATTTAAAAAGAAAATCAATTACATTCCCGAAAAATTTTATTTTCAACGTGAAAACAAGAAAAATTTCATAATTCATCATTACGCACCGCATACTTTTAATGCTGGCGACCATTTCGTAGTTCAATCAATCAGAAATCACATTTTAGAGCTTTTACCAGAAGCGGTTTTTGTTCCAAAAGCAATCGCAGATAACCGCGGTTGGGGTTCACCAATTGGATTAAGAGGCGAAAATGTTCTAATTAGCAATACTCACGCTGATGCAGTAATTGTCGGCGGAAGTGACCAATATAATAACTGGTCGCCAAGAATTAGCCGAAAGGAAATCGATTTTTTGAAACCACCTTTATTTTTAATTGGCTTGGGGGTTTCTTCAAAGGATTTGAATTTAGAGCCTTATATTAAAAACAAGGATTTTAATGACGATATTGTCGCAACTAATAAAAAAGCAGCACTTTCTTCGGTTCGTGACGACGTAACTTATAATTTTTTGAAAAATTTGGGTTTTGATAAAGCAATTAATACTGGCTGCCCTGCTTTGCATCTTTTTGATAGCGAGTTTAGAATAAACGATTCCAAAAATGTGCTAATTACTTTCCCATTTCCGCTTGTGAACAATAATGTTGAAAATTTCAAATACAAAATTTTAGTGGATGTTTCGCATAAGTTGATTAAATATTTGCACGATAAAAATTTGACTCCAATTATAGTTTGTCACGATGATAGGGACGTAAACGTTGCTCAATATGAATTTGCAAACGAAAAAATCTTTTTTTCCAATTATCACAAAGATTATTTTGAACTTTACAATAATGCGTTACTGGTTATCGGTTCGCGTTTACATGCTACAATTCTTACTTCTGGAATGGGAATTCCAAACATAAATATCAATTTGGATTTAAGAGGACAAGCATTTACGCAAAGTTTTGAATTTTCTGATTGGCATTTGGATTATACCGAAACTGATATTTTTAACAAATTGATTGAACGAACAGAAAAAGTGCTTTCTGGAAATCTTTCAATGTTTATCAACTTTTCAGCAAAAAAGAAAGAAAAACAAATAGTTTTCAGAAAATTTATTGAAGATACCGTCCAAATTATAAAAATGCGAAGTAATAGATGAATATTCTTTATATATCTTCCAAAAAAAAATGGGGTGGCGTTGTTAATTGGATGGCAAAAACCGCAATTGCACTCGAAAAAAAAGGTCACAATGTTTTTATTATTTCGCATCCAAACTCGCGATTAACTGCAAACTCGACAAAAGGTATTAAAATAATTGACAAAAAACTTGGACCGCTTTTTAATCCAATTATGATATTTTACATAGTAAAATTTATTAAGCAACACAAAATTGATTTAATTGTAACAAATATTGATAAAGAAGTCGGCATAGGTGGAATTGCCGCAAAAATTTGCAAAATTCCAAACATTAGAAGAGTTGGCAGCAAAGATGACCTTTCTGATAATTTTAGATTAAAATGGGACCACAAATTGCTCGTTACAAAAAGCATAGTTCCTTGCAATTTTATAACCGAAAAAGTAGTTGAAGAGCATTCTTGGTTAAAAAAAGATGATTTTAATACAATTTATAACGGCAAAAATATTCAATCAATTCCAGAAAAGGAAAAAATTGAGCTGAAGAAAAAACTTGGAATTTTGGAAACAGAACGCATTATTGGAATAACTTGCCAACTTACGGATGTTAAATTTGTCCACAATTTGATTAACGCATTTTCAACGCTTTGCAAATCCGAAAGCAATCTAAAATTAGTAATTGCTGGCGAAGGATATGAAAAAGAAAAGCTAATTTTACTAGCACAAAAATTGAATATTACCGATAAAGTTGTCTTTGCTGGCTACATAAAAGATGCGTTTTTGTACGCTTCCATTTATGATATTGCAACTCTCGTCTCTCAAATTGAAGGCTTTCCGAACTCGGTTGTTGAATATTTGGCGGTTGGAAAAGCAGTTGTGGTTACAAATGTTGGTGGAAATTCTGAAATTATTAAGGATAATTTCAACGGATTTCTTGTGCCATTTAATGATGAAAACGCACTTGTTGAAAAAATTAAGATTTTGCTTAACGACAATGCAAGAAAAATACAGTTTGAGGAAAATGCTCTTAAAACAATTGCAAATGATTTTACAGAGGACAAAATGGTTGATAATATTGAACGTTTTTTTGAAGAAATTCTAAAATGATTGTTTTTGAATACATATTACTTTTTTACTATTTGCTTCATCCAAAAGCGATTTTTGTCCGTTGGACTTCACACGCAATGGGCGATAATTTGCTTTTAACGGTAATTTTGCCAGAATTAAGGAAAAATAATCCAAAAGCTAAAATAATTGTGGAAACAAAATTTCCAGAGTTCTTTTTGAATAATCCAAATGTTGATTGGGTTACAAATCGCCATTTTAAAACCACTAAAAAATTTATTAAACCCAAATACAAAATTGTTGCCGAAACAAGTAAATCAATCTACGAGCAAATGCTTTCTTATATTTCCGATAAAAAAGAAGGATTTCCAAAAATATATTTAGCTGAAGCGGAAATTGCAAAGCATAAAGAAGATTTTGAATATTTTGCAATTGCTCCACTCGGAAAGCAAGCTTTTTCCGCAAACAGAAAAGAATGGGGTTTTGAAAATTTTCAAAATCTGGTGAATTTGATAAACAAAAAAACCAATGCAAAAATTGTCCAAATTGGGGCAAAAAACGACGAACTTTTACAAAATGTGATTGACAAAAGAGGATTTCCAATAAGAGAATCGGCGGCAATTATTAAAAATTCCACTGCGTTTATCGGTCTCGAAGGCGGATTAATGCATTTGGCAAAATCGGTGGAAAAAGATTCCGTTATAATTTACGGCGGATTTATAAATCCAGAAATTTCCAAATATAAAAACAACATAAATATGATAAATTTAATTGAATGTTCGCCATGTTTTACATCCGAAAAACCGCATACAATTTGCGAAACAATGTTGTGTATGAAAGGAATTTTGCCCGAAAGTGTTTTTAGTAAAATTGATGAAAAGTATTTTGAAGGTAAAATTTAATGGAAAAGTTTCAAAGCGAACTTGTGAAAAAAATACTAATTTTGCAATATAAACCGTTTGGCGATGTTTTGCTAAACACGGGATATTTGCCAAGTTTGAAGGAAAAATTCCCGAATGTTAAAATCGATTTTTTGGTTAGAAAGCCGTATGACATAGTGCTTAAAAATAATCCAAATTTGAATGAAATTATAACTTTTGAAAACTTGACTGGAATTAAGTACTTTTTTCAACGAATTGGACTAATCAGAACCATTCGCAAAAGAAAATACGATTTAATAATTGACCAACTCAAAGGCTCAGGTTCTGGAATTATTTCGTTATTTAGTGGTGCAAAATACCGTCTTGGATTTAACGAGCATAAATTTAATTGGGTTTACAATTTGCGAGTTGATGAAGGAAATCCAAAATTTACCGCAGCTCGGAAATTTGATTTGCTAAAGCCAATTGGTATTGATAAACTGAGCTATAAAATTGAAATTACAATTACACAAGACGCAAAAAATTATATAAATAATTGGTTGAATGAAAATGATTTAAGCAATTCCAAAATAATTTGCGTCGCACCCGGAAGTCCTGTTAAAAGCAAAAAATGGAGTAGCGATAATTACGCAAAACTTTGCGATAAAATAATTGAACAAACTGATTACAAAATTGTGTTTGTTGGTGCACCCGATGAGCAAAACGATATTCAAAATGTGATTTCCAAAATGAGCAAAAGTACATTTATTGCACCAAAAACTGATTTTATTCAAGCTGGTGCATTGTTGCAAAATGCCGATTTACTAATTTGCAATGATGGCGGATTAAATCATTTGTCAATTGCTGTTGAGACTTTTTCACTTGCAATTTTTGGAAATACCGACCCAATTTTATGGAGCGGTCACGAATTAGGAAATCATTTTTACCTAAAAAATGACAATTGGGATTATTCGAAAGATGATAGTTTTGGAATTTCCATTGAGCAAGCCTTTGCAAAATTTGAGCAAATTTTAGCTTTGGATAATTTTCCACAAAAGTGAAGTTTAAAACCCGTAGCACAGATTAGCAATCTGTGTTGTTCTTTTTGAAATAAATTTTCATTAGTGATCTGTGTTTGTTTTTAATGAAATAAATTTTCATTTAGTAATCGGTGTTTGTTATTTATCCGTGAGGTTTTGTTTAAATCACCGCTGACAATTTTTGCAATTAATTACATAGTCATTTAAAGCATTAAATTGATATTTTTGTTTAAGAAAATTTTAGTAATTTGTAACATTTTAAACCTCTGCTAGTTCTTCGCAATTTTGTTTTACTGAACTAGAGAAGTGAAATTAAAGAGAAAAATTTTGGATATATTTTTAAGAATTTTAGCATATGTAAAACCATTTTGGAAACATCTTTTAATAGCAATTGCAAATATCATCATGTTTGCACTCATGAATGGTTTATCAATATACTTAACAATGCCTTTACTTGATACATTATTTAAGCAAAACAATGCTGAAACAGTAGAAAAATCGACTTCTTCTAGTTCAAGTTTCCTTCCCGATTGGATTACATCTTTTGCTGACTATATTGCAAATTCGTTTCAAAATTTTATTTTAGCAGGCGATACACAAGAAGTATTATTAAAAATTGCCATTTTAATTGTAACTGCTTTTATACTAAAAAATATTTTTAGCTTCTTATCAAACTACTTTATTGCATATGTTGAGCAGGGCGTAATTCGTAATTTGCGAAACGAATTGTACGAACACATTCATAAATTGCCAATGAATTTTTTCAAAAATGAAAAAACTGGCGATTTAATTTCACGTTTTACCAACGATGTAAATATAATTCAGCAAAGCATTACAGCTGTATTTCTGAATATTTTCCAAGATCCACTTACAATTATTGTCTTTTTCGGAATAGCATTTTCAATAAGTTGGAAACTGACAGTCTTTTCACTTTTAATTGTACCACTTTCTGTAATTATTATCGGTTTTATTGGCTCTCTATTACGCAAACAGAGTTATATCCTGCAAAAGAAGCTTGGGACAATTGTAGATCTTTTGCACGAGACAATTTCTGGAGTGAAAATTGTAAAAGCTTTTGGAATGGAAGATTATGAAAACAGGCGTTTCAGAACAGAAACTCAAAGATATTTTGTAATTCTGTTAAAAAAAGTTCGTACTCGCAATATCTCGTCTCCTTCTACTGAAATTATTGCAGTAATTTTGGGTGCGATAATTCTTTATTATGGCGGAAGTCTTGTATTGATTGATGGAGAAATAAAAGCCAGTGAATTTATGGTATTCCTTTTTGCCATTTTCCAAATGATGCCACCAATGAAAAACATGAGCCAACTGAACAACAAAATACAAGAATCAATTGGTGCTGGAATACGGTTATTTGAAATACTTGATACAAAACCAGATATTAAAAATATTGAAAATCCTACTCCGCTTAAATCTTTCCAAAACGAAATAAAGTTTGAGGATGTAACATTTAACTATTCTGATTCACCAGAAATAATTGTTGATAAAGTGAATTTTACAGCTAAAAAAGGTGAAATTATTGCTTTTGTTGGAAGCTCTGGTGCTGGAAAAACTACTTTGGTCGATTTAATTCCACGATTTTTTGACCCAACGGGCGGAAAAATTTTAATTGACGGAATTGATATTAAAAACGTAAGAATTGAAGATTTGCGAAAACACATGGGAATTGTTACTCAAGAAACGGTACTTTTTAATGAAACTGTTTTTAATAATATCGCTTATGGTTTGCCAAATACTCCAAAAGATAAGGTTATTGAAGTTGCAAAAATTGCTAATGCACATAACTTTATAATGGAACTTCCAAATGGATATGACACAATTGTTGGCGAAAGAGGAGCAAAAATTTCGGGTGGACAAAGACAGCGACTTTCCATTGCAAGAGCTTTACTTAAAAATCCACCAATAATGATTTTTGACGAAGCAACATCGGCACTTGATAACGAATCGGAAGTTTTAGTTCAAGAAGCAATTGAGCATTTAATGAAAGAACGCACTACTTTTGTAATTGCACATAGATTAAGTACTATTAGAAACGCAAACGAAATTATTGTAATGGATAAAGGTAAAATAGTTCAGCAAGGAAAACACGAAGACCTTTTGAATGATGAAAATGGAATTTATAAAAAATTATACGAACTCCAATTCAGAACTGATTTATAGGTGATAATTTGAAACTTGGAATAATACCAAATACTAACAAAGAGAATATTGTTGAAGTTGTTGAACTTTTACTTAGTAAGCTAAAAGGTCATGATTTCAAATCTACTTTTAGTAGTGATTTTCAAAGTTTAGTGAATGAAAATCATATATTTGATAATTGCGAATTTTTATCAAACGAAGATTTATTTACAAATAATGATTTGATAGTTTCAATTGGGGGTGATGGTACACTTTTAACCACCAGCTTTGATGGCAGAAAGTACGGCACTCCTATGCTTGGAATTAATTTTGGAAAACTTGGATTCTTGGCAGAATATGAAATAAATAATTTAGATAGATTAATTACAGAATTAGAAAATGGTGATTATGTAATTGAAGAAAGAATGACTCTTTGTGGCGAATGTTCAAATGGAAGTGAGGGTTCTCTTTTTGCTACTAACGACATTGTAATTGATAAGGGTCATTGGCCTAAAATGATTGAAATAGAACTTAGGATTGATGACAAATATGTATCTACATTTTCAGCAGATGGAATTATTATTTCAACTCCAACAGGTTCAACTGGCTATTCACTTTCTGTTGGCGGACCAATTGTAAATCCAATTGCAAAAGCCATTACAATTAGTCCAATTTCACCACACACTCTCACAATGCGCCCTTTGGTTGTTGGTGATAATCAAAAAGTGTCTTTGGTTGTTAAATCAGAGTTTAAAAAAATTCATGTAAGTTGTGACGGTCAACGTGTTACACAATACAATTCACCAAAGGAATTTATTATTTATAGCAGCAAGACTCCAATAAAATTGCTTCGAACAAAATCGACAAGCTACTATGAAATATTGCGAAATAAACTTTATTGGGGAGTTGATATAAGGAAAAACAATGTAAAGGAAAACGATGTTTAAAGCACTAATAATACTATTTTTACTCACATTTACTTTGTCAGCACAAGAAATGAATAAAATAATAATAGAAAAAAAATCTGAAAAACCAATGTTAATTGGTTTGTGCGATAGGGAAGCATTTGCAGATTCCAACTTTTCTTGGTGGTTTAATTCTGCCTACAATTTTTATGAGCCCAAAAAAATAATAGTTGAAGATTTGCTAAAATTTAATAATAACTTTACTTTAACAATTGTAATGGGAACTTGGTGCAGTGATAGCAGAAAACAAGTTCCAAGTTTTTATAAATTATTAGATGAATTAAATTATCCACAAGAAAAAATTACTTTAATTAATGTTGATAGAAATAAGGAAACTAATGATGTTGATGTATCAAAGCTAAATATTGAATTAGTGCCCACGTTTATTGTTTATAATAATGGTAAAGATATTGGAAGAATTATTGAATCACCAATTGAATCTTTGGAAAGTGATTTATTGAAAATATTGCAAAATTATTCAAAGGAATAAGTTTAGTTAACCAGATAAAATATTTGTAAAATATGAAAAAAATAATACTAATTATATTGTTTTGTAGCTCATTGATCTTTTCTCAAGGTTTTAAGCTTGGAGAAGCTAAAGGATTGTTCTTTTCGGTGGGAGTTGGTCCCAAAACTCCTATCGGTGATTTTTCAGCAACAAATGATATTGGAATTGGATTTGACTTTACTGCTTCATATACTGATAATCAGTTTCTACCTGTTTTTTTGTATGCAAAATTGGCTTATCAAACATATCCTGGTTCAATTAAAATGTATAAAACAACCAATTATGCATCTTTTACAACAAATGAATATTTAATTCTACCAGGATTAAAATTTTATCTACCTCCAGTAATTACTGATGAAATAATAATTATGCCTATTGTTGAAGTTGGCCCTTCTTTTGGATTAATAAGCAATTCTCATGTTTTTAAAGAATCTAGCGGTGAAAAAAATTATGACGAACTATTAAGTAAGTTTGGTCTTCATCTTGGCGCTGGATTTTCCATGTTTTTTTTAGAGACAACGTTGAATTACTATTTTTTCCCCAAAAATCATTCTTTATCGCTTGATTTAATAATTCAAATTCCAGTTTTTGCAAAAATTTAGAGGAGATTATGGAATACAAAAATTTATTATTTGAGGAAATAAACAATATTGCAAAAGTAACAATTAATAGAGCAGATAAACTAAATGCACTAAATATTGAAACGTTAAATGAGCTAGATAATCTTTTTAATTTTATAGAAGAATCTGATTCTATTTCGGTTGTTATTATCACTGGAGCTGGTGAAAAAGCTTTTGTTGCTGGTGCAGATATTAAAGAGCTTTCTATTTTAAATTCCAAAAGTGGAGTTGAATTTTCTGTTTTTGGACAATCGGTCTTTAATAAAATTGAAAAACTAAATAAACCAGTTATTGCTGCAGTTAACGGATATGCTCTTGGTGGCGGCTGTGAACTTGCACTTGCTTGCCATATTAGATATGCATCTGAAAATGCAAAATTTGGTCAACCAGAAGTTAATTTAGGCATTATTCCAGGCTATGGCGGAACTCAAAGACTTGCGCGCCAAATTGGTAAAGGTCTTGGAATGGAATACATTTTAACTGGTGATATTATTAGTGCTCAAGAAGCTTATAGAATTGGATTGGTAAACAAAATATATTCAAGCGAGGAGCTAATTTTGAAGGCAACTGAACTAGCTGAAAAAATTATATCAAAAGGTAAGAATGCTATTTCAGCCTCTTTGAAGAGCATAAACGCTGTTGATAATATGTTACTTGAGGATGGATTAATCCTTGAAGCTGAACAATTTGGTAATTGCTGTGGAACAACTGAATTTTTAGAAGGGACAAGCGCTTTTCTTGAAAAAAGAAAAGCTAACTTTGAGCGATAAAAGTTACATTATGGGTAATAGAATAAAATTTATATATGGCTTGGTAGTATTAGTTTTATTACTCCTTATCCTAAATATTTCGATGGAAGTATTTACAAGTAATGACACAAAGGAAATTCCATCATTATCTAAAAATGAAATTGAAAATAAATTTGCATTTACTTTAACACAATTTGGAATTGCGAATAATTGGATTGAAAAGGTTTTTGTTAAAAAAAAACTTTCCGATTCCTTAAATTATATTTTTGATATTTCAATTCCAAAAGACATAAGTATTGCCACAATTGTAAAAGAAATTAATAAATCGTTCATTAACACTCATGCAGTAATCGAAACAAAAGAAAAAGAAAATTATGGAAGTTCTGTTCTAACTATTTATTCAAATGAAATATTGAAGTTGCAGGCTAATTTAATTCATTCAAATAAAGCAATTAGAGAATTTGCTGAATATTCTTTTTTAGTTCATACAAATTTTGGGGACGAAGAAATAAAATTAAATGAGGTTAACAGAATCAATTTAGATTTTACATATTTATTTTCACCCTCAATAAAAAATTTGGAAGTGAAAAATAAAATAAATAAGAAATACTCTATTTTAATTAATGACCAAATTGTGGATAAAGATTATTTGCTCAATGAAGATTTTTCTAAGCAAAAGCTAATCAATAATATTCGCTCCATAATTATTTCGTTTGGAAGTGATAATCCATATTTAATTGATGAATCTTCTGAAATTTTTAGCTCAAAAATTTTTAGTTTTATTCGTGACGAATTTTCGAAAAAGGGAGTTAAACTAATCGCTCTTCAGCAATTTCCCCATTTGAAAGGCGACTCCAAAAATGAAATTGCTTCTCTCTTTAATTTTTATGCAACTAGCTTAAAAGGCAAGCAAGGAAAAACATTTTATATAGATTTGCAAGACTTTATAACCTTACAGCCAGCAATTGAAAAACAGCTGAGAATGGGCGATAAGGTTGTGAAGACAAATTTTTAATTGCTTTTCAAATAAAATTTACTATTCTTTACATGGATAAAAGCTCTCCTATTTTTTGATATAGCTTTTGATATAGCTTTTGAGATTTGACTTTTCCCTCGACTCGTTTTTTTCTAAATATTTTTGAATTTAATGCATTTTTCTTATATTATTAGGAAATAATTAAAAACACGGTTTTGTCCTGGATATATACAAATTATATATCTTTGCCTTTTTTAAAGGAGAATAGAAAAAATAGTAAAGAAAATAATCGTATTATTTTTATTAATTTTTATACTTGTTGTTGGAAAGAATTTGGGAATAAAACTTCAAATTGTAAAAGCAGAGTGTTTACAGTTTGAGCAAATGAAAAAATTTGTGCCATTAAAATAAGCACTTAATAAAATTCAAATTTAACAGTTCTAAAAAAGTAGTGTGTTGAAATTATAAATATTTATTTGTATTTAGCATCTATGAGTCGACTCCGAAAAGGTAGTTCTTGTCATTGCGAGCCGTTTTTTGGCGAAGCAATCTTTCGATTTTAACCTAATATCAAAAGATTACTTCGCTTTGCTCGCAAAGACAGTAATAAAATTTTAGTTTTTGGAGTGGAATCATCTATATTAGAACATAAATTATAAGTCAAATTCTGTAGAAGTTTCTTCAATTTAAAATAAACAAAAATCCATTTTCCCGATTAATCAGGACAAAGGTATTTAGAAACAAACTAATAACTTAAAACTTGTAATTTGTAAAAAAAAAGATAATATTTTACTTTAAATTATTATATTTAAATGTATATATATAATATGTTTAGTTAAGGAATTGCGCATGAAATTTTTCGCACCAACAAAAATTATTTATTTTTTATTTTTATTCCTTTTTGTCGTTTTCACAAATATTTCAGGACAAAATACTACTGATACACAGCCTCAATATTTAAATAACCCAAATTATAATATAGAATTGGGTAAATATAAAAATTATATGATGAAACAAGCTGATATAGTTATGCTTGGCAATTCACTTACTCATGGAATTAATTGGAACGAATTATTAGACAGAAAATCTATTTCTGAGCAAGGCATTCCAAGTGATATCACAGAAGGTGTTGTTAATAGGATGGAATATATTTTTAAGGTAAATCCTAAAATATGTTTTGTTATGATTGGAGTAAATGACGTATTCAGTTGGATTCCGATTGAAACAATTTTTGCAAACTATAAAATTATTCTTGAAAAATTGAAAGAGAAAAATATTATTCCAGTTATACAATCAGTTTTATACGCAGGAACAACTCAACCATCTGCCGAAAATAGAAATGTTGAAATTACAAAGTTAAATGCATTATTATCAAAATATGCCAGTGAGAATAATATAGAGTTTATTAATTTAAATAGAAAAATGTCCACATCTAACTTCTTAAAACAAGAGTTAACCATTGATGGAATACACTTGAATGGCGAGGGATTTAAGTTGTGGGGACGGGAAGTAGATAAAGTTTTACGTAAATTTAGTCTTTAATAGTGAGGAAAATATGATAAAAAATAAAATTAACACACCAGCAATTATTTTTGGAATTGCGCTATTCCTTTTAGTAATAAACTCATATACACCAGAGGGTATTAAAATATTTGGACTTGAAATAAAACAAGTTGATTTTTTAAGTGACATTAGATCTGATGATTATTACAATAATGAAAGTGACGATACAGATTACAATGAAGAAGAAGATTTTGATGAGTCTGACTCAACAATTCAGAATGATTCTGTGTTTTTAGAAGGTAAACCACAGTATGAGAAAGCTAGCTTTATAAATTTAGAAATTCTATCAGATTTTTTTATTGCTGAGTATGATAAATTGGATAACTATTTAAATTTTGCACCTACGGTCAGTGGCAGTAATTTAAGTGGAAATTTATCACAGTTAAATAAATTTCTTTCTGCTTTAAAACAAGCAGATAAAAAGCAAGTACGTATTGCTCATTATGGCGATTCAACTTTGGAAGGCGATTTAATTTCATCTGATTCAAGAGATTTATTTCAGCAAAAGTTTGGTGGTAAAGGTGTTGGAATTGTTCCTATTACATCAAATGATGTTAGTTTTAGAAAAACTACTGATTTAAGTTTTTCAGATAATTGGGAAACAGCCTCTGTGTACACACGTAATAAAGACAGGTTACCAGTTGGAATGAGTGGGCACGTTTATGTTAATGGTAATAACTATTGGGTTGAAATGAAAACCAATAATCGTTATAAAACTGTTAAAGAATTCGATATTGTAAAATTATTTTATTCCAATGCTACTAACAATGCAACAGTTATTTATTCGTTAGATGGCGGAAAACCAGTTACGCAATCTCTTAAAACAGGCAATAAATTAAACGTTTTAGAAGTTGATGCAGATGGATCAAAATCAATTAAATTTACATTTCCAATAGCAAAATCAGCTTACTATTTTGGTATAAGTCTCGAAAGTAGTAAAGGTGTTTATTTAGATAACTTTGCTCTTAGAGGTAATTCTGGAGTTGACCTTAAAAAAATTGAATCTGAAGATTTGAAAGCTTTTAACAATGAATTGGATTATAAATTAGTTATTCTTGAATTTGGATTAAATATATTAAGCGGTAGAAGTACTAATTTTACTTTATACGAAAAGAATATGATTAAGGTGATTGAAACTATGAAAGAAGCAATGCCAGGAGCTAGTTTTTTATTAGTTGGAGTTCACGATAAATGTATAAAAAAAGGTTCAAAATTTGTTACAGACCCTGCAGTAATAAAATTAATTGAAACTCAAAAAAATATAGCAAAAGAAGCTGATATAGCTTTTTGGAATTTATTTGATGCGATGGGTGGAGAAAACTCAATGCCTTCGTGGGTAGATTCAAATCCACCAAGAGCTTTTAAAGATTATATCCATTTTAATGATATTGGTGCAAGAGAAGAAGCTCAAATGCTTTTCGATGAATTAATGAAAAAATATTAATAACATTTTAAGAGAGAATTATGATTGATTTTTCAACTTTACATGGGGAAACACTTTGGGAAAGATGGCAATATTTCGCACAAACAATGCCAGAAAAAGAAGCAATAATACATTGGCGTGCTGCTAATGAGCCAATTCGTTGGACATATGCTTCGCTTTTGGAAACAGCAAATAAATTCTCGCATTATTTGAAAAATATTGGTGTTAAAAAGGGAGATGTTTGTGCAATAATTATAAGACATAATCCAAATTTTTATCCACTATATCTTGGAATTGTTGGTATTGGAGCATTGCCTTCTGTGCTTGCATATCCTAATCCTCGTTTACACCCAGTAAAATTTAGACAAGGTTTAACTGGAATGGCACAACGTTCTGGGTTGGATTGGATATTTACAGAAACTGCTCTTGAAGAAATAATCCTTCCATTTGTTGAAGATAATGATACTACCGTAAACGAACTTTTTTTTCCTCTCGAATGGGATTTAGATAAGAATATTAATCAGGAAACTATTCAAGAGTTGAGTGAATTAAGAGCAGAAATTAAAAGTGATGAACCTATGCTGCTTCAGCATTCTTCGGGAACAACAGGAATTCAAAAACCAGTTGTACTTTCGCATGATGCAATTTTAAAGCATGTTAAAAATTATGGAAAATCAATTCAAATTTCTGAGGATGATAAAGTTGTAAGTTGGCTGCCTCTTTATCACGATATGGGTTTAATCGCAGCGTTTCACGTTCCTTTAGCTTCTGGTGTTACATCAATTCAGATTGATCCCTTTGAGTGGGTGCTTGCTCCAATACTAATGTTTATGGCTGCCTCAGAAGAAAAAGCAACTTTAGGATGGCTTCCAAACTTTGCATACAATTTAATGGCAGATAAACTCTCCGATGAAGAGATGGAAGATCTTTCGCTTGGAAGTTTTAGAATGATGATAAATTGCAGCGAACCTGTTAGAACTGAAAGTCACAAAAAATTCTTTGAGCGCTTTAAGCAATATGGATTTAAAGAAAATGCTCTTGGAGCAATGTATGCAATGGCTGAAACTACTTTAACCGTTACCCAGACTGTGCCTAATAAACGCGCTGCCGAAGTTTCTGTTGATAGAGAACAGCTTTCTAATGGTAAAGTTGTTATTACAGATAATGAAAGCAAATTAAGAATTTGTGTTTCTTCGGGTAAAATTATTGATGAGTGTGAAGTTAATATTGTTGACGATTACAGAAATGTTGTTGATAAATCGGGAGTTGGAGAAATTGCAGTAAAATCAGTTTCCATGTTTTCTGGTTATAGAAATTATCCAGAAAAAACAGCAGAAGTTCTTGATGAAAATGGATGGTATTATACTGGTGATATAGGTTTTATTTATAACGATGAATTATATGTTATAGGAAGAAAAAAGGACATTATTATTGTTGCTGGTAATAACATTTATCCAGAAGATGTTGAGGATATTGTAAGTAAAGTTGAAAATGTTATTCCTGGCAGAGTTATTTCTTTTGGTGAGGATGACCAAGAGCTTGGAACTGAGCAAGTTAGTGTTGTTGCAGAAACAAGTGTGGTTTCAGAAGAAGATTTGGTTTATCTCAGAATTGCAATTATTAGAGCTGGAATGGGTATTAATGTGAATATTCATAAAGTTTATCTTGTTCCTCCACGATGGTTAATTAAAAGTTCATCAGGAAAACCAAGCAGAAAAGCAAATAAAACTAGAATATTAAATAAAAATGATGAACAAGTCTGGAGTATAAAATGATTAGTGATAGATTAAAAAAAATAATTTGTGACGAGTTATATCTCGATCCTGCAACAGTAAATATAAGCGACGAAACTCAAGCACCAGAAGTTCCTGGTTGGGATTCATTGAACCATGCAAATATTATTGTAGCAATTGAAAAAGATTATGGTGTAAGATTCAAAGGTCTTGAAGTGCTGAAGTGCAATGATGTTGGAGCTTTGCAGAGATTAATTGATTCCAAAGTATCTAAATAATATTTCTATAGGAGATATATGCTCGGAATAGATTTTACTAAAATTAGTGAACTTTTAATGTTTGACCAAAGTGATCCTTTATTATTTGGGTCGTCACTTTTTTTATTCCTATTTTTTGCTCTTCTGGTTGTTAATAGCTTTTTTGCAAAATCGAATAATACTCGAATTTCAATTTTAATCCTTTTTTCACTTTATATTTATTATAAAGCTAGTGGAATATTTCTGCTTCTTTTAATTCTAAATGCTATTATCAATTTCTTTTTTGGTAAGTGCATGGGCAATTCAAAGACTCAGAGTGGAAAAAGATTATTCTTAATTTTATCCATATTATTCAATATTGGCTTGTTATTCTACTTTAAGTACACCAATTTTTTTATACAAGCATTAATTGATTTTCAGATTGGTAATTTTGAATTATTGAATATTATTCTACCGTTAGGAATTTCATTTTATACATTCAAATCTTTAAGCTATATACTTGATATATACTTAGAAACAATGGAGCCAACAGAATCGTTTCGCGACTATTTTCTTTTTGTAACCTTTTTTCCTAATATCTTATCTGGTCCAATTGATAGAGCTGTTAAGTTTTTACCACAGATCAGAAAAGAATACTTTTTGTCTGATAAAGACGTTGCAATGGGCTTATTTCTAATTATGATGGGTCTAGTTAAGAAAATAATGATAGCTGATTATATTAGTCTAAATTTTGTTGATAGAGTTTTTGATTCACCAATTAGGTTTACTGGAGTTGAAAACCTACTTGCAGTTTATGGCTATGCTTTGCAATTATATTGCGATTTTTCTGGCTACTCAGATATAGCAATTGGTGTTGGGCTGTTACTTGGATTTAAATTAATGGAAAACTTTAATTATCCGTTTAAAGCAAAAAGCATTTCTGATTTTTGGAAAAGATGGCACATTTCACTTTCTAGTTGGTTATTGGATTATGTATTCCGTCCGTTACAAATTGGATTAAGAGATTGGAGAAAAGCTGGAAATATTACAGCTTTGGTTATAACATTTGTTTTAGTTGGGTTCTGGCACGGTGCAAGTTGGGCTTTTCTTTTTTGGGGATTATTGCACGGAATTTATATGGCAATTGGTCTTTTAGTTCAAGGACCAAAGAGAAAATTCTACTTGAAGCATAAGTTAAATAATTCAAAAATCCTTGGAGCTATTCAAATATTTGTTACTTTTAACTTAGTGGCTTTTTCGTTTATATTTTTTAGAGCAAGTGATTTTTCTTCAGCGCTTGATGTTGTAAAGCAAATAGTGTTTTTCTTTAAACCAAGTGTATTTATTCAATTTATTAATAGTTTTACTCCGACATTTATTTTAATCTTTATAGGATTTCTTTTCCATTTTTTACCAAGTTCCTTAGGAGATTGGACAGTAAATTTGTTATCCAAAATGAATGTTTTTGTTCAAGCAATAATATTAACAATAATTATTTGGTTGGTTACTCAAGCACAATATGCCGACTTACAACCATTTATTTACTTTCAGTTTTAACAATGATTAAAAGAAAAAAAACATATTTATCATTTATTTTCTTTTTTGCATTTTTTGCATGCAATAATATGTATTCTCAAGATGTAGCAAGAAGTGCTGAACTAAAAGCATCTGCAATTACACAAATGAACGCAAAAAAATATGGCGAAGCAATTGATTTACTAAATAAATATATTTCTTCTACTCCAAGGGATACAGAAGGATACACACTTAGAGGGCTTTGTTATGAGAATATTGAGCAATATCAAAATGCCGTTCTCGATTTAAGACGAGCATTAAAATTGGATACACAAAATACTACTGCGCGAGCTGCTCTTGCTCGCACCGAAACAGTTTGGCATCAACAATTAAGAAAAAAAATATTAGGTCATGAAAGAGAAATTGCAATTGACCCCGCTAATCCAGTGAACTATTTGCAAATTGGAATATCCTATCGATGGCTTGAAGAATGGCAAAATGCTGAGGATTGGTATGATAAATATCTCGCTCGCGACGATAATGCATCCCCAGATGAAATAATTAGATATACTGAAATTCTTGCTAAAAATAATCATATTCAAAAAGGTGAAATAATCCTTAAAAAATATGTTGACAGATATCCAGAAGATTGGCGTTTATGGAGCAAATATGGATATTTTTCACTTTGGCTTGCCAAATATAAACAAGCGCAAAATGCTTTTGAAAAAGCTTTAGGATTTAAACCATTCTTTAAAGAAGCACAGGATGGATTGGATATAGTTACTCAAAAAGCATATGTTACGCAAAATGATCCAAGATCTTTTGAAAAAGAATTTCCAATTGACAGATATTACAGGCTTCTAAGAAAAGAACCTAAAAATGATGATATTAGATTTAAACTTGTTGATGAATTAATTAAAGCTAACAGAATTGAAGAAGCATATCAGCAGTTGGAAATATTGGGAACAAATCATTCTGACGAACCTATCTATATGGAAAAATGGGATTACATTGTTGAATATCGTCAAAAAATTTATAACGATGAAATTGAAATATTAAAAGAAGCTATTGAGAAAAACCCTACTGATAGAAATTCTGTATTAAAATTAGCAGAATATTACCGTTTACTTGAAGAATATGATGAAGCCATAACTTTACTCGAAAATTATATGCAATTAGTTCCTGATGAGAAAGATCCCAAATTAAAATTTGAATATGCACATACTCTTGCTTGGAATAGATATTTTGATGATGCTAATGTTGTGCTAGATGAATTACTCAAAGAATATCCTGATAATTTGGATTACAAATTATTTCGTGCTCAAATTGCTATTTGGACAGAAACAGATATTGAATTAGCTGATAAATATATTAAAGAAGTTGTTATTAAAAGACCTGATAATATTGATGTTCTAATAGCGCAAGCAACTTTATTAATAATGTCGGATGATTTTGAAGAAGCGCAAACTATTATTGATAAAGCAAAAGAAATAGATCCCGAAAGTAATGAGGTTATTACAATTCAATCCCGTCTCGAATTTCAAATAATTAGAGCGGAGGAAAGAAAAATTTATGAAATTCTTGAAGAAGGACAACGAGTTCTAAAAGATAAAGGTTGCGAAGAAGCAATTCCGTACTATGAAGAATATCTTCAGAAAGCAAAGCCTAATAATATTGTTAAAAGAGAGTATGGCGATGTGCTTTTTTGTGCAAAACATTTTGAAGATGCTCTTACAGTTTATAATGAAATTTTAGAAGATGGTTATGATTATTTAACTGCCCTTGAAAGAGCAAAGCTTTATTATGAGAAAGATGATTCTCTTAAAGCGCTTGAATCCTTTAAGGATTTAGTAAAAGAGGAACCAAAGGAATATCAACCAATGCTTTTCCTAGGAGATTCTTATAGCAAAATTGGCGAAAATGATTCTGCTCTTGCTGTATACGATTCACTGCTTACTTGGGATTTAGACTCAATGCAAATCTTTCTTGTTGAACAAAGAATTGGATGGATTCCTCCATCTGGTTTAAAAGGAATATTAACCTCATTTCCTTCTAATGTTGGTATTTCTCCGCAAGGACAATTTTATTTTGATAATTTTAGCTACCAATTATCAAAGATTGGTGGGAAGGTAGATCTTGGGGTATTTAAATACTTAAATATTGGTGTTTCATTTTATAGAACTAACACTTCGGCAAATTGGGAAAGTCTTGACTCAGCAAAAGTTCATTATGTCGATTCTGTTTCGACAAATGGATTTACAGGAAAACGAATATTTACTTCTTTTAAAGGAAATATTACAGTTCCATTTTCACAGAATTTGATACTTTCTGTTGGTCTTGGCATTGTAAATACTGATGGTTTTTTAAACCAAGATGAAACGGAAGTGTTTTTGACATACGATAATCAAAAAGACTTTGGAGCTGCAATCATTTACTTTAAAAGCGATGCAAATTTGATTTTGTATTCACCTTTTTTAATAGATTATGAAACACCACTGCATACTAGAATGACAGCATCACTATTGAAAGTCAAAGGTCATTATAATCATAGCTCCAATTTTTTAGTTTCATCAAATTTTGATTACGTAAATATTTCAGATGGAAATGCTGGAAATATTTTTGAACTTCGTCTTGGATACCAATTTGATGAACCTTTTTCTGCTGGATATGAATATTCCTATCAGAATTTTAGATGGAAGGATGATTATATTGGAGGAATTTATTACTCTCCACAAAATTATGATACACACGCTTTTTGGGGTGACTTCTACTTAGAGAAAAAGGAAAAAACTAAAGCTAAAATAGGTGGAAAAATTGGTTATTCACAACAAACCAGTCAACTTATTTTAGAAGCTCACTTGAACACTAAGTTTAAACCACTACCAAACTTAATAATAGAAAGCGATTTATCTTTAGGACAAAGCTCTCAATTCTACTTTACCTATCGTTATTTTTCGTTTAATCTAGCGGTTTCATGGAGTTTTTGGTAAAAAATAATTTAAGTGATTAAGCAATTTCTTTATCTATTAAAAGAAAATTATAAATTTTACTTTTATCTAAAATTATTATAATCAAATGAAGTAAACCTAAACTTAGTTAATAATATTTTGGAAATAGGAATATTTAATGTGAAAGAAAATTTAAGCAACATTTCTAATTAAATATATTGTATAAATAAGATAAGTTACAAGTAAAACTAATGCTTCCCATCTATCAAGTTTCTTCTTACCACCAGTGAACATGGCAATAAATAAAAATATTGTTCCAAGTGCCAAAACATAAATGTCGCCATTAAATGTAGGATTGTAATTAATTGGTCTAATAAAAGCACTAACCGAAAGAATTAATGATATGTTGAAAATATTTGAACCTATTATGTTCCCAATGGCAATATCATTGTTCTTTTTTAATGCTGCAACAACAGATGTAACTAATTCTGGCAATGATGTTCCCATGGCTACAATTGTTAGTCCAATGGTTTTTTCGCTAATACCAAGAAAGGTTGCAACAATAATTGAGCTTGAAACAACAAGATTTCCACCAATAACCAAGCCAGCAATGCCAATAAATATTAAACTCCAAATTTTAAGATTTGTGAAATTATTTTGAGGAACTTCAAAATTTAAAGATTCCATTTTTAATTGCTTGTACACATATAATAGAAAAAGAGTAAAAAAAGCGAATAGAACAAATCCATCCAACCTAGAAAGAGTTAAATCTACTTGGATTAAAAATGAATTGCATAGAATGTATAATACAACAATTGCTATAAATGAAATTGGAATTTCTTTCCAAACTGTGCTAGATTGTACTGCAATGGGCGAAATTAATCCTACAATTCCCAGTATTGCAAATAGATTAAAAATATTACTTCCAATTATATTTCCAAAAACAATGTCTGAATGTCCCTCAAAAGAGGCAATAGAATTAACCACTAATTCTGGGGCAGATGTACCAAAAGCCACAATTGTTAATCCAATAGCCAAATTGGAAATATTATGCTTTCGTGCCAAAGCAGAGGCCCCATCAACCATCCAATTAGCACCCTGAATTAGTAATATAAAGCCTAGTAAAATTAGCAAAAATTGAATTATCATATACGCATCATGTTAAAAAATATTAATAAATTAATTAGATTGTGAGAAGTCTCTTGAAATACCAATTACTTAAACAGCTTTTTATAATTGGATAGATTCAATTTTTTAATTTTTACATAAACCAATTTCAACCGCCCTTTTGGGCTTTCACGTTCTTCAATTTCGAATTTTTTAATTGATTTAATTAGCGGTGTTAATTTTGGAAAACCATAGTTTCGAGCATCAAAATTTGGCTGTTTTTTCTGTATAAGACTACCAACATCTCCAAGAAAAGCCCAGCCATCATCATCTGCTACGTCAGAAATGGTGGAAGAAATTAATTTAATAACTGCAGGTGTAATTTTGTCTATATTTTTCCCAATTGCTTTATTTTCAATTAGTTCTGATTCATTTTCTTCAACTTGGTTTTTTAAAATTTCGATATAAATGAATTTGTCGCAAGCAACAATAAAAGGATTGGGTGTTTTCTTTTCACCTATTCCATAAACCTTCATTCCAGCTTCACGAAGTCGAGTAGCTAAGCGAGTAAAATCACTATCACTTGAGGCTATACAAAATCCAGAAACTTTTTCAGAATATAAAATATCCATCGCGTCTATTATCATGGCTGAATCAGTGGCATTTTTCCCTGTTGTATATGAATATTGTTGAATAGGTGTAATTGCATTTTCAAGAAGAATATTTTTCCATTTTGAAAGCTGTGGCTTTGTCCAATCTCCATAAATTCTTTTAATTGTTGGATTACCATATTTAGCTATTTCTTCAATCATTTCTTTAATATAAGCAGAGGGAATATTATCACCATCAATTAATACGGCTAAATTTACATCCATTATAAACCTCTATTTAATTGCGTTAAAAAATTGTCTTTTATCTTTTTTATCATTCTTTTATATGCGTCACTATTTTTTGTTTTGCTAAATTATGATAAATGTTATTAATAAGTCTATTGACTAAATTTAGCTAGAAAAACATGAGAAAACAAGGCATCTCAAAGCATTTGAAGGAGGATTTTAATTTTTGGGAAATTCCCACGTAAAATTTATTTGCGGAATTAGATTTAAGAATGTAGAGGAAATAAATCATGATTTGCCTCAATTAATTTAAAACGAAAAAGCCCCGAAAAAAATCGAGGCTTTTTTGGCTCCGCGAGCAAGACTCGAACTTGCATCCCGATAGCTATCGGGATAACAGCCGAAAGTTAAATCTGGATTTCGTGATTGATAACTTTTCTAATCATAATTTTACTTTTCCATTTTTTGATTTT
>JAHISP010000040.1 GCA_018818165.1 Bacteroidota bacterium | reverse complement strand
TTTTTATATTTGAGCACTTCAATTGATAATTACTTTCTTTCCAATGTGGTCGGGCTTTTATTATTATTGGCTTTTGGAATAGGAATAATAAATATGAAGGGAGTTTTTTATCCAAAAATTCCTTCGATTCAGCAATTAAAAAACATTTTGACTTATGGACTTCCAATTACTATTGTTATACTATTAGGTGATATGCATAACAGCGTAAATAGGTATATTATTGGGTATTATTTAAGCAATTCTATCGTCAGTAAATATGTAATATCCATCATGATTACATTAATGATTATGCAGTTATTATATGAACCAATGTCAATCTATATTCATCAATTATTAATCAATATGTTTCAAAGAAAGGAATTTAAAAAGAGGAAACTATTTTCAAATTATTTGAATATTTATACATCAATTGCAATAATAACAATTACATTGGCCTTACGCTATCAAGAAAGTTTGTATAAAATAATATCAAATGAAAATTATATTATAGACAAAGTCGTTTTTTTTATTTTTCTTCTTGCAGCTTTTACAATGGGCATTTACAGATTATCATCAGTATATTTTTATATACAAAAGGAGACTTTAAAACTATCAATGATTTTTTTAGTTAGTATTTTAATCAATATATTTTTTTCACTTATTTTAGTTGAATCATACGGATTATTAGGGATAGCAATTTCTCTTCTATTTTCTTCATTAATACTCGCTAGTTTTACTTTATACTATACAAGTAAAATTTTAGTATTAAGTATTAACTTTATTAGCCTATTGTTAAGTATATTATTTGGCATTATTATTTTCATCCTACCTGATTTTACCATACTCTTTGGAATTAATATAAAGTTTTTTCTTTTGCAAAATATTATTGACTTTATAATAATCGCTCCATTTTTGGCTATTTTTCTAAAATGGTCAATCAAAGCAAATCAGAGGAATGCTAATGGTTAGTATTCTACTTTATTTATCTTTCTTGGTTCCAATATCATTAATTATTAGGTATTTTATTAAAAGAACAGGTAGAAAATTACTTCTTGTTTCATTTTTATTAATAGGTCTTTTTTTATATATTTTTGTTGGTTCGTATAAGGTAATAGTACTTAATGAATTTTATACTTCAAAATATATTCTATCATTATTTTTTTTGTTTCTTTTTATCATAATAATTTCTTTTTACGGCTTAAAATTTGAAAAATTTTATTCCGTTTCGTTTCAAGAAAAAGATTACTACGGCATATCTTTTAAAAAATATTTTGTACTATCAATGTTACTCCTTTTGGGAAGTCTCTACTTATTCTTATTATATACCTCTAGACATGGTTTACCAATTTTATTTAACCCTGAATTGTTGTTCTTTCAAGATGTTTATAAGCTTCGTGCAGAGAAATGGACAAATTTACATGAAGGTACATCATGGTATAAATTAGGATTTGAATCAATTCCTAGAATTATTATTGTTTTTAGTGTAATTGTTTTCCCACAAATAAAGGGTATTCGAAGGTGGTTTATCTTTATACTGATATTAAGTGTATCATTTATTCTTTTATTATGTAGTTTAACTAAGTCACCGATTGTGCTTTCTTTTTTTTTAGCATTCCTTACATATTGGTATATCTATAATACTAAAATAAAAATATCTACAACATTATTATCAGGAGCAATCTTTATTCTATTATTATTTCTATTAATAAAAGTATATCATTTAGATAGAACTAATAGTGAAATAATTTCATTTCTGCCAGAAATTGTTTGGGATAGGATTACAGGCTCGTATACCATTGCATTAGCTAAAATTCTGTACATTTTTCCAAATTATCATGATTTCCATTATGGAGCGTCTTTCTCAAACCCTTTTGGAATTTTTCCTTATAATCCAATTAACATTTCACAATTTTTGGGTGATTGGACAAATAGAAGATTAGAAAATGATTCCCCACCTTCCTTTGCAATTGGTTATGCGAACTTTGATTTTATAGGTATGATTATTGTTTTAATCGCAATATTTTTTATAGTATTTTATCTTCAAAAAAAGATTGCAAGGGTTAAAAACAGCACATATATATATATAACATTTTATATAATGTATTGTGAAAGGATGATGCATTTTTCAATTGAGTCACTTCTATCAACAATAAATCTTGGTTTACTGTTTGTCTTTTTTATAGTCTATTTAATTGATATTACCTATAATCATTTTTTCATTTTAAAAAATAGGACATAAAGTGTTGTTATCTAAAAATGTTAAAGTACTATTTATTGCGTTTCGTCATTCTATTGATGATGCAAGAGTTTTTCATAAAGAAGCAATGAGTTTGTTTAATAAGGGTTTTGATATTTCATTATTATCACGAATGAACAATGAAGGAGAATTTACTTCATTTACGGGTAAAATTTACGCAAAATCTGATTCTAAAAATAGTTTTATTGATTTTAATGGTATAAAATTATGGGGGATAAAGCAAAACCATAGAAAGTTTTTAAAAAGTTTATTAAGACTGATTTTTTTATTTAAAGCAGTGAAAAAAATTGCTCAAATAAAACCGCAAATAATTCACGTTCATGAATTTGATTTGGCTTTATTATCATCAATTTTATATAAAATATTCTATTCAAGAAGCAATAGGATAATTCTTATCCACGATATGCACGAATTCCCAGGCGCTGAATCATACGATAATATAGTAAAAAGTAAGATAAATTTTGTAGCTCCAATAAGTAAATTAATTAATTTTCTTTGGTGTAAATATTCTTTGCTCTTTATAGACCATGTTTTTACAGCCAATACCATAGTTAGAGGGTATGTTTTATCTCTAAACTATAATATTTCAGTCGATGTTTTGTTTAATGTCCCCAAACTAGAATATGTTAAAAGAAAAGCAATTTCTTTAAAAAAACTAAATGTTAAAAGGAAATTAGTAATTTGTCACGAAGGTTCACTTGGAAAAGAAAGAGGGTTAGGACAGTTATTAGAAATTATGTCGAAAGTAAAGGATATTGCCTTCTTAAAAATAATTGGTGATATTTATTTAAATGAAAAACATTTTTTCGAAAAAAAAATAGAAGAATTTAATCTTGAAGGGAATGTAATAGTTACCGGATGGTTGAAATATGAAAAAGTATTTGAAGAAATGGAAAACTGTGATATTGGTTTAGTGTTGTTCCTACCAACAAAGAACAATAGACTAGCTGGTCCACCAAATAAATTATTTAATTATATGTTAATGAAGTTATACATTATAAGTACGGACTTACCTGAAACAAGGTTAGTTTTGAATAATTATAAGACGGGTTCCATAATTGACATATCACAGATAGATAAAATTGTTACTTTAATTCGTAATTTAAATGAAAACCCTGAAGTCATGCAAAATAGTATAAATAATGCTTCGATGGCGATTTCACAATATCTGAATTGGAGTAATATGGAAAAAATAATGTTAAATAGATATGAGGAATTTAGTAAATGTGTGGATTAGCCGGGATAACATTTTCAACTGATAAAAAACGAATAAGACAAATGGTTGATTTAATGGCTCATCGAGGACCAGATGGAAAATCTTACTATGAAGATGATTTCTTATCATTGGGACATACTCGGTTATCAATTATAGATTTAAGTGAAGCTGGAATTCAACCGATGTTCAGAGAAGATTTTGTGATAGTTTTTAACGGTGAAATTTATAATTATATAGAAATTAGAAAGGAATTAAAAGATTATGGAGTAAAGTTTTATACAGATACAGATACTGAAGTAATACTTGCAGCATACCAGTTTTGGGGGGATGAATTTATTCATAAACTCAACGGCATGTTTGCGTTTTCTATTTATAATAAAAAAACAAAAAAAATAACTTTATACCGTGATCCATTTGGAATAAAACCATTATACTATTACAAAGACAATGTCAATAACCTATTTTTTGCTTCTGAAATAAAACCACTTTTAAACGATTCTTTTGTTCGTAACGTTAATGTTAAAGTGCTTTTAGATTTTCTAATTTTAGGAATAGATGATTATTCGGAAGATACCTTTTTTGAAAATATTAAACAGTTGCTACCTGGGCATAAATTAATTTATGATTTCTCGACAAAAGGATTATATATTGAGTCCTATTATAATCTTGACAAATCATCAAGAGACTTAAAGCTGAAAGTTCATTCGGATGAAATTGAATCTCTTTTGGTTAAATCGATTAAATTACATTTGCGTAGTGATGTGAAAATTGGAACTTGTCTATCTGGTGGATTAGATTCTTCAATAATTGCTATGATTTCTGCAAAAATACTTAAGGAATCTAGTAAACAGGAAGAGGATAATTTGTATCAAGCTATTCATGCCCGTTCTATAATTGCTTCAAAAGATGAAAGTGCGTACGCAATGAAAGTCTCTGAGTTAGCAAAAATAGAGTTGGTAATAATTGAACCTTCATATAAAGAGTTTGATCGTGATATCGAAAAATGTCAGTACTATCAAGAACAACCTTTTAATAGTCCTTCCGTTTATATGCAATATGCTGTAATGAAAAAAGCAAAAGAAGAAAAAATAAAAGTTATGCTTGATGGACAAGGAGCAGATGAAGTGTTTTTGGGTTATGAACGCTATTATGTACCATTTTTTATTGAATCAATTAAATCTCAAGGGATTAAGAATTTTATTAAAACAGTTAGGTTAGCAAGAGATAATTCTAGATACTCATTTTTAAAATTATTGGCCTTTATTGGTTACTTTTACTTTTATCCAATTAGAAGGTTTATTCTTTTTAATAGATTTAGTTTCGTTAAATCAAAGTATAGAAAAATTGTCATTCATGAGATGAAAAAGTTATTATTCAATACTTCTTCAACCAGAGGGGTTCAATTAAAAGAAATCTCAAAATATCAACTCCCCCATTTATTACGATATGAAGACCGCAATTCCATGGCAAATTCAGTTGAAGCTAGAGTACCTTTTCTTGAAAAAGAATTAGTGCAAAGAGCATTATCTCTTAACTATTATGATAAAATTAAAGATGGTTTTACAAAACACTCCTTACGTATATTTGCAACAAAAATATTACCAGAATCAATTGCCTGGAGGAAAATAAAATTTGGTTTTGAATCACCTGATGAAATATGGTTAAAAACTCATTCTGAGAAAATGAAAAATGAAATAAGTAATTCAATTATTTTAAAAAAAATATTAAAGAAAACATCGATGGTGGAAAACATAAGTAATCAAGTAAAGTGGCGACTATATTCAATTGCACTTTGGGAAAGACTTTATGAAATGAAAATCAAAGAATAATAAAACATTATTGCTTTTTACTTTATTAAAACAAACCATCAATAGCATGTTGGAGTAATTCTAAAAATAAGTATTTTGTATATAAAATTTTTCATTCAAAAAAAACATTCAAGAAAGGTTATATAATAACAACTATGAGAAAACATACAAATATAGAACACAAAAATGCCAAACAAGAAAAAGAAATTCTTTTTGTTACTACAGCGCATAAAAGATATGATACAAGAATTTTTTCTAAGGAGTGTAGTTATTTAAAAAATAAATTTGGATATAATATATCTCTTCTTGTTGCAGATGGAAATGGTAATGAAGTAACAAATAATATTAGAATTTATGATATCGGTGCTTCTGCAAACAAGTTTAAAAGATATTCTACTACGTTATTTAAAACCTTTCTTTTTATTCGCAAACTAGATATTAGTGTTATTCATATCCATGATCCAGAATTAATTTTTATTTCTTATTTTTTAAAAAAAATTGGAAAAATAAAAGTTATTTATGATGTTCATGAAGATTTTCATTTAGCTATGATAGATAGACCCTATTTAAATAAATTTTTAAGAAATATTATTGCCACAACATTTATGGTTTTTGAAAATTACATTAGCAAGCAATTTGACTTTATAATAACAGCAACACCAAGTATAAATAAGAGATTTAAAAAGTTAAATAGATCTGCGACTATTAACAATTATCCAATTATCAACGAACTTAATAGTAGTAAAATAAGGAAAAAACAACAACAAATTTGCTATTTAGGTTCTATTGACCTCAATCGAGGTATTGCTGAAGTTGTTGATTCATTAACGATGGTGAATGGGCAATTAAAACTTGCAGGGTTTTTCGATCCAATTTCGGTACGTAATAAATTAATTGAAAGGAAAGGGTGGGAGAAAGTTCATGAATTGGGAATAATAAATAGAGATGAAGCTGCAAGCTTGTTCTCAGAATCAATAGCTGGAATATGTACATTTCATCCACTCAGCAATCACATAAATTCTCAACCAAATAAAATATTTGAGTATATGTCATCTGGATTACCAGTAATTATTTCAAATTTCCCAATATGGGAAAAGATAATTGAAAAATATAATTGTGGTATTTCGGTTAATCCATTAGATCCCAAATCAATTTCAGACGGTATAAATTATTTACTTAACAATCATGAGATTGCATATAATTTAGGTCAAAACGGTTTGAAAGCCATTAAAAATGAATTAAACTGGGATAAAGAAGTAGAAAAATTAAATACTATTTATAAAAAATTATTGTGTGAGATTATATAATAGTCTTTGATATAGAGAGATACGCTAGTGTTGATTTTTACTCAATTTTTTGTATTGCAAACGTATTTTGGTAATAATAAAGGATAAAAATCAACCGAACTTTTCTATTATGGAAAATAATAAATGTTAAATAAATAAAAGGAATTTATAATGTCACAAATGATTTCAATATTACTGCCAACACATAATGAAGAATTATTTATAGAGAAGTCACTAAACTCACTATTAAAAAATGATTATGATAAAAACATGTTTGAAATTTTGGTAATTGATGGAATGAGTACAGATAAAACGCTTGAAATTACAAATCGAAAGCACATAAATGATAGTAGAATAAAAATAATTAGTAATGATAAAATTATTTTTCCTGCTGCTATTAATCTTGGTATAAAACATGCGAAGGGTGATATTATAGTTATTGTAGGAGCACATGCAAAATACCCTAAAAATTATTTAACAGAATGTGTTAATGGATTAAATAAATATAAAGCTGATAATGTTGGCGGGATACTTGAAACAAGAAGTTTAAAAACGACAACTCTTTCCAAACTAATTATTGCTTCTTTATCAAGTTCATTTGGTGTGGGAAATTCCACATTTCGGGTTGGTAGTGCAGAAGCAATAGAGGTAGATACTGTTTTTGGGGGATGTTATCGAAAAGAAGTTTTTGATAAATATGGTAATTTTAATGAAAATTTAATAAGTTCATCAGATATGGAATTTAATAAACGAATTACTAAGGCTGGAGCAAAAATAATATTATTACCTTGGATAAAAGTTATTTATTACACTAGAACCAAATTTATTAATTTTATAAAAAATAATATTAGAAATGGTTTTTGGGCAATTACACCATTTAAATATACTAATCATATGCCCATTTCAATTAGACATCTAATTCCATTATTATTTTTTTTGTTTTTAATTTTGTCATCTATTTCATTTGTTTTTATTCCCTGGAGCCTTTGGTTTAGTATTCCAATTTTGTTGCTTTATTTTATATTAGCAAATTATTTTGCTATTAAAAAATTTAAAGAACTTAGGTATTTGTCGTTCTTTCTTCCACTTTTCTTTTTTCTACTTCACTTTACGTATGGCTTAGGATCATTATTCGGTCTTTTTAATATTTTTATACCAATAAAGAAAGGGGAAATAAAATAAATTATGAGTTATAAAAATGAGGAAAAATACCACTATAACAACAAAGTAGAGTTTAAAAAAAATTTTACCAATGATGTATTTCTTTCATTAAGTGATCTGCTGGTTTTCCACTCACATTTATTTTTTGAAGAATTAGTATTAGCTTTAACACAAATCTCAATTAATAAAATAACTTTAGATTATGGCTGTGGTATTGGCACTAAATCAGCGAAATTTGCTTCACTAACTAACAAAATAATTGGAATTGATATTTCTGAAAAGTCAATTGAAGTTGCAAAAGAACGAAAAATCAAAAATGCTGAATACTTTGTTATGGATTGTGAAAAAACAGAATTTGAAAATAATAAATTTGACTTAGTTTTTGATTATGGCACTTTCTCGAGTATTGATATAAGCAAAGCAGTACCAGAAATTATTAGGATTATGAAACCAAATGGTTCATTGATTGCAATAGAAACTTATGGACATAATCCATTAATGAATATTAAAAGAAAAATAAATGTTTTATTAGGGAAAAGAACAGCTTGGTCTGCCCAGCATATTATGAGAAAGAAAGATTGGGAATTTGTATCCCAACATTTTGAATCGTGCAAAATTAAATATTTTGGCACCATTAGTTATTTATTTCTTCCAGTAGTAAAAATATGTCCAGAAAAATTTAGAGATAAACTATTAAATAATATTTACACATTTGATGAATACATTTCAAATATCATGCTATTTAAGAAATTTTCATTTAAAACAGTTGTTATTTTATCTAATCCAATAATTAATTCAAAGGAGACGTAATTTATGTCAACAAGTAAAAGAGTAGTTCCATTTTTTAATTATCCTCATGTATATAAACAATACGAGAACGAAATAAATAAAGCAATAAATAATGTTTGTAATAGGGGTGCTTTTATCCTTCAAAAAGATTTAGAAGAGTTTGAAGAAAATTTAGCCAATTATACTGGGGCAAAATATGCAATTGGTGTTGCAAACGGAACAGATGCGTTGATAATAGCAAATAGAGCTGCTGGAATTAGTGAAGGCGATGAAGTTATTTTTTCATCTCATACATATATTGCTACTGCGGCATCAATATATTTTGCTGGCGGGATACCTGTACCTGTTGAGTGTCAGGAAGATCATATGATAAGTCCAGAATCTGTTAGGAAGGCAATTACTTCTAAAACTAAAGCTATTATGCCAACTCAGCTTAATGGGCGTACTTGTGATATGGATAGCTTAAATAAAATTGCTGAAGAAAATGGTTTACATATTATTGAGGACGCTGCACAAGGACTTGGATCAAAATTTAATGGAAAACAAGCTGGCACTTTTGGTTTGGCTGGCACAATTAGTTTCTATCCAGCAAAAAATTTAGGAAGTTTTGGCGACGGTGGTGCAATTTTAACAAGTGATTTGGCTATGTATGAAAAAATGATGCAGCTAAGAGATCATGGTAGAAACAAAGATGGTTTAGTAGTAACTTGGGGATTAAACTCAAGACTCGATAACTTGCAAGCAGCAATTCTAAATTTAAAATTAGCATATTACAAAAATGAAATTGAAAGAAGAAGAGAAATAGCTTCTATTTATCAAACTAATTTAGGCAGCATAACAGAAATTAAATTACCACCTTCACCTAACAGCGATACTATTCATTTTGATGTATTTCAAAATTATGAAATAGAAGCTGAAAGAAGAGATGAGTTGAAAAAATATTTATTTGAAAGAGGAATTGGAACTATTATACAGTGGGCAGGCAAAACTGTTCATCAATTCAAGGATCTTAAATTTAATGTAAGTCTTCCATTTACTGAAAATATGATTGCTAAAAGCCTTATGCTGCCAATGAATACTTCATTAACTGATGAAGATGTTTTATATGTATGTGAAATAGTAAATAGTTTTTATAATAATTAGAAAGAGAATTTCATGAATAAAAATCTATTAAGTGAAAATGATATTACACAAATTTTTGATTCAAATCTTTTGCATGAACCGATTGAAATTTCAAATATTTCTAACAAGGGAAGATTAGTAGAGCTAATGAAAAAGATGATTTCTATTCGTTTTGTAGAAAATAAAATATCAGATAATGTTGCAGATGGTACTGTGAAATGCCCAGCTCATTTAGGAGTTGGTCAAGAAGCTATAGCCGTTGGGCTTGCAGAACATTTATGTAAAGATGACCGAGTCTTTGGCACCCACAGAGGTCATGCACCATATTTGGCTATGGGTGGCGGCATTTACGAATTGTTTGCAGAAGTACTTGGCAAAGAAGATGGCTGCTCAAAAGGAATGGGTGGTTCTCAACATCTCTTTTTTAATAAAAACGGTTATTATTTTTCTGTACCCATTGTTTCAGGTACAGTTCCCATTGCTGTTGGTGCAGCATTGGCGGCAAAAATGGATAATAAAAATGGTGTATCTATTTGTTTCTTTGGTGATGGAGCAATGGAAGAGGGTACTGTACAAGAATCACTAAATTTTGCTAAAAGTCATAATTTGCCTGTAGTTTTTGTATGTGAAAACAATTTTTTTGCTAGCCATATGCATATACTTGAACGGCAACCTAATCAGTCAGTAGCAAGGTTTGCTGAAGCCCATAGTATAAAAAATTTAATTGTTGATGGTAATGATGTTGTAAAAGTAAGTAACATAAGTAAAATGGCTATTGAACAGGCAAGAAGGACTAATGAACCATTTTTTATTGAAGCAGTAACATATAGATGGAAAGGTCATGTTGGTCACAGAGATGATATGGATGTTGGTGTTATGCGTAGCAAAGATTTAGGTATATGGAAGGAAAGGGATCCAATTGCACGTTTGGAGACAGCTCTAATAGAAAACAACATTATTACAAATGTTGAAAAGGAAAGTCTCTATAATGAAATAGGAGATTTGATTAATTATGAATGGGAAAGAGCCAAGAAAGCAACTTTCCCACAATTAGATGTATTAGAAAAATTAGTTTACTTCAGTAACAAAAGTATGAGATAAAGATGAATAATAAAATTACGTATGCAAAAGGAATATTAACGGCTCATCAATATTTACTTACAAAATATAAAGATGTATTTGTTATAGGGCAGGGGTTATGGTCTCCTTGGTATGTAGGTCAAACAATGGCAAATTTAGATAAAGATTTTGGTAGAGATAGAGTGATTGATTCTCCAGTTTCTGAAAATGCTGTAACCGGAGCTGCAATAGGAGCATCAATTTTTGGATACCGTCCAATAGTAGTTCACCCTAGATTAGATTTTATGGTATTGGCTTCTGATCAAATTGTGAACGAAGCTGCTAAATGGACACATATGTTTGGTGGCCAAACTAAAGCTGCTGTAACAATTAGGGGTATAATAAATAGAGGTGGTGAACAAGGGGCTCAGCATTCGCAAGCATTGCATTCTTGGTATGCTCACATTCCGGGTCTAAAAGTGGTTATGCCTGCAACTGCTAACGATGCTAGAGATTTATTAATATCTAGTGTTCTTTCTGATGATCCTGTATTATATATTGATGATCGCTGGGCATATGATGATGAAGAAGAGGAAACGGAAATTGTTGAAATTGATCTTGCTGCACAAGGTCCGAAAGTAAAGCGGATTGGAAGTGATATAACATTAATTGGTGCGGGTTATTCAGCTTTTCAATGTTTACATGTTGCCGATGTTTTAAAAAAAGAAGGAATATCTGTTGAAGTTATTGATTTAAGAGTAATCAATCCAATTAAACATGCTGTAATGATTGAATCTGTTAAAAAGACAGGACGTGTTCTTGCTGTAGATGGTGGGTGGTCAAATTGTGGTTTGGCTTCTGAAATTTTAGCTGGGGTAGTTGAGGCAATAAATCCTAACCAACTTAAATCAAAACCTCAAAGATTAACCTTAACAGATGCTCCAGCACCAACTAGCAAGGTTTTAGAAGAAATTTATTATACAACAGAAGAGCAAATAATTAGTAGAGTAAAAAACATATTAAAAAATTTATAAACCCCAGTAAAGGACAAGTATGAAAAGAATTTTTGACGTACTATTTTCATTAACAATTCTATTGTTATTCATGCCAATTTGGTTTCCTGTAATGGTATTAATTTGGCTTTACGATTTTCACAACCCTTTTTATATAGCATCTCGGATGGCTAAAAATCAAGGTAAGTTTAAAATGATTAAATTTCGATCCATGAGAATTAATGCAGATAAGAGTGGTGTTAATTCAACTTCTGGTAATGATAATAGAATTACACCCATTGGTAAATATGTAAGAAAATTCAAACTGGATGAGATTTCGCAATTCTTTAATGTTCTTCTTGGTGATATGAGTGTGGTTGGTCCTCGCCCTCAAGTTGAAACAGATGCAAAAATGTATACATCTGTAGAAAATAAAATGTTGGAAGTAAGACCTGGTATCACAGATTTGGCATCAATTGTTTTTGCTGATGAAGGTGATATTCTTGCAGGTAGCGATAATCCAGATTTGTTATATAACCAAATAATTAGACCTTTTAAAAGTAGATTAGCACTTCTTACAATTGAAAAATCTAATTTAATATTAGATATAAAAATAATTTTATTAACAGCTATTAATATTTTCAACAGAAAAAAGTCACTTCAAGCAATTCACACTTTATTAGTTAATTGGAATTCTGATGAAATATTGATAGAAATTGTTAAAAGAGAAAAAAAACTCTATCCTTTTCCACCTCCTGGCTCCGATAGTATTGTTAGCTCTTACCCAATGAATAGCTAAGCAAGAATTGTTTTATCAACAATTTAGATGTATGCGAAATTCTTGTTAAAAATAATCATTTGGCCCAGCAAGATAGGGGCAAATATATTTAAATGAGAACCTCAATGTTTTCCAACGAAAAATGAAAAACCAAAGTAAATGAAATTATTGGAAACACTTTTTTTAAAAATATCTTATTACAAACATTTTTGTAAAAATCAGCAAAATTGCAAGGATATACTTGTCTCGACGTTAGCAATTGTATATGTTTTTTTTGTTCATATTCCAGCATCTGAAATATTGTTCTTTGATTTTAGAGCAATAATAGCTCTAATTTTATTTTTTCTTCTTTACTCAGATTTGAAAAATATTAGTTTTGCTAATCTGTCTATTCCTATTCTATGTATGATTTCCCTATTTTTTATTTATATGCTCATTTCAATATCTTGGTCATTAAATATGGACTATGGTTATTATAAGGCATTCGGTATATTACTTGACATTGTTCCAACTATCGCAATTTCAATTGTCTTGTTTGCTAATTCAAAGTATCTAAAAAATGAAGGAATTGTTTTTATAACTCAAATATTGGGGCTAATTTTAACTGCTTTAATAATACTACAAGGTGGCTTGAATTACGCCGATATATCTAAAAACATTTTTAGTTTCGGTCATATTGGTTATGGAAGGTTCCTTGGTTTTGCATTTATAGTGGGTATGTATGCTTTCTTAAAATCAAAGGAAAAGTATTCAATTCTTTTGTTTACCAATAGTATTGTTTTTTTTGGACTGTTTCTTAGTGGTCATAGATCATCGCTATTCGGGGCATTCTTTTTTTCATTTGTTTTATTTATTGCCAATTTATTTATTTCAAGACCATTTTATAAAGAAACGCTCATTAAATACTTCACTTTAATTGCAGTATCAATAATTTTAGTTCTTTTATTTACAAACAAATTCACTGACTCTTTAACGAGAAACAAATCACTTTTGATTAGTAGTTATAACGATATTAAATCTGATGGTTCTTTTAATGCCCGTTTAATTCTTTATGATTTTTCAATCATGTCAATAAAAGAGAATCCATTTTGTGGAGTTGGCTTAGGTGGTTTTAATTCCAATGACGTAAGAAAAGAATATTTCTATCTAAAATACCCTCATAATATATTCTTAGACATCTTGACTGAAGAAGGTGCAATCGGGTTCCTTTTGTTCGTTTCTATATTGTTTTTACTTATGGTAAAGTTGCCTCCTGTGATTATATATTGGGTTGTTTTGCTTTATGGTTTATGGCTATCGCTGTTTTATGGTGTTTTACATGACCATAAGTTAATATTTGTTTTCTTTTATTTTTTAATTGCAAAAAAATCTTATTTAGATGAAATTAATCAAAAAAAAATTACTGAGTAAAATGAAACTAGTCTTAATAGTGTTTTTTGTCATGCTATTTTGTTTTGACATCGTTCTGCCCCAAACAGTATATGAACCTGTAAATAGTAATGTGTACGAATATTTGGATAACTTGAGCACAAAAGGCATTGTTGTCTTTTATAATAATATTTGTCCACTTTCTCGTAGTTATATTGCCTTAAAACTGCTTGAAGTAAAAAACAATTCAGTTCTATTAAACGATTTAGAATTTGAACAACTTAAGTTTTACATTAAAGATTATGGTTTTGAATTAGAGTCCAAAGATTCATCCGATAGTGTGAGTTTTAATTGGGGGAAAGATAAATATGACAGATATAGGTTGTTTTCTTACAACAGCAGCCTTTTTAAACTAAACCTTAGTCCCATTTTGGGATATTCATTAGGTGATTATGATAATGAAAATTATTTGCATCGATGGAATGGTGCATCAATTTATGGGTATATTGGATCGAATATAGGATTCAGTTTTAATTTTCGTGACAATTTGGAGTCAAATAATGTTTATGCCGATGGAAACATATTATCGTCATGCACAGGTATAATTCCTACATCAACGAATGGTAACTCAGTTGAATATAGTGAGATTAGAGTTGGGTTAACATATTCTTGGGATTGGGGAGATCTTTCAATTGGAAAGGATTTTTTTAATTGGGGATACGGTCAAAATGGTAAAATTGTAAGTTCAACTAAACCACCATCGTTTCCATATATAAGACTAGATATACATCCCGTTGAATGGTTTAGATTTAACTATATACATGGGTGGTTAAAGTCCAATTTAACTGATTCGACCAGAATTTATGAAAGCAAAAAATTATACCGAAATAAGTATATCGCATCACATTCCATTTCAATTATTCCTTTCAAGGGTATTGAGTTTTCACTAGGTGAATCAATAATATATTCTGACAAAATTGAATTTAGTTATCTTATCCCTATTATGTTTTTTCGCTTAGCGGATCATTATCTTGCAAATTCAACTGATGAATTTGGCGGTAATGCGCAATTCTTTTTTAGTTTGAGTGCAAAAAACATTATTCCAACTGTTAACTTTTATACAGAGTTAATAATGGACGATTTTTCTTTGCGTGATATATTTATAAATAGAAATAAAGTTGGTTATACTATTGGTGTGTCAATTCTTGATTTCCCAGTAAAAAAGTTAAAGCTAATGTTAGAGTATTCTAAAATTGCACCTTTTGTTTATGAACATAATATCCCAGGTCAGGATTATAAAAATAGTGATTACGTTCTAGGACATTGGATGGGTAATAATGCTGATTTGTTTTATCTTGGAGCTAAATATTATATAATTAGAGGTTTATCGATTAAATCTTGGTTTGCACAAGTTCGAAAAGGGGCTGGATTATCATTGGATAATCTGCAAACTAGAGAGGTCCCGTTATTTTTAGCTGGATATCTTTATAGATCGAATGAGTTTGGAATAAATTTAAGCTACGAAATAGTACACGACTTATTTGCATCAATTGATTACAAAATTTTAGCTTTTACTAATGAACTATCAGAAGGTGCAATAGAAAGGGGATACAGAAATATATATTTCTTTTCATTTAATTATGGATTCTGAGTAATTATATTGCAGTTTACCCTCACCAATTTATTTTTTTAGCATTTTAGGTGGATAATATAGAAGCAGGACCTTTGTGGAAGCCAATGCACCTACAGCCAGTTTTTAAGGACTGCCCTTTTTCTGGAAATGGTGTTAGTGAAAAACTTTTTAATGATGGACTTTGTTTGCCTTCTGGTTCTAATTTAACAAAAGAAGATTTGGAAAGAGTTGTGAAAAATGTAAAAGCAACATTTAAGTAGAGGCAAAAATAGCACACTTCAACGCCGCTCAGTGCAGGCGAGGAACCTCCAATCAAGACGGCGGACAGGTTGAACAGATAAGAACAGATTTATTTTTAAAGATTGTTATTTCTTTTGAAAAACAAGTCCCTCTATTTTTAAGAGAGGGATTTAGGTTGAGTTGGTTTTGTTTCTGTGTTATTTTTCTAATTTAAATACAATAAAAAACAATACAGATTTTTTGTATATTAAGCTATTCAAATGGAAGGAATTAAAATGTTAACAAAGAACAAAAAGCAAGTACAAATTCCAAGAAAGGATTGGGATAACATGAAACAAAACCCAACTTTTTCTGAAGTAATTGAGCTACTTGAAGATATATCAGATCTTGAAGAAGCTATAAAGGTAAAAGGTAAAGAACTAACTTTAGAACAATATTTATCTAAACGTGAATTATCAAATAATAATTAAGCCGTCTGCTCAGAAAGATCTTGATAAATTACCCAATAAAGAATTAGTGAAAATAGCGTCTAAATTGAAGCTATTAGAACAAAATCCTCGTCCAATAGGTATTCAAAAATTAAGCAATGAAGATGGCTATAGGATTAGAAGCGGCAGCTATCGTTTCTTATTTCTAATCGATGACCAAAACAATAAAATATTTATTTATAGAATAAAACATCGTAAGGATGTGTATAAATAAATTAAACTTCTTTATTATTTCTAAATATTAAAAATTAATCATTGAATGAACAATAAAATTGTTGAAAGCGAAATTAATGAAGAGACTGGATTGATTGTTGATTATGATGAAGAAAACAAAATGGTTGGAATAGAAATCCTAATATTTCCCAAAAAGACAAGTTATAATCCAGAATTAAAAGTAATAGCCATATAAAAAAACACCACACTTCGCCTCCGCTCAGTGCAGGCGCAGATACTCCAAACAAAACGGTGGACAGGTTGAACAGATATAAATTAAATATTTAAAGAGCTGTCATTGCGAATCCAACGTTTTTTGTTGGATGTGGCAATCTACTGCAGATTACTTCGTCATCAAAAAAACAGATTTTTCGTAATAACACTAACAAAATTAAACCATATACAAAAAGAGTTTGATTAAGAAAATGAAAACAGCACACTTCGACTCCGCTCAGTGCAGGCGAGGAACCTCCAAACAAAACGGTGGACAGGTTGAACTGATATAACAGATAAGAACGGATATATTTTTAAAGATTGTTATTTCTTTTGAAAAACAAGTCCCTCTTTTTTTAAGAGAGGGATATAGGGTGAGTTGCCCTTTGTTTTTATGTCTTGCTAGTGCCATTCCACAAACAGTATCGCTCCTAAGGAGCTTTTAGTTTTGTGGTTGGTTGTTAAGTTACCATAATATCACTCCTGACGGAGTTGAAAAGATTTATAAAGTGCCATTCCGCAAAAAAAGAGACGGAACATGTTGGCACAACATTAAGTTATGCTTTGTTTAGTGCCATAGGCACGAAACTAAGGTAACCCACGAAGAAACCGATATTCTTTCAAAGCTCCTACTGAGCGGAATAATGGTAATCACAAAAACAGTATCGCTCCTATGGAGCTTTTAGGCTTGTGATAGGTCTTCTAGTTACCATAATATCACTCCTACGGAGTTGAAAAAAGTTATAAAACATATTTGTTAAACACAGTCACTAACCAAGTGCCATAGGCACAGCTTGCCCCTATGGGGACACTATGGTAACCCACGAAGAAACCGATGCTCTTTCAAAGCTCCAGCTGAGCGGAATAATGGTAATCTCAAAAACAGTATCGCTCCTAAGGAGCTTGTAGTCTTGTGGTTGGTCGTTTAGTTACCATAATATCACTCCTACGGAGTTGAAAAAAGTTATAAAACATATTTGTTAAACACAGTCACTAACCAAGTGCCATTCCGCAAAAAGAAACGGAACATGTTGGCACAACATTAAGTTATGCTTTGTTTAGTGCCATAGGCACGAAACTAAGGTAACCCACGAAGAAACCGATATTCTTTCAAAGCTCCAGCGGAGCGGAATTATGGTAATCTCAAAAACAGTATTGCTCCTCTGGAGCTCTTATGCTTGTGGTTGGTTGTTAAGTTACCATAATATCCCTATAGGGGCAAGCTACCCCTACGGAGTTGAAAAGATTAATAAAGTGCCAGTAAGCTCGACATTATTTTATGAAATTATAAATAAATAAACCGGTTAATAAAAATTATGCGAACAAGTCAGTTTTTCAATTACGTTAGCAATTTAAAGAATAGACATTTTCTTATTCATGATATTATAATTCTTTTAGTTTCGCCAACAATAGCTCTATTTTTAAGATTAGAAGGTGATTTAGATTTAGTTGTTGGTTGGCAAAAGTTTTTTATTTTAACGTTAGTTTTATTGGTGCTAAAAATAGGTGTATTTTACTTTTTTGGACTATACAATAGAATTTGGAGCAAAGCAAGCGTTGATGAGTTGGCAAGAATTATCTTTTCTGCGTTCTTTATACTACTATTAGAAATATTTGTTTTTGTTTTAATTAAGTTTTTAGGAATAAGAATTGCGGGACAGTTTCCTTATACACTTCCAATACTTGATACAATTGTTAGTGTTTCTTTTGTTTCCATTTCACGCTTTAGTTCGCGGCTTTTTGAAGCTATGGGTTATAGAATGGAAAACAAAGAAGGAACTACAAACATATTGATAGTTGGTGCTGGTCAAACTGGGTTAATTGTATTAACTGAATTATTGCGTTCCCCTTCTTTTGGACGAATTGTTGGGTTTTTGGATGATGATATCAATAAAATTAAATTACGTATAAAGGGAATTCCAATACTTGGTGGAATATCCGAGCTAAAGAAAACAGCTTCAAAATTAAAAATAAAAAAAGTAATTATTGCCATGCCCACTGCTCCAGGCAGTAAAATTAGAGAAGTCTTTGAAGATTGCCGTGCTTTGGGAATAGATGCTTTAACAGTTCCTTCCCTGCAGAATATTATTAATGGAACAGTAAATGTTAGCTCTATTAGAAAAATAAAGCTTGAGGATTTGTTAAGACGTGAACAAATAGAAACCAATACTGATGATATAAGATTATTAATTGCTAATAATATAGTTCTCATTTCGGGAGCTGGTGGCTCTATAGGTAGTGAGTTGGTAAGACAAGTGCTTTCGTTTAATCCTAAACAAATTGTTTTATTGGGTCATGGAGAAAATTCGGTTTTTGAAATTGAACAAGAAGTATTAGGAAGCGTTTCGCATAACAATAAAAATATTATTTCTGTAATTGCTGATATAAGAAACAAGAAGCGATTGGAGCAGATTTTTGAAATGTATAAGCCAAAATTGGTTTTTCATGCTGCTGCTCATAAACATGTTCCTTTAATGGAGGGAAATGTAGAAGAAGCTGTTACAAATAACGTACTTGGGACTAAGAATTTAGTTAGTATGGCAGTAAAGTATGATGTTGATAAATTTGTGCTTATTTCTTCGGATAAAGCAGTTAACCCAACCAATATTATGGGTGCAAGTAAAAGAATGGCAGAAATGGTTGTTCTTAATGCAGCAATTAAGCATAAAAGAGCTTTTTGTGCAGTTCGTTTTGGAAATGTACTAGGCAGTAGAGGCAGTGTTGTTGGAATATTTAATAAGCAGATAGAAATGGGCGGACCAATAAAAATAACACATCCAGAAATTAAAAGATATTTTATGACTATTCCAGAAGCTGTACAGTTGGTTCTTCAATCTTCCACTTTAAGCAACGGGGGCGAAATTTTTGTTCTGGATATGGGAGAACCAGTTAAAATTATTGACTTGGCTAAGGATATGATTAAATTTTCTGGATTAAAATTTGGCGAAGATATAGATATTGAAATTACTGGACTTAGACCTGGCGAAAAACTATTTGAAGAGTTGTTTTTGGAAACAGAACAATATGTAAGAACTAAGCATATTAAAATATATTTGGCAATGAATGCCGCTAAATATGTGCACCCAAACTTTGAAGACTTAAGTTGTAACCTAGTAGAAATGGCAACCAAAAATAATAGTGAAAAGACTGAAATGCTTAGACTGTTTAAAGAGATAGTTCCAGAATTTAATCACATGGAAAACTAAACATAGCACACTTCGGTAAGCTCAGTGAAAGTGCAGATTGAAAAGCTTGTCCCGCTCTTAAATCGGGAGATATAACTGATAAGAACGGATTGTTTTGGACGGTCAACCAGCAAAAAAGCTCTGATCTTCCAAAGCTCCATCGGAGCAGCTTGCCCCTATGAGGACATCATGGTAACCCATCAAAAAAGATATATTCCAAAGCTCCAGAGGAGCGGAATCATGGTAATCTCAAAAACAGTATCGCTCCTATGGAGCTTGTAGTCTTGTGGTTGGTCGTATAGTTACCATAATATCACTCCTAACGGAGTTAAAAAGATTTAAAAGCCTATTAAGTTAAACATGGTTATCTCTAATCAAGTACCATAGGCACAGCTTGCCCCTATTGGGACATTATGGTAAACAGTATCGCTCCTATGGAGCTTGTAGTTTTGTGGTTGGTTGTTAAGTTACCATAATATCACTCCTAACGGAGTTAAAAAGATTTAAAAAGCCTATTAAGTTAAACATGGTTATCTCTAATCAAGTGCCATAGGCACAGCTTGCCCCTATTGGGACATTATGGTAAGCAACGAGTATCGCTAAGCATCCGACATTATGGTAACACAACAAAAAAATGCATTTTTAAAAGCTCCATAGGAGCGACATTATGATGAGGGGGGAAAATATGGCA
>JAHISP010000039.1 GCA_018818165.1 Bacteroidota bacterium | reverse complement strand
GATAAAAGGTACTCCGGGGATAACAGGCTGATCTTGCCCAAGAGTTCATATCGACGGCAAGGTTTGGCACCTCGATGTCGGCTCATAGCATCCTGGGGCTGAAGAAGGTCCCAAGGGTTGGGCTGTTCGCCCATTAAAGCGGTACGTGAGCTGGGTTCAGAACGTCGTGAGACAGTTCGGTCTCTATCCTCTGCGGGCGCAGGATACTTGAAAAGATTTACTTCTAGTACGAGAGGACCGAAGTGAACAAACCTCTAGTGTACCAATTGTCACGCCAGTGGCATAGTTGGGTAGCTACGTTTGGAATGGATAAGCGCTGAAAGCATCTAAGTGCGAAGCCAACTTTAAGATTAGGTATCCCTTCCGTCTTAGACGGACTAAAGACTCCTTGGAGATTACAAGGTTGATAGGTTGTAGGTGTACGTACGGTAACGTATTTAGCCGAGCAATACTAATAAGTCGTGAGGCTTAACCATTATTTTTTTTATTAAAATATTTTTGGCTCAGAACACTCTTCAATATTCAAATTTTATGTAAAAGTTTTCTGGTGGTTATAGCCAAGGTGAAACACCTCTTCCCATTCCGAACAGAGAAGTTAAGACCTTGAACGCCGATGGTACTGCATGGGCAACTGTGTGGGAGAGTAGGTAGCTGCCAGGATTTATTTTGAAACCCTAAACGATTTTCGTTTAGGGTTTTTTGTTTTAAACAAAAATTAACTAGTTAAATTTTGTTTAACTTGCTATTATTGTTCTTTCTTTTTTATTATTTATATCGAGGTAACAATGCCATTTCCAAAAACGTTTTATAGATGGAGACCCCATCCATGGCATGGATTAGAAGTTGGTGAAAATGCTCCAGAGTTCGTAAATGCTTATATAGAGATTACACCATTTGATTTAGTTAAGTATGAAGTTGATAAATACACTGGTTTTATGCATGTTGACAGGCCTCAAAGAAGTTCGTCTCACCCTCCTGCATTATATGGTTTTATTCCAAGAACATATTGTGGAGATCACACTAGTTCCTTAAATCCTGTTGCGAATAAAGGCGATAGAGATCCTTTAGATATTTGTGTTATTAGTGAAAGACCAATTAGTAGAGGTGAAATTATTCTTAGAGCAAAAGTTGTTGGTGTTATTCAGGGTATTGATAATGGAGAAGCTGATGATAAAATAGTTGCCGTATTAAAAAACGATAATATTTATGGTGCTATTTCAGATATTAGTGAATTGCCAACTGTTATAGTTGAACGATTAAAACATTATTTCTTAACATATAAACTTATTCCCGGAGAAGATAATAAGTTTACAATAGAAAAAGTGCTAGGTCGAGATGAAGCTTTTCAAATAATTAAAGCGGCAATGAAGGATTATGATGAAGTATATGGTGGTTACTAATTGAATTTACTTAAATTCTCTACCACCTAGTTCATTTATTACTGCATTAATTAGTGAATTCTCCTCATCGGAAAGATTAGAATCAACATTAGATATACTAGTTTTTAGTTCATCTTTTAATATTGTTTTTGTATTCTCTGATATATTATTTTGTGTTGGAATATTGTTAACTTTTTTGTGTTTAATTGGTTCTTGTTTCAACTCTTCTGTTTTGGGGAAATTACCGCTCTGAATATTTTTAAGTAATTCTGATATAGTTGTTGTTGATTCCAACCCAATAAGATGACTTAAAGTTATTTCCATAAATAATTTTTGATTTTGAGATAATTTTAATTCTTTTTCAACCTTACTTAAATATGTTAATATTCTTAATAAGTCTGATTCTGAATATTTCCCAATATATTCTAAATACAACATTTTTGTTTGTTCTGAAGTTTCAACGAATGTAGTATCTTTTTTTAGAACCGTAGTTAAAATATTTCTAAAATGTTCAATTAATCCAGAAGTAAAATCTATATAATTCCAACCATTATCATAAACTTGTTTTGATATTTCAAAAGCTTTTAAAAAATCTTTATTTATAATTGAATCTGAAATACTGAAATAAATCTCCTCATCAATAAGATTGAGCATTTGCGAAACTATTGAAGCATCAATTTTCTTTCCGCCAAATGAAACTACTTGGTCAAAAAGTGATTGTGCATCACGTAAAGCGCCATCAGCTTTTTTAGAAATAAATGTTAATGCTATGTCGTCAATTTCAATCTTTTCTGAATCTGCAATTTTAATTAGCTGATTTTTAATTGCATTTAATTCAATTCTACGAAAATCAAATCTTTGACAGCGAGAAATTATTGTTAATGGAACCTTGTGAACGTCAGTGGTTGCAAAAATAAAAATTGCATGTGAAGGTGGTTCTTCCAAAGTTTTTAACAAGGCATTAAAAGATTCCGTTGTTAACATATGAACTTCATCTATTATAAAAATCTTATAACTTCCAGTTGTTGGAGAATATTTTACTGCTTCACGTAATGAGCGTATTTCTTCAATTCTTCTATTAGATGCACCATCAATTTCAATAATATCAAGAGACTGTGATAAATTAAATGAATTACAAGTTTCACACTTGTTACAAGGCTCACCATTAATATTATATTTACAATTTAGTGCCTTTGCAAGAATACGCGCCGTAGTTGTTTTTCCAACACCTCTAGGACCTGCAAATAAATAAGCGTGGGCAATTCTATTGTTTACAATAGCATTTTTAATTGTTTTGGATATATGTTCTTGACCAACTACTTCTTCAAATATTTGTGGTCGCCATTTTCTTGCTGAAACTACATAACTCATTTAATACTCAATCTAATTTATAAACTATTGTAACACAAACTCATCTAAATTTAATTTTTTAGTTAAAAGTTCAATTTGCTTTTCTAAATAATTTTTGTCCATTGTGGAAAAAGAACCAATAGCAGAACTATCAATATCCAGAACTCCCCAAACTTGTTCGTTTATTATAATTGGAATTACAATTTCAGATTTTGAACTGGAATCGCACGCAATGTGACCAGCAAATTCATTTACATTATTAACAATTATTGTTTCACGAATATGTGCAGAAGTTCCACAAACACCGTTTCCAATTAAAATCTCAGTACATGCTGTCTTTCCTTGAAATGGGCCAAGAAACAACTTGTCATTTTCTCTAATGTAAAAGCCAATCCAACTAATTTTGGAAAAAGCTTGTTTCATCAATGCAATATAATTTGAAAGATTGCTAATTATTTTATCAGAGGAAATAATTAAATGTTCAAGAATAACAAAACATTCCTCATATATCTCAACTTCCGATTTATTTAAATCAATTGCAACTTGCATATAATTATTTCTTAGTCTTCTTTTGTAAAGTTAATATATTTCCAAAAACATAAGGAAATGCTTGTTTAATTGATGAAACAGGAACGATTTTCATCCCAAATTTTACTTCAGCTTTTATTTCAACCAAATCTTTTTCGTTTTCTGCTGGAATAAGAACAGTTTTTATTCCACCTCTTTGCGCAGCTAAAAGTTTTTCATTTAAACCCCCTATTGGAAGAACCTCTCCAAGAAGCGTAATTTCTCCTGTCATTGCAACATTTGGTTTTGGAGCTTTCTTTTTGAAAGCAGAATAAAGAGCCATTGTTAAAGTTATTCCAGCAGATGGCCCATCTTTTGGAATTGCTCCTTCTGCTAAATGAATGTGTATTTCTTTTCCTTTGTGAAAGTTAGGAGGTAAACCAAAGTCTTTAGCGTTTGTACGTAAATAGCTTAGAGCTGCTTGCGCAGATTCCTTCATAACATCACCAATTTGACCTGTAAGAGTGAGCTTTTCAATTCCACTCATAACAGTTGCATCTACTCTAAGAATTTCTCCACCAACACTAGTCCAAGCTAATCCAGTTATACTCCCAATATTATTTTTAGTACTCGAACCGTTTCTTTTAAATTTTTGAACTCCAAGATACTTCTCAATAATTTTGGCATCAAGATTATAAACCATTTTAGATTTATTAGTTTTTCGTGATTTTATATCTTTTAAGACCAAATTACGTGCAGTTTTTCTAAAAAGCTTTGCTATTTCACGCTCAAGGTTTCTAACACCAGCTTCACGAGTGTATTCTGAAACAATTTTTTGAATTACTTCATCTGAAATATTAACTATACAATTTTCTAATCCGTGTTCTAGTAATTGTTTTGGAATAATATGTTGTTTTGCAATTTCAACTTTTTCAAAATCCAAGTAACCTTGTAATTCAATTATTTCCATTCTATCAAGTAATGGAAGCGGAATATTATATTTCACATTGGCAGTAGTAATAAACATTACTTGCGATAAATCATAATCCATGTCTAAATAGTGATCATTAAATGAATGATTTTGCTCAGGGTCCAGAACTTCAAGCATTGCTGATGAAGGGTCGCCACGGAAATCCATACTCATTTTATCAATTTCATCTAATAATATTAAAGGATTTATAACTCCAGCTTTTTTCATTGATTGAATTATTTTACCAGGCATTGATCCAATATACGTTCTTCTGTGTCCGCGTATTTCTGCTTCATCACGAATACCACCTAGACTTATTCTAATAAAATTTCTATTTAAAGCTCTTGCAATTGATTTACCAAGAGAAGTTTTTCCTACTCCAGGAGGTCCAACGAAACAGAGAATTTGTCCGCGCATTTGTTTAACAAGGTTTAGCACTGCAATATGTTCAACTATTCTTTCTTTTGGTTGATCTAAACCAAAATGATCTTCATCAAGAATTGCACGAACATTATCAACATCTAAATTATCTTTTGTTTTTTTGCTCCAAGGAACATCAATAATCCAATCTAGAAAATTCCTTATAACTGTTGACTCTGGTGAACTAGGTGGAATTTTGCGTAACTTATTAAACTCTTCATCAGCTTTTTCACGAATTTCTTTCGGAATTTTTAATTTATCCAATTTTTCTTTCAGCTTGATTAAATCAAGAGAACCAGATTCTTCATCTCCTAGTTCATCTTGTAAAATTCTGATTTGTTCTTGAATAATAAATCTACGCTGCGATTTTGAAATGTTCTCTTGAACTTTTGACTCAATCTCTTTCTCTATTTTTAGAATATCAACTTCGGAAAGCAAAATTTTAATAATCTCATAAATTTGATCTCTTATTGTAAATTTTTGTAAAATAGCTTGTTTTACTTCAATTGATTGATTGATGTTTGCAGCAACATAAAAAAGTTTTCTATCCGGTTCATCAATGTTTTCATATGCATTAATGGCCTCAGAAGGAACAGAGCGGTTAATTTTTACATATTCCTTAAACAAATTTGACATTTGTCTAATTAATGCATTCATCTCACGATGCTCTTGGTCGTTTGGAATTACTAAAGAAATTTCAGCTTCAAAAAAATCATTATTACTAGTGAACTTTTCAATTTTGCCATGTATTATTCCATCCACAAGAATTTTCATAAGTCCATTAGGAAGTTTCAGAATTTGAATAATTTTTGCAATTGTTCCTTCTTCATAAATATCTTTAATGGTTGGTTCTTCAACATTTCCCTTTTTCTGTGCAGCTAGAAAAATATACTTTGAATTTTCCAACGAAAAATTAGCTGCTCGTATCGATTGCTCCCTACCAATTAGAACAGGGAAAATCATGTACGGAAATATCACATTATCTCTTAATGGTAAAACTGGTAGTATTTTTGGAATTTCATCCACAATTGAGTCATCAATTGTGCTATTTGACAATTCAGCCATCTATTTAAATTTCTCCATTCATAATTATATTTTAGGACTACAAAAATAGTAAAATTCCGCTTGAATATTTAATAATAGTGTGCCAATATTAGTAACTTTTAATAACAAAATTATAGGATTACATGATTAATGAAATAATTGAAATATCAAGAGAAGCTGGTGAAGTAATAAGAGAAGGTTTTGGAAAGAAATTAACTCTTGAATATAAAACTAATATTTCGGATTTTGTTACAAATATTGATAAAGCTTCTGAACAAAAAATAATTGATTTTATCAAAAAGAAATATCCAAAACACAACATATTGGCTGAAGAAAGTGGGGCTGAAAATTTTAACTCAGATTATACATGGGTAATTGATCCGCTGGATGGAACAGTTAATTTTGCACACGGACTACCAATATTCTCAGTTTCAATAGCAATTTTAAGAAAAAAAGAGATAATAGCTGGGGCAATTTACGATGTTATGAACAATATTATGTTTTCATCTGAAAAAGGAAGTGGGTCTTTTCAAAATGGAAAAAGAATTTATGTGAGCGAAAACTCAGATTTGGATAAATCGTTGTTGGTAACGGGATTTCCGTATAATATTAAACAAAATCCAGATAACGCTATTGAAAAATTTAGTCGATTTGTTCTAAATTCGCGTGGAGTTAGAAGATTGGGTTCTGCAGCAATAGATTTATGCTACGTTGCAAATGGTACTTTTGATGGATTTTGGGAAGTGAATTTGCATCCTTGGGATATGGCAGCTGGAATGTTGTTAGTAAAAGAAGCTGGTGGAAAAATAACGGATTTCACAAATAATAAAAATTCAATATTTTCAAAACAACTTTTAGCTACAAATGGAAAAGTACATGACAGAATGATTCAAATATTAAATAACAACTAAACCCAAATAGTGATAAATCTATACTTCCTTGCATCATTTTAAGAATTAAAACCTTAACTTAAACGAATGTAAACTGTTATATTTTAAAGGTTTATAAAAATTTATATTGGTGAAAGAAAAAAGAATTCGTATTTTTGTATCTTATGTCAAAAATTATTATTGCAATAGATGGTCCTGCTGGTTCAGGAAAAAGCACCATAGCAAAAATGGTAGCGGAAAGATTAGATTTTACTTATCTTGATACTGGCGCTATGTATCGAGCAATCACTTATTTAGCCCTCCAAAAGGGAATTGTTGAAAATGAAGAAGCTGTTAATGAACTTGTTGCTGGGCTTGAAGTAACACTAAAATATGAAAATGGAATAACTCATGTTTTTGCTGGTGACTTTGAAGTTACAGAATTTATTAGATCTCCAGAAGTAAATTCAAAAGTAAGTGAAATAGCCGCCATGCCTATTGTTCGCAAGGAATTAGTAAGAATGCAACAACATATGGGGAAATTTGGTAATATTGTTGCTGAAGGTAGAGACACTACTACAGTTGTTTTTCCAAATGCCGATTTGAAAATTTACCTTGATGCATCTGTTGATGTCCGTTCTGAAAGAAGACATAAAGAATATCTTGAAAAGGGTGTTGAAATTGATATTGAAGAAGTAAAAAAGAATATAAGCAAAAGAGATAAAATTGATAGCAGTAGAGAAACAAGTCCACTTAAAAAAGCTGAAAATGCTATTGAAGTTGACTCATCACATCTATCAGTTGAGCAGGAATTTGAAATTTTATTTGAAAATATAAAAAAAAAAATAATTTTAATTAAAAGTCAGAATAATTAATAATGTTAAACTAAAAAAATAATCATTCAACTTTTTTACTGACTTTAGAAGGAAGAATGAAAAAGCAAGTTGTACAGGAGGCTAAATGTCTGAATTTGAAAAAGATGCGCAAGAAGAAGCATCTAAACAGACTAAACAAAATGAAATTGCTAGTAATAGCAAATTTATGAACCCAGAAGAATATACTGCAAATGAATTAGAAGAGATGGAAAAATTCTACGAAAATTCATTTAATGATATTGTAGAAGGTGAAATCGTTTCAGGACGAATTGTTGGGATATCTGATGACCACATTGTTTTAGATGTTGGTTTTAAATCTGATGGTACAATCCATAAAAATGAATTTTCCTCTACCGAAGAATTAGTTCTTGGTGGAATTGTTGACATTGTTATTGAAAGTGTTGAAGATGAAGATGGAAACTTAGTTTTAAGTAAGAAAAGAGCTGACTTCCTCAAAATATGGGATAGAATTATGAAAGCCCATGATACCGAAGAAGTTATTCAAGGTAAAATCCTTAAAAGAATTAAAGGTGGTATGGTTGTTGACCTTCTTGGTCTTGAAGCATTCTTGCCTGGATCACAAATTGATATCCGTCCAGTGAGAGATTTTGATGCGTTTGTTGGACAAACAATGGATTTTAGAGTTGTTAAAGTTAATGTACCAACAGAAAACGTTGTTGTTTCTCATAAAGTTCTTATTGAAGAAACAATTGCAGATCAACGTCTTGAAATTCTTGAAGGTCTTGAAAAAGGACAAATACTTGAAGGTATTGTGAAAGCAATTACAGATTTTGGTGTTTTTGTTGATCTTGGCGGTGTTGATGGATTGGTTCATATTACTGATTTAAGTTGGGGTAGAATCAACCATCCAAGCGAAGTTGTTAAATTGGATGCAAAAATTAAAGTTGTTGTAACTGATTTTGATATTGAAAGAAAAAGAATATCACTTAGTCTTAAACAATTACTATCTCATCCTTGGGAAACAATTGAAGATAAATATCATATTAATGATAAAGTATCAGGACGTGTTGTTTCACTTACTGATTACGGTGCTTTTATTGAAATTGAAAAAGGTATTGAAGGATTAATACATATTTCAGAAATGAGCTGGACACAACATATTAGTCATCCATCTCAATTTGTTTCTATGGGACAAATTATTGAAGCTGTGATTCTTAGCTTAGATAAAAACAACAAGAAAATTTCTCTTGGAATGAAACAATTAACTCCTGATCCTTGGGAAGAATTGATGAAGAAATATCCAGTAGATTCTAAACATTCTGGAACTGCACGTAACTTAACTAACTTTGGTGTTTTCGTTGAACTTGAACCAGGTATTGATGGATTAGTACATATTTCTGATTTATCATGGACAAAGAAAATTCGTCATCCCGGGGAAGTTGTTAAAAAAGGTGAACAATTAGATGTTGTAGTTCTTTCAATTGATACAAATCAAAGAAAAATTTCGCTCGGTCACAAACAGATTAGTGAAAATCCTTGGGATATTTTTGAAAGAGAATACCCAGTAGGTAAAATAATTGATGGTAAGGTTGTAAGAATAATTGAAAAAGGTTTAATAGCTGAATTAGAACATGGTGTTGACGGTTTTGTACCTGGAACATTATTATCAACTTCAAAAATTAAAAACTTTGCATATTGTTTCCCAGTTGGTACTCAATTAGAATTAATGGTAATTGAATTTGATAAAGAGAACAAAAAAATAGTTCTTTCATCAATTGCTGCTGTTAAAACTAAAACAGTTCAAGATATTGAAAAATATATTGAAGATCACAAATTAGAAAAAGTGTCTGTTGAAGATATTCAAAATGCTGAAGGTGGCAAATTTGATGCCGCTGATTTTAAAGTATTTGATGATCAAATCAAAAAGGACAAAGATACTGAATCTTCTAAATCAGAAGAAACTAATTCTGAAGTAAATGAAACTGCTAAAGAAGAAGTAGTTGCTAAAGTTGAAGAAACTACTAAAGAAGAAGTTATTACTGAAGAAGTAATTGTTGAAGATGAAAAAATATCCGAAGAAGAAAGTACTGAAGAAGCAATAGATGTTGCTGCTGAAGAATCTACAGATTCAGAGGAAAAAGACAAATAATTAATTGTGATTATTTTTGGGGCTGTTTCTATTTGCTTAATTGTTTAATTTAGCATATAGGCAGCCCTTTTTTTATGCAAAGTTGAAAAAGGGATTTATATTTTAGAAAGGAAGTAAAATTAGTGTCGTCAAAAGTTGCATTTCATACATTAGGTTGTAAATTAAATTTCGCAGAAACATCCACAATTGGAAATCAGTTTGTTGAAAATGGTTTTAAAGTAGTTGATTTCAAAGGGGACGCGGATGTTTATGTGATTAATACTTGTACTGTTACTGAAAATGCTGATAGAGAATGCAGGCAAATAGTTAGAAAGGCGTTAAGAACAAACCCGAATGCGTATATTATTGTTACTGGCTGCTATGCTCAACTTCGTCCCGAAGAAATTACAAAAATAGATGGAGTTGATGCTGTACTTGGAAGCAATGAAAAATTTAATATATTTTCTATTATTCCAGAATTTAGTAAAGATACACCTTCGTGTATTCAGGTTACTCCAACTGAAAAATTAGAAGAATTTAATTTTGCATATTCATCAGAAGCATTGGGCAGAACTCGAGCATTTTTTAAAATTCAAGATGGATGTGATTATAAATGTACTTTTTGTACAATTCCAAAAGCTAGAGGAAAAAGTAGAAGCACAGACCCAGACAAAGTTATTTCCGAATTTAAGAAACTAGTTGAAAATGGATATAAAGAAATAATTCTTACTGGTGTAAATGTTGGCGATTATGGCAAACATATTGGTGAAAATCTTTATAATTTATTACTTAAAATGCTTGAAGTTGATGGAGATTTTCGAATTAGAATAAGTTCTATTGAACCAAATTTACTTACCGATGAAATTATTAAGCTCACGGCAAGTGAACCCAAAATGGCTAATCATTTTCATATTCCATTGCAAAGTGGAAGTTCCAAAATGCTTGGACTAATGCAAAGAAGATATAATGCGCTATTTTATAGGAATTTAATTAATAAGTTGAATATTGGCATTGAAAATATTGGAATTGGTGTTGATGTAATTGTTGGATTTCCTGGTGAAAATGAAGAGGATTTTATGGAAACATACAATTTTATAAAAGAACTTCCAATTTCTTATTTACATGTTTTTACTTATTCCGAAAGACCAGATACACCAGCAAATGAAATGAAAAATGTTGTTCCTATTGAAGAAAGAAAAAGACGTAATAATATGCTCAGAATTCTTAGTGAGAAAAAAAAGAATGAGTATTATAATAGAATGATTGGCAAAAATGTAACAGTTCTTTTTGAAGAAGAAAATCACGAAGGTAATATGCTTGGTTGGACTAGTAATTATGTTAGAGTTCAACAACCTTATAACAAAGATTTAGTAAACAAATTATCTAAAAATAAAATTTATGGTATAGAGAGTAATATTTGTCTCTCTGCTTTATAACAAATCTATAGAGGAAAAATGAAAAAGTTAGTAGGTTTATTGTTGTTGAGTTCTTCAATTATATTTGCTCAAAATATACAAACTAAGCCAGTTGAGAGTTTAGAATCATTAAAATACCAACTGAATAAAAACTTTAAAATTGAAGATAATGACTTGATAAAACTTCAATATAAAGAGAAAAAAAAGAATAGTGGTTTAGCTATTATTTTTTCTGCTATCCTACCAGGAATGGGTGAGTTGTATGCCGATGGATATTCTTCTGGACAGTACTTTACAATGGCTGACGCTGCCTTATGGGGAAGTTTAATTGGAGTATCTGCTTATGCTAATCATCAAGAAGAGAATTATAAAGTATTTGCAGAAACTTTTGGCGGTGTCAATTTATCTGGAAAAGATGAAAAATATTTTGCTGATATTAGCAGCTATCTTGATGTTTATGAATATAATCACATTCAAGAACTAGATCGTAATTTGACTGAAGTATATAACGAACAATCTCACTATTGGAAATGGACTACGCAATCTGAAAGACGCGAATATAGAAGTATGTGGAAGTCTAGTGAAACAGCTAATAACAGCACTAGGTTTATTATTGGGGCATTAATTCTAAATAGAATTGCAAGTGTGGTAAACGCAATTCGTCTTGTTAACAAGTATAATAAGAACCTAAAAACTGAACTTGGATGGGATGTTTCATTCAACTATTCTAATGGATATTATGAGCCAGAAAAAATATCAATGAATTTTAGAACGACATTTTAGTCAATTATTTCGATGAGAAACTATTGTTTAAAAATTCAATATTCTGGGAAGAACTATTCTGGTTGGCAAATTCAACCAAATGTTAAAACTGTTCAAGGCGAAATAGTAAGCAAAATTGAGACTATTACTGGAATTAAGGTTAATTTAATTGGTTCTGGTCGCACAGATGCTGGAGTACACGCACTTGGGCAAATTGCAAATTTTCAGATTGATAATGATTTGAATTTATTCAAATTTATGTACTCATTAAATTCAATTCTTCCAGAGGATATTGCTATTACAGAAATCTCTGAAGTTCCTTTGGAATTTCACTCACGCTTTGATGCCTCAAAGAGAAGTTATCTTTACCTTTTTACCGATGAAAAATCACCTTTTTATAATGATTATTCCTACCATTACCAACCAGTGTTTAATTTGGATATTGCTAAGTTAAATGAAATTAGCAATCTACTTATTGGTGAATATGACTTTACATCGTTCTCAAGGAAAAAAACTGATACTGAAAATATGGTCTGTAACATTTCTTTAGCAAAATGGAAGAAAGTAAAGAATTTTATATTATTTAGGATTGATGCTAATCGCTTTCTTCACGGGATGGTAAGAACAATTACAGGAACAGTTTTGCAAATTGCAGAGAAAAATTTAATTAATGAAGAGATTATTAATATTATAAACCAAAAATCAAGAGAGAGTGCTGGAAGGGCAGTTATTTCAAAAGGATTGTTTTTGCTGAATGTTAAGTATTAAAATTTAAGCAATATTTGAAAAATGTAGATTGTCTTTGTAAAATTTTTTTAAATTTTCTTTAATTACGTTATTATCCTCTTTTATTAAATTATGGTCATCTTCGATTAGTTCAAAAGCTGTATTTTTGGCTTTAAATAAAATATCTTGATCTTCAACCAAATTTGCATATTTGAAATCAGGTAAGCCACTCTGTTTTAGTCCATAAATATCACCAGGTCCACGAAGTTTCATATCAATTTCAGCAAGTCTAAATCCACTTTTATGCGCCACCAAAGCATTTAGTCTTATAATAGTTTTATTCTTTTGTATTTGTGCATCGGATAAATAGTCAAAATTAAATGTTGCATCAAATTGCCTTTTGCTTAATTCATCAGAAGTAACTAAAATGCAAAATCCCTGCTCAGCACCGCGTCCAATTCTTCCACGAAGTTGGTGTAATTGCGAAAGTCCAAACCTGTGGGCATCATTAATAACCATTATATTTGCATTAGGAATGTCTATTCCAACTTCTATTACTGTGGTTGAAAATAGAATATCAAATTCCTTTTTTGCAAATTTATCCATGACCTCTTTTTTTTCATCCCACTTCATTTTTCCATGAATTAAGCCAACGTTGTAGTCTCTAAAAATAGAGCTATTTAATTCTTCAAAATAGGATTCAGCGGCTTTTAAATCTAATTTATCAGAATCTTCAACAAGTGGATAAACAATAAATGCTTGCTGACCCTTTTTAACACTTTCAATTATAAATTTATATATTTTATCTAAATTTTTATCACTCCTTAAAAATGTTTTAATAGGAATGCGATTTTTGGGCATTTCGTCAATTATTGAAACATCCAAATCTCCATATACTGTCATTGTTAAAGTTCTTGGTATAGGTGTTGCCGTCATGACAAGTACATCTGGGGATAATGACTTTGTTATCAATTTAGAGCGCTGAGCTACCCCAAAGCGATGCTGTTCATCAATTATTACCAAACCAAGATTACTAAAATTTGCTTTTTCCTCAATCAATGCATGTGTTCCCACATAAATTGCTGGAAATCCTGATTTCATTTTGTCATAAACTAAATTTTTCTCTTTTAACTTTTGTCCACCAATTAGCAGCTGAACAGTTATAGGAAAATCTGTTAACATTGCTTGCAAATTATGGAAATGCTGAATGGCTAAAATTTCGGTTGGTGCCATAAAAGCTGCTTGTTTATTGTTTGAAACAGCAATTAATAATGCAATTAAAGCTACAATAGTCTTACCACTTCCAACATCTCCTTGAATTAGTCTGTTCATTGGTACCTTGTTTTCCATATCCAATCTTATATCGTGAAGAGTTTTAAGCTGAGCATTTGTAAGTTCAAACTCTAGAGAATTAAGAAATTGTTTAACTAATGGAATATCCAATTTAAAGCTAATTCCATTCTTACGAGTTTTATTGGTTTTCTTTTTAAGAGCAATTAATGACTCAATATAAAAGAATTCCTCAAACTTTAATCTATAATTTGCTCTATCTAATATTCCCGAACTTTCTGGAAAGTGTTTGTTTATAATTGTGCTTTTCAGATTAAGCAAATTGTTTGCAGAAATAATTTCTTGTGGAAGTGTTTCAGAAATATCATCAATACATTGTTCAACAGCACTTGAAATTAGCCGACGTAAGCTTAAATCACCTAGATTAATATTTTTTAGTTGTGCGGAAATTTTGTAAAAAGGGATAATCTTTCCAGTATTCAAAAAGTCAAGTGATTCTTCAGATGCAAGTTTGTCAAAATCTGGATGGGCAAATTGTAGATGTCCATATTTGGTTATTACCGGCTTGGCTGAAATAGCATAATAATCGCCTTCTTTAAATCTATTACGAAAATACTTAATGCCTTTGAACCAAACGCATTCAAAAAATCCTTTATCATCTTTAAAGGAAACTTTATAGATGTTTGTTTTACCGTATCTAATTTCTTCCGATTCTACAACCTTTCCAATAATTGTTATATCGCTATTATAACCACTAGCAACAAGTTTAAAAGTTTTTGATGAGTTTAATATTGTAGTTCTATCAAGATAGCGAGAGGGGAAGTAATATAATAAATTATGGACTGTTTGTATGCCTATTGAGGATAGAATTTCTGCTCTCTTTGGCCCAATAGATTTTAAATACTGAATTTGACTATTTAATGTAATTGACATTTTCTATTATATCATGATTTCTAGGTCATAATATAGTGAAGTGGAAATTTAAAAGTCTTACAAATTTAATTTTGTGGTTAGAATTAAAATGGATTATTATTTTTATTGGTCCCAGCAGGAGTTAAAACAATGCACTTAATTGCAACTCGCGTTATCTTCTAAAAATGTCATAGTAAAAATCAAACGTCAAAAGATAAATTTCAAACAAATAGCAAAACGAATTAAAAAAAAAGCCCAACTTTTCAAAAAAGTTGGGCTTTTTAAACCGCAAAGTTTGGATATTAGAAATTGAAATTTGGATATTATTTGGCTTTTACGGTTTGTTATTTGGTCTTTTAAAACGAATTTTATTCATAACCAGAACTATGAACTTGCAGTCCATCGTGGTTTATTTATTTACCAAAAAAAATATTCTTAATAATTATATTCCAATTCGGATTTCATTCCACGCGACATGAGATCGTAAGTTACTTTAATGGGATCTTTCTCGTTAAAAAGAATATTATACACTGCATTAGCAATTGGTACATCAATATGGTGCTTTGCTGCTAGTTGATGTACAGATTTACAAGTTTCAACACCTTCGGCTACCATTTGCATCGACTTCAAAACTTCTGGAAGTTTTTTGCCCATTCCAATTTGTTCACCAACATATCTATTTCTACTATGGCGACTCATACATGTTACAATTAAATCGCCCATCCCAGAAAGTCCAGAAAAAGTTTGTGGTCTAGCTCCAAGTTCAATTCCAAGTCTGGAAATTTCAGCAATTCCTCTTGTCATAATAGCTGCTTTGGTATTATCTCCAAATTTAGCTCCATCAATTATTCCAGCCCCAACTGCAATAACATTCTTTAAAGCACCGCCAAGCTCAACGCCAATGATGTCAGTTGACGAATAAACTCTAAAATAAGAATTTGCAAAAGCGGATTGAATTTCCTCAGCAGTTTCAATATTTGTGGAAGCAGCAACTACCGCGGTTGGAATTTTACGACTTACTTCTTCTGCGTGGCTTGGCCCCGAAAGAACGCCTATTAAATCATCACTAATATTTAGAACTTCGCTAATTATATGATTTACAGTAAGTAGTGTTTCTGTTTCAATTCCTTTAGATACACTAACAAAAGTTGTATTCTTAAAAGAAAAATTTTTCATTTGTGCTAAAACACTTCTAATAAATTGCGTTGGTATTGCAATTACAATTAGATGTCTATTGAGAGATGCTTCTTCTAATGAATTTGTTATTTCAATCTCTTGGGGGATTTTAATTCCAGGAAGAAAAATTTTGTTTTCAGAATGCTTTTTTAATTCTTTCACATACTGCTTATTATATTCCCAAAGAATAACGTCATGTCCATTATTTGCGAGTATTATTGCTAGTGCTGTGCCCCAACTACCAGCACCTAAAACAGTTACTTTCATATTCAATTATTTCTTCTTTTTTGATAGAGATATTTTACTTTCATTTCCACTAAAAATACGTTCAAGATTTGCTTTGTGTGTGTACATAACTAAAAAAGCCAGAAAAATTGTAAATGGAAGAATAGTATGGTAACCAATTATATCAACACCAAAAATATTTTCTCGTATTATCATAATTAGTGGAACTGAAATAGCTGCTGATAATGAACCAAGAGAAATATATTTTGATACCCCAACAACAATAGTAAAAACCACTAAACCCAATAACATATCAATTGTAACAACCGAAACTAAAAAACCCAACCCAGTTGCAATTCCTTTACCACCTTTAAAGCCTGCAAATATTGTCCATATATGACCAAGAACAGCAAATATTCCAGCAATAATTTGAACTAAAGTAAAATCATCAAAAGGTGTAGCATTCGGGAATGGAAAGCTTCCAAAGTATAAACGAGAAACCAAGAGCACAGCAATCATACCTTTTAAAGCATCAAGAAAAATTACTGCTAATCCATATTTCCATCCAAGGATTCTAAAAACATTTGAACCACCTGCATTTCCACTGCCATGGTTACGAATATCTATGCCTTTAACCAATTTACTAACAATTATACTTGTTGGAATTGAGCCAACTAAATATGACAAAATGACTATTACTATTAAATTTAACATAACTTCCTTTTTGGATTGTTTAGAGTATCAATTATTTAACAATTACTCAATCAAAGTTACTTAATATCACAAATAATTTTGAAAAGGTCAAGGTCTTCATCGGTAGTAATCTTAAAATTTTTAGATGATCCTTCGACAATTTTTATTTTATGTGATGCTTTATAAAGCAAAATAGATTCATCAGTTCCCAAAAAATTCATTTTATTTGCAGATTCCATCGCATCAGTTAAAATTCTATATCTAGATATCTGTGGAGTTTGCACAAGATAAGTTGAATTACGATTGAGATAATCTTGTACAAAAGTATCTCCGGAAACTAAAGTATCAGTTGCTTTAATTGCTACAATAATATTATCGAAAGATTTTGCTTCAATTAAAGCTCTATTCAAAATATTTTGGGAAAGCAATGGACGTGCGGCATCGTGAACAACAATAATGTCATCGTCTTTTGCATTTGTAGCTAATAGAGCGTTGTAAACAGAAGCTTGTCTTTCAACACCTCCTTCAACAATTTTAGAGAGTTTAGAGATGTTAAATTTTTCTTTTATTTTTTCCAATAGCGAAAAGTATTGAGGTTGTGCGGCTATAATTATTTTATCAATTAAATCTGATTTTTGAAATATTTCTAAAGTATATGCAATAAGCTCTTTACCCTTAATTTTTACATATTGTTTGGGTAAAGAGCTGGTTATTCTTTTTCCTATACCACCGGATGGGATTATTGCATAAGTAGTCATAATAATTACAATATCAACATTGCATCGCCGTAACTTAAAAAACGATACTTCTCTTTAAGAGCTTTTTTATAACCCTTCATCATTAAGTCATATCCAGCAAAAGCGGCTGTGAGCATAAGAAGTGTAGATTCAGGTTGATGAAAATTTGTAATTAGTTTGTCCACAATTTTGAAATCATATTCTGGAAAAATAAATTTATCTGTCCAACCAAAGTCTGGTTTTACAAGACCATCAGCAGTAATGCTGGTTTCTAAAGCACGTGTTGCACTGGTTCCAACAACAAATATTTTTTTCTTAGCACTTTTTGCTTCGTTAATAATATCACATGATTTTTCAGGCACTTCAAAATATTCAGAATCCATTCTGTGTTTGGTTAAATCTTCAACTTCAACATATCTAAACGTACCAAGTCCAATATGAAGAATTACAGTTGCAATTTTAATTCCTTTTTTCTTTATTAATTTTACCAATTCTGGAGTGAAATGCAAAGCCGCTGTTGGCGCAGCAACCGAACCATCTTCACGAGCAAATACGGTTTGATAATCTTCGCGATCTTCTTTTACAGATTCTCTTTTAATATAAGGGGGTAGAGGAGTAGAACCCAACTTTTCAATAGCTTTAAAGATATCACCAGAATCATCGTTAAAACGTACAGTTCTTCCACGAGATGTAGTATTATCAATAACTTCGCACCACAGTTTATCGTTAAAATAAATTCTGTTACCAATTCTTACTTTTCTAGCGGGATCAACAATTACATCCCAAATATTTTCTTTTTTATTTAATTCTCTTAAAACAAAAACCTCAATAATTGCATTTGTTCTTTCTTTCTTTCCAAATAGTCTTGCCTGCATAACTTTTGTTTCGTTAACAACAAGAACATCACCTCTTGACATATAATCAATAACATCAGAGAATTGTTTTGTTTCAATACTTTGATCGGCTCTATTAAGAACCATCAGTTTAGAACTATCTCTTGGACTCACAGGATGTTTCGCAATAGCCGTTCCGGGTAGTGTGTATTTAAAATCAGTGAGTTTCATTTTTACCTCAATTATTCAATTTTATATTTAAATTAAAAATAAAATATGCGACTGAATTACTCAGTCGCAAAATAATTTATTTTCTTGGATTTCGGATTGCTGATTGCGCTGCTGCCAAACGAGCAATTGGTACTCTAAATGGTGAACAACTAACATAGTCTAACCCTGTTCTATGGCAGAAATCAATTGAAGAAGGTTCTCCACCATGTTCGCCACAAATACCAAGTTTGATATTAGGACGTGTTTCTTTACCTTTCTTACATGCCATTTCAACTAATTGACCAACACCTTCTTGATCTAGAACTTCAAATGGGTCATTTTTAAGAATACCTTTTTCAATATAGATTGGAAGGAATTTGCCTGCATCATCTCTAGAATAGCCAAATGTCATTTGAGTTAAATCGTTTGTTCCAAATGAAAAGAACTCCGCACTTTTTGCAATTTCATCTGCTGTTAGAGCAGCACGTGGAATTTCAATCATTGTTCCAACCAAATGATTAATTGATTCGTTTCTCTCACTAAAGATTTTTGCAATTGTATCACGAACAATAGTTTCTTGCATTTTCATTTCTGCAAGTGTTCCAGTAAGCGGAATCATAATTTCTGGAATTGCTGTAATACCTTTTAATTTAAGGTTAAGAGCAGCTTCAATAATTGCACGAGTTTGCATTTCAGTTATTTCTGGATAAGTATTTCCAAGACGGCAACCTCTGTGCCCAAGCATTGGGTTAAATTCAGATAAATCTTCAATTTTTTGTTTAATTTGTTTAACGGAAACGCCCATTACATCAGCCATTTCTTGTTGACCTTTTTCGTCATGAGGAACAAATTCATGTAATGGAGGATCTAATAGACGAACTGTTACAGGAAGATCGTGCATTGCTTCAAATATTCCTTCAAAGTCTTTTCTCTGAATAGGAAGTAATCTATCCAATGCGGCTCTACGACCAGTTTCATCTTCTGCAAGAATCATTTCGCGCATTGCAACAATTTTTTCACCTTCAAAAAACATATGTTCTGTTCTGCAAAGACCAATACCTTTTGCACCAAAATTGCGAGCAACTTCACTATCGTGTGGAGTATCGGCGTTAGTGCGAACATACATATCAGTAAATTGATTGGTAAGTTCCATCAACTTTCCAAAATCACCACTTAACTCAGGGTCAATAGTTGCTATTTTACCTTCATAAACTTCACCAGTTGAACCATTTAGTGAAACCCAATCACCTTCATTAAAATTTTCACCCTTAATAGTTAGTATTCTAGTTTTGTAATCAATTTTAATTTCACCAGCACCAGAAACACAGCATTTACCCATTCCACGAGCAACAACAGCAGCGTGCGAAGTCATTCCACCGCGTGCAGTTAAAATACCATTAGCAATGTTCATGCCTTCTAAATCTTCTGGAGAAGTTTCAGTACGAGCTAAAATAGCATTAGAATATTTAGCTGCTTCATCAGCAAAGAAAACTAATTGTCCAGTAGCAGCGCCAGGTGATGCAGGTAAGCCTTTTGTTAAAACTTTTGCTGATTTCATTGCATCTTTATCAAATACAGGATGTAGAAGTTCATCAAGTTTATTTGGTTCAACTCTCATCAAAGCATCACTTTCAGAAATTTCACCATTTGCTAACATTTCCACGGCAATACGCACCATAGCAGCACCAGTGCGTTTTCCATTTCTAGTTTGTAGCAACCAAAGTTTTCCATCTTGAATTGTAAATTCTAGATCTTGCATATCTTTGTAATGAGCTTCAAGTTTTGTTTGAATTTCATCTAATTGTTTATATACATTTGGCATTACTTCTTCGAGAGAAGGAAAGTTTTTTGCTCTTTCATCTTCAGAAACACCTGCTAATTCGGCCCAACGTTTTGAGCCTTCAAGAGTAATTTGTTGAGGAGTTCTAACACCAGCAACAACATCTTCGCCTTGTGCGTCAATTAAATATTCACCATTAAAAATATCTTCACCAGTTCCTGCATCACGTGTAAAAGCAACACCAGTGCCAGAGTTAGAGCCCATATTTCCATATACCATTGCTTGTACGTTAACAGCTGTTCCCCACTCAGATGGAATTTTGTTCATTTTACGATAGTAAATTGCTCTATCAGTCATCCAGCTATCAAAAACTGCCATAACTGCGCCCCAAAGTTGTTCCCAAGGATTATCTGGAAAATCTCTACCTGTTTGCTTTTTTACAGCAATTTTAAATTTAGATACTAATTCTTTTAAGTCTTCGGTTGTTAAATCATTATCAACTTCAACCCCTTTTGCTTCCTTAACTTCATCAAGAATAGCTTCAAAAGGATCAATATCCTCTTTGCTTTCTGGTTTCATACCAAGTACAACATCACCATACATTTGCACAAAACGGCGGTAAGAATCCCATGCAAATCGGTCATTTCCAGATTTTTTTGCAATCCCTTCAACTGCAACATCATTTAAGCCCAGATTTAATACAGTGTCCATCATACCAGGCATAGATACTCTTGCTCCGGAACGAACAGAAACTAATAAAGGATTATCTAAATCACCGAATTTTGCATCCATGATTTCTTCAAGATTTTTCACAGCTTCTTCAACTTCTGGTTTAATAAGTTCAATAGCTTTTTCTTTTCCTTCTTGATTGTATATAGTACATACTTCAGTTGTAATTGTAAAACCAGCTGGAACGGGAACGCCAATTAAACTCATCTCAGCAAGGTTTGCACCTTTACCACCAAGAAGATTTTTCATTTCTGCTTTACCATCGGTTTTACTACCCCCGAAGAAATATACATGTTTTGAACTTGCCATTTGTTTTTCCTCCAAATGAGTTATTGTTTATTTAATTAATAATATTTAAAATTTCTTTATTAAATTCTTCTTCATTCTCAACTTGCAAATCAATTTTGAGGTAATATATGTCTATATCATCCAATTCTTTTGCAAATGATTTTAATTTCACAAAATCTTTTTCAGTTGTTATTACTGAATAAGAGTTTGTATCGTAGAACTTTTTCCTAATTTGTTGAACCTCTTTGAGGTCATACTCTTTGTGATCTTTAAATAACATTCTATTTGTTATATCAATTTTACTGTCTTCCAAAATTTTTAAAAATGAAAATGGACGAGCAATTCCACAAACTACTAAACTCTTTTGTCCTTCAAATTCATGAAGACTAAACAGTTGTTCACTCTTTACGTCAATTAATCCCGATGCTTTATAACTGCCATAGTAAACTTTTTTACCAAGTACCAATTCTTTAAAACTCTTAGATAACTCTCTTTTGTCATTAAATTTTCTATTTATCAAAATCAAATCAGCTCTATTAATTGCTGAAAATGGTTCTCGCATTCTTCCTAAAGGCAAAGGTTTTTGTTCAATACTATCACGTTTCATTAAAAATCTTTGATCAAAAATTAAAATATCTAAATCTCTAGCTATCCATCTATGTTGATAAGCGTCGTCAAGGACAATAACATCTACACCAATTTCTGTAATTAGTTTCTTAGCTCCTAAAACTCTTTTTTCTGAAACAGCAGCTGGAACTTTACATTCTTCAGCTACCTGCACAATTTCGTCGCCACTTTCAATTACCGATAAAAGAATTTTTGAACCATCTGAAACCAGCTTAAAGCCTTTTGAGTTCCTTCCGTAACCGCGACTAAGAACACCTACGTTTACATTATTTTTTTTAAGTAGTTTAATTATATAAATAACTGTTGGAGTTTTACCTGAGCCACCAACAGTTAAATTACCAACAGATATAATTTTTGCTTTAACTTTCTCTTCGCGAAATATTCCATTGTTAAAAAGGAAATTTCTAAAATTTATTACCACAGAGTATAGAACTGCTAATGGTGATAAAATTATTAATAAATATTTAAGATATTTTTTCGACATCGTTTTGTAATTGATTCAATAAAGCATTACACCTAATTATTTCTTTCGAAGTTTCATCTCTGCTTAGTTCTGCACTTATATAAACTGGCTCTGAATATTTGATAACCACATTGCTAAAAAACTTTGGAATTTCAAATTTATCCCAGCTATTAAAAATGTACTTTTTCTTATATGCAACTCCACACAGTATTAAAGGCAAATTGGAACGCTGTGCCGTAATTACAGCTCCAGCTTTCATTTCTCGCGGTGGGCCAGTTGGTCCATCTGGCGTAATTGCAACAGAATATTTTTGTTTACAATTTTCAAGCAATATATTTAAAGCTTCTTTTCCACCTTTATGACTTGAACCTCTCTCAACTTTAAACCCCCATTTTAATAGAGTATTTGCAAGTAGAGAGCCATCCTTACTTAAACTAACCAATGCTGAAAAATTTTGGTTTCTATGAACATACCATGGTATTAGCATTGTTCCATGCCAAAAAGCCAAAACAAAATTCTGATTCAATTTTAAAAGTTCATGAACTTCAACGGAATTTATTTTTTCAATTTTTACAGACTTACAAAGAACATTTATAATACTATGAAGAAAAATATTGCCAAGATTATGCAACACTTTTTGTTTAATTCCTTTAATCTTCATTTAGCATTGCTTCAATTATTTTGGCAGCATTATTGGACGCACCACTTTTACCAAGTTTATTTTTAATAATTTCTAATTCATTTTTCAAATTTCTTATTGCAGAGTTATCATCAAGCAAGGATTGTATGAAGTCCGAAATTAAAGTAGCATTAACATCATTCTGAATAAATTCTTTTACAACACTTTTACCGGCAATTATATTTGGCATGGCTATATAATTAATTTTTACCAAGCGTTTACCAAGTTCGTAAGTTAATTTATTTGTTGAGTAAATTACAACAAATGGAAGTCCAATAATTGTAGCTTCCAATGTTGATGTTCCAGATTTAATAATTCCAAATTTTGAATTCTTCAACAAATTGTAGGTATTACCTTTCACAATTTTAACATTATTATCAGAAATAAATTTCTGTAGATATTCCACATCCAAATTTTCTGAACAAGCTACTACAGTTTGTAAATTGTTATTATCACTAATAATTTTTGCAGTTTTAATTAATTCAGAAAGATGTTCTTCAATTTCATGTTTTCTGCTTCCTGGTAGAATTAGGAATATATCTTTCTTAATTCCAAGTTCACTTAACAAATTATCTTTTGACTTAAATTCAAAATTTTCTATTCTTTCAACAAGTGGATGACCTACATACTCAACTTGCACGCCACCATCTTCGTAAAAATCCTTTTCAAACGGAAAGACTACAAGCATTTTATTAACACGTTTTTTTATCTTTTTTATTCTACTTTGATGCCAAGCCCAAATTTGAGGAGAAATGTAGTAAACAATTTTTACGCCTAATACTTTTAACTTTTTGGCAATTCGTAAATTAAAACCAGGATAATCAACAAGAATTGCAAATTTAATTTTATTTAGTTTTACATATTCAATAATTGCTTTTTCAACTTTTAAAATAAATGGAAGATGTTTTATAACTTCAACAAATCCTAAAAAAGACATTTCTTTAATATGATAAAGTGCTTCAACACCACTGCTAATCATATTATCACCTGCAATTCCAGAAAATTTCAACTCGTTTTTGGAGTTTAGCAAAGCAGTAACTAAAGAAGATGCATGTAAATCCCCAGAAGCTTCGCCAGCTAATATCAATATTTTTTTGTTGAAATTATTCATCAATATAAAAACTTATCCTTGTGCGTAAACGGCTTTTCGCTTTAACTCTGCTTGGTGTCTTTTCTTTATTTTTGATTTTTCTAATAATGGACTTATGCGAGCAATAACATCTTTGAAATTTTTAAATGGGAAATATGAAATTCTTTCTTTTTCACAGAACTTTAATAAAGTTTCTTTCGCAAAAATATAATCAACGTATTGAACAGGACAAGTATCCGAATAACCATCACCGATGTACATTGTAATATCTTCATCGCCACTATTTTCAATAATATGGTTTCTCTTACAGTTTGCACAGGCTTTACATTCTTCATCAGAATATGGGAATGAAACTTTGGGACCATTATCTGTAAAAATTAAACTATTTGAATAAAATTTTAACTCTTGAAAACCATTAATTTCAAAAATCTTCTTAATATAAAAATCCATACCATCACTAAGAATGGTTAGTTCAATTTCATTATCAGCACAAAATTTTACAAATTCTTCAAATCCATATCTAATTTCAATAGTGGAAAGAAATTCATTAAATTCGTTTTCAGTTAAGTTTTTAACTAACGCAAGAAGCTCTGTCCATTCTTGGGCGGAATCAATTTCTTTTCGAAGCCAGCGTTGAAATATTTCGATAGCTTTTTGGGAATCCCCAAATTGATAAAACATGTGTTCACCAACATCTTTGGTTGTAATAGTTCCATCAAAGTCACAGAATATTTTTATTTGCTGTTCTCTCATACTTGAATCTCATCAGTAAATCGAACACCAGCAAGTTTGGAAATTCCTTCCTCTTGCATTGTAACACCATACATTGTCTCTGCGGAATTCATAGTGCGTTTATTGTGAGTTACAATAATAAACTGTGTATTGCCACTAAAATCTTGTAAAAGATTAGCAAAACGATCAATGTTTGCATCATCAAGCGGAGCATCAACTTCATCCATAATACAGAATGGAGAAGGTTTTACAAGGTAAATTGCAAAAAGCAAGGCAGTTGCAGTTAAAGTTTTTTCACCACCAGAAAGTTGTTCAATTGATGAAGGACGTTTGCCTTTTGGCTTTGCAGTAATTTCAATTTTTGCTTCAAGCGGGTCAACACCAGCTTCCAAAATTAAATCAGCCTCATCTCCATCATCAAATAGAGATCTAAAAATTCTTTGAAAATTCAGCCTAATTTGTTCAAAAGTTTCAGTAAACAAATTTTTTGCTGCTATGTTTATTTCTTCAATAGTTTTAACTAAATCTTTTTCGGAAGCAATTAAATCATCCCGTTGATTAGTTAAAAATTCAAGTCGTTCTTTCTCTTCTTCATATTCTGAATATGCAAGTAGGTTTACTGGTCCAAGATTTTTTAACTGTTGTTTAAAAGAATGTACCTCAGCAGCAACTTCTTTAAAATTAAAATCAGTATTATCAAATTCTTTATACTCAAGTGAAATTGAATATTCCTCACTTATATGTTGAACAAGATTTTCAACACGCAAGTTAAGTTCACTCATTTTTATATCGTTGGAATAAATTCTGTCGGAAATTTGTTGTCTATCTTTTCGAAAGCTACTTAAGTTGCCTTCCAATTGAGATGATTTTTCCTTAATCTGGTTCAAGCGAGTTTTAATTTCACTTTCTTCTTCAACTAAGGTTTCTCTAACTGAATTTAACTCATCATATTCAATTTGGTTCTCATCAATTATTGATTCCAAGGAATATAATTCTTCCTTAGTTTTTTCAATATCAAGTTCTCTTTTGGAAATTGAATTTTTAATTATTTCGCGTTGTTCTTCGCCTCGCTTAATACTAGCCTTTGCATTTGTTAATTGACCGCGAGTTCTTTCTAATTCAATTTTAGTCTGATTATAGTCAGCATAGAAAGAGTTATAGCTTTTTTCTTTTTCTCGCTGTTCACTTTCTTTCAATTCAAATATAATTTTTGCTTTTTCAAAATCAACTTTAACAGAATCGATACTATTCTTTAATTCATCAATATTTTTTGAAAATTTATTTGCTTCAGCAACTAGTTCATTAATTTTATTTTGTGTGGTTTCAATTTCATCATTTGCACGTTCCTTTTTGAACTCAATTTGTGCAATTTGCTTTTCAATATTATTTTGTTCATTTAGTAAAGTTTTACCTCTATCGGATAAATCTTTCAAATCAATTTTTGATATTTTAGTTTTTACTTCAGTAATCTCATTTGAAATTTCAGTTAAATTATCTTCATATTTAGGGAAATCTCGTTTAAGATTTTCTAAATGTTGTTTTCGTCCAAAAAGCGTTTCGTCAAGTTGCGGAAGGGAACCAGCTTCAATAATTCCATCACTTTTAACAATATCGCCTTCTAAAGTTACAAATGAAAATTTATTATATTTAGCTCGAAGTTCAAGGGCAGAAGTCAAATTTTTAGTTACCGCAATGTTTGAAAGCAATTTATCAAAATAAGGTTTCCATTTAATATCAGAAATAATAAGTTCATTAGCCCAGCTAATAAATAATTCTTCCAAAGAAAGTTTTTTGGATTTTCTTTTTTTATCGAAATCAATTAATTTGTTTAACAAACCTTTATTATTGCTTGGCATATCAAGTAGAAAGAACGAAGCTTTTCCCAAATCATTCTTTCTTAAATAACTAATTGCTTTGTTTAGTTCATCAATTTGTTCAATAAAAAGATTATTTAGAACATCTTTTAAAGCAGCATTTAAAGCTAATCGAAATTCATCTTTTGCATCACCAGCATCGGCAACAATAGTGCTTTTGCCATTTGACCAACTGCTATTTTCAAGAAGAATTTTTGACCCCTTTGAAATTCCTTCTAAGTTTGAAATTAACGATTGCAGTAATTCAATTTTGTTTTGAATTCCAGCAATTACATTCTTCTCTTCCATTTCTTTTGAAAATAATTTTGATAAACTTTTTTCAAGTTCTTCTTTTTCCAACTCTTTTCTAATAAACTCAGAATCCGATTCAACAATTTTTCTGTCAACCTCTTCTTTTTCTTGAGTAAGCTCTTCTAAATACCCAACTGTTTTAGCAATATCAGAAGTCGTTTTCTGAATTATTTCTTCAAATTTATTAATTTCTCTATTAGTTCTATCAAATGAAGATTTTGAATTATTTATCTGATTTTCAATAATTGAAATTTCTTTCTCAACTAATCTTACTTTTTCGCTTTCTTCTTTAACTAAACTACGGTAACTATCAAGTTCTTCACGTTTATTTGCCAAAGTTTCTTGATTATGCGCAAGATTTTCTTCTTTGTCTAAAACAGTTTGTTCAAAACTTAAAAGTTCTTCTTGGTTTTGGATAATTCTATCTTCATTTTCAGTTATTTGAAATTCTAATTCTGATAATTCATTTTTATAATTGGATAAGTTTCTTTGTAAAACTTTATCCCTTTCCTGAATAACAGAAATTTTTCTTTGTCGTTCATGAAGCTCATTGGTATTTTCGGAAAGTTCTTTTCTTTTAATATTCCATTCGTCTTCAATTCCAGATATTTTATCCCTAAATTCAACTAATTCTGTTTCAAGTTTTCTTGTATCTAAATCAATTTGTTCTCTTTGTGATTCATTAAGTGATTTAGAATTCCTTAGCTCATTTAATTGCGAAGTAAATGAACTAAATTCTCTTTCCGCTAAATCAATTTCTTTTTCTCTTAGTACAGAAGTTATTTGGTTATGTTTATCAGCTTTTTTTGCTTGACGCGAAAGGGAAGTTACAACTTTATCAACTTCGCTAACAATATCATTTACGCGAACTAAATCTAACTTAACATCTTCAAGGCGTTTTAGTGTTAATCTTCTTCTTAATTTGTACTTATTTACACCTGCTGCTTCTTCAAACATGTGTCTTCGTTCATCAGCTTTGCTGCTAAGTATTGTTTCAATCATTTTTAATTCAATCACAGAATAAGCATTTGTACCCATTCCAGTATCCATAAATAGATTTGTTATATCTTTTAGCCGACATATATTTTTGTTCAACAAATATTCACTTTCACCAGAGCGAAAAATTCTTCTTGTAATTGTTACTTCGGAGTATTCGGTGGGCAAAATTCCTTTGTCATTTACTAAAGTTAATGATGCTTCGCACATACCCATCGGTTTTTTTTGGCGTGTACCATTAAAAATAACATTCTCCATTTTATCACTTCGTAGTGTGCTGCTTTTTTGCTCGCCCAATACCCAACGAATTGCATCAATTATGTTTGTTTTTCCACACCCATTTGGACCAACAATTCCAGTAATTCCACGATTGAAGTTCACAACAGTTTTATTCGCGAATGATTTGAATCCAAATATCTCAAGTTTTGATAGATACAATATTCTTCCCTAAATCAACTTTGCTTGATTAAAAACATTAATTAGATAATAAATTGTTGAATGATTTATTTGAAAATAAAGGATTAGACTTCCAAATAAGATTAGAAATATAACAAAGGCATATAAGTAAACTCTTCCAGCATTAATATCAAAAATTACATAAACCCCTTTCATTACACGACTTATTAGCCAAAGAAGATATCCAAAAAGAAAAATGTAAATATAATGGTTAATAATATTTGCTTCTAAAATTCTGTATAAAACCATTTTAACTGGCAATAATAAAGCTAATGGTAGTGAAGCCCATATTACAGTGAAAAATATACTTGTAAAATATATTTTAATTTTAATGAAAAATGAGGTTAAAGAAATAAGAGCGCTTAAAAATAGAAAGGAAAAAACGCTTAAAAGGGAAAAGAAAAAGAATGCTTCTATAGGATTCCATGCAAAATAATTTAATGAGGAAATTAAAGAAGGAATTCCAAAAGAGAGCAAAACTTTTTCGAATAAAATATTATCTCTTAAGAAGTATAAAATATTTATAATTAGTAATGAATGTGCACATGAAAGAATAAGCATTAATAATACAGTTGCAAAACCTGAAATAATTCTATGATCACGAATATCGGCAAAGAAATTATATGGTCTTATAAATGCACGTGAAGCATCTTCCCTTAATTTTTTCTTTGAGTTCACTAAAATTCCCATTAATATAGAAAGAACTAGACCAACAATTATGAAGAACATTGGAGCGTCATCTTTACTATTCCCTAATGGAATTGTGACACGTGGAGAGTTATTTATTTTTGCTTTTATTACCTTGTAACTGGTGCTATTCAGATTTTTATCAACACCTAAAATTCCTATTCTATATAAATTGTTCTCAGAATATTTTGCATAAAATGAGCTAAAATCGCCATAATAATCGAACATTGAGTTTAAGAAAAATCCACTTATATTTTTTGAGTTTGCAAAATCAATAGTATTCTCAAAATATTTTGCTTGAGCTTCAAGCGAAAAAGAATTTAAATATCCATTTGTGCTTCCATTATAAGTTGGATATGTGGCTTCGCTAATAAAAATATTATCGATTCCAACAGTTGAATTAGCAATATTACTTTCAATCTGTAAAAAATTATTAAATATTTCAACTCCGTATAAGTCTAAATTATCAATTTTTGTCTTCGGAATTCCATCGAATGAAGCATATGTTATAAAATTTCCGTTGGAATGTACATTTTTACAAAGTGTTGATATTAATTCATAATCAATTGGTGAATTTGATAAATAACCACTTCCAACTCCTACTATAAAAATGGAAGAATAATTTGAATAAGATTTTACAAATTCATCAATATATCTTTTAACTCTATCGGAGAAGTTTGCGTCCAAAACAATTAATTTAGGTGGCGAATTTAGTGGAATTTCGATGAAAGGCACTAAACCAAGTTCGGAGCATATTTCTAGCGCAAATGGGTGAGGAGTGGCTTTTGCAAATCTTACACTATTAAGCCCCATATCTTTAATTATTTGTAAATCATTTCTCAAATCCGAATATGAAATTGACTCTCCATATTCTTTATCGGAGTGAATATATGTAACACCTTTGAATTCAAATTTATTATAGTTAAGAAAAAAACCATCAGGGCGGTTTTCCAACTTTGCAATAATTATTGATTTTTTACTCAAATCAATTAAAGAATCGTTTTTGAATAATCTAAATTCGGCAATATATTGGTTTGGTGTTTTAATATCCCAAATTCTAGGATTAGTAATATTTAGTTCTATTAAACTGCTATTTAACTCAGAATTTAATATGTCTTTTTTTACCGAAGTTACTTCACCAAAATTATCATTAATCAATACTTCAATTTTATACTTATTTTCAGTTTTAGTAAAATTATAATTTGTTTTTAATTCAAAATTGACTTGAGCTGACTTAAAATCCCTGTTAATATCAGTAGAATATCTTACTAATTCTAAATTCTCTTTTGGAATCTTTTTAAGGAAAACATCTCTAACAATACCACCAAAATATTTTGGAAATAGAAATCTTTGATAAAGAGGAATACTAGTTTCAGAATCTAACTCACTTTTTATAACTACTTTTAAAATATTATTGCCATCAAGAGTTATTAAATCGCTTGGTAATTCAACTTCAAATGGGATATTACCGCCAGCTTTTTTATATATAACAAGGTCATTTAAAAAAATATCAGCTGAATAAGAAATTCCTAGAAAATAAATTTTGAAGTTATAATGGCTAATATCGGCATTAGATAAATTCAGATCCTTCTGAAAAACTACTACATCATTTGAATTATATATTGCTGGTACATTTAATTTTACTCCTTCTTTTTCGGAGTCTAAGGTTGTAAAATTCCAATTATCATTAAATGGAATAATTTCTCTTAATACTGTGCTTGAATAATTTGGTGATTCTGAAGGTAAATTTGAGGCTATTTCTTTAATTCTTATTTGTGCAAAAAAATTAAAATTTAGTAGTAACAAAAAAGCGAATAAGAATTTTTTCATGTTAAGTATTATAATTTCCTAATTAATAAATTAATTAAAGTCGATACAATTTTTATTGTAAAACACTCCAAAATTAGCTTACAAATATACTAAATAAAATGTGCGAAATCAATGGAAAAATGAGCTAATTTAATGTAAAATAAGAAGTTACGTAAAGTTATTGAGATATTTTTGAAGCTCTAAATACTAGTAATTTATTTGTCTCAGTAGGAGTTAAAACTATTTACTTAATTGCATCTCGTTTTATCTTCTATAAGTGTCATGATAAATATCAAAAGACAAAAGATAAATTTTAAACAAATAGTAAAACGAATTTAAAAAAAAAGCCCAACTTTTACCAAATGAAAACTGAAAGAGCCCAACTTTTCAAAAAAGTTGGGCTCTTTAAACCGCAAAGTTTGGATGTTAGAAAATGAAATTTGGATATTATTTGGTTTTTGTCATTTGGTCTTTCAAACTGAATTATACGGTTAATGAGCTTGGCGAAGTATTCGTAACCAAAACTATTGACTTGCAGTTCATAGTGGCTTATTTAAAAGCTCCTTCGAGGAACAGAGAGAATCCTCGAAGGATAAAATTTACTTAAGCATTTTTAACAATGTTAGCAAATGAATCAGCTTTTAAACAAGCTCCGCCAACTAAGGCACCGTCTATATCTTTTTGTCCAATTAGTTCAGATGCATTTTCTGGTTTAACACTTCCACCATATTGAATAGTTGTATTTTCTGCTAAAGTTTCTGAATATAGCTCTTTAAGAAGATTACGAATAAATGCATGGACTTCTTGAGCTTGTTCTGGTGTTGCAGTTTTTCCAGTTCCTATTGCCCAAACAGGTTCATAAGCAACTATTGCCCCAGAAAAATCTTCTTCTGAAATGCCTTTAAGACCTTTTTTTATTTGTTTTTTAATAACTTTTTTCATTTTACCAGCTTCTCTTTCTTCAAGAGTTTCGCCAACGCAAAAAATTGGAATTAAACTTTCAGAAATGGCTTTTTTAATTTTTTTGTTCACGTCACCATTAGTTTCACCAAAAAGAGTTCTTCTTTCTGAATGTCCAAGAATAACGTATTCACATCCAACACTTTTTAACATTTTAGCCGATACAGCCCCTGTAAAAGCTCCTGAATCTTCATAACACATATTTTGTGCACTAAGTCCAATCTCAGTACCCCTTAGCAATTGTGAAACGCTATCAAGAGAAGTAAATGGTGGAGCAACTATTACCTTTACATCATCTCTGTCTACTAAAATTTCTTTAATTTCATTAATTAATGAAATAGACTCATTTAAGTCATTATTCATTTTCCAATTACCAGCTACAATTTTTTTTCTCATTTTAATCCTTTTAATTTTATTCTACTGCTTCAACTCGTTTTATTTCTGGAATATCTCTCATTAATGCTCGTTCAATTCCTGCCCGTAAAGTCATTAATGACATTGGGCAGCCAACGCAAGCACCCGTAAGTCTAACTTCAACAATTCCATCATCATTAATTGATACAAGTTCAACATCTCCGCCATCAGCAACTAAATATGGACGGACATTTTGTAATGCTTTTTCAACCTTTTCTTTTAGAATTTCAGACATTTTTTCTCCAGCTAATACTTTATCTAATTTAATTTATAATTGAATTTCCACTTCATTCAAATTTTCATTAACATTTTTTATGCTAATTTGTGCTGCAAGGTTTCTTGCAATTTCAATAATTTTTTTCGCATTTTCAGAATCAGGCAATGCTTCAACAATTGGTTTTCCATTGTCTCCACCTTCTCTAATTCTTGAATCAATAGGAATAGATCCCAATAATTTTGAGTTCAATTGCAAAGCAAGTTTCTCACCTCCGCCAGAACCAAAAATATCGTATTGTTTGCCTGTGTCTGGAGCAATGAAATAACTCATATTTTCAATTATTCCAAAAACTGGAACATTAACTCGTTCAAACATTTTAAAACCCTTTTTTGCATCAATCAATGATACTTCTTGAGGAGTAGTAACAATAACTGCACCAGTTAGTGGAATTGTTTGAACAAGCGTAAGTTGTATATCCCCAGTTCCTGGAGGCAAATCATAAATTAGATAATCAAGGTTACCCCAATGTACATCAGTCATAAATTGTTTTAATGCACCACTTGCCATAGGTCCACGCCAAATAACTGGATTTTCATCATCAATCATAAAACCGATTGAAATAATTTTAATTCCATAACTTTCTAATGGCGCAAGTTTTTTTGTCTCTGGATCCTGATGAAGCCCAGTTTTATTATTTAGTCCAAGCATTAAAGGCATCGAAGGTCCATAAATATCAGCATCAATTATCCCAACTTTTGCTCCATCTTTTGCAAGTGCAATAGCAAGATTTACTGCTACAGTACTTTTTCCAACGCCGCCTTTACCACTAGCAATTGCAATTGTATTTTTAACTCCAGGCATTATTGCATTTTTTGATTTATTTAAGTGCTCACTTACATTTGAAGACATGTCAATAATTATTTCCGCAGCCTCTGGTATTTCTTTTTTAATAGCTGCAATACAATCATTTTTAATGGTATCTTTTAAGGGACAAGCTGGAGTAGTAAGTTCAATTTGTACAGTTATTTTTGTTCCATCTATAATAATATCTTTTACCATATTTAATGAAACCAAATCTCTTTTTAGGTCGGGATCATTAACCTTGCTTAAAGCATTTATAACATTTTCTTTACTAATTTGTGACATATTTTAGTGTTTCCTTTCAATTAAAATTTGAAGTTTAAAATTACAAAAAATTATTGTCAAAATATTTATTCAATATTATAATCGAATAAAAAGTATTTAATAAGCAATAATCTATTTAACTTTTTTTAGCTTTTTCTTTTTCTTTTCACTGCTGGAGGCATAGTGCATTAACCATTCTTGCAAATTTATATCGTCTTGCATGTATATTTTATGATTAGGAACATATTTTCCAGTTGGAAGAAGGATTCTGGCTTTTTGATTATCTTTTAATGAGATATTTAGCAGTGTTTCTTTTACGGTTTTTTTTATATCATGGTCTTCAATAGGAAAAATTGTTTCAACCCTTCTATCAAGATTTCTTTCCATTATATCTGCACTGCCCATAAAAATTTCATCTTGACCATCATTATAAAAATAGTAAACACGACTGTGCTCTAAAAATCTTCCAACAATGCTTCGTACAAAAATATTTTCACTAAGACCAGGAACTTGCGGAACAAGACAGCAAATGCCACGCACTACCAAATCAATTTTTACTCCATTTTGCGAAGCTTCATAAAGCGCTGCAATTATAACAGGGTCAACAAGTGAGTTCAATTTAAACGAAATATAACCAGTTTTGCCAGCTATGGAATTATCTATTTCTCTTCCAATTAATTTCAAAAACTCTTTACGGATATTTAAAGGAGCAACCCACATTTTTCGATAAACTTTTTGTTCAGAATAACCAGTAAGGTAGTTGAAAATTTCGGCTACATCTTCGCATAAATCTTTATCCTTTGTCATTAAGCCATAATCGGTATAAAGTTTGGCGGATGATGCATTGTAGTTGCCCGTTCCAAGATGGACATATCTTTGAACACCATCATTTTCTTTTCTAACAATTAAAGTCATTTTGGAGTGTGTTTTTAATCCTACCAAACCATAAACCACATGAACACCAACTTTTTCTAAAGCGCGAGCCCAATAAATATTATTCTCTTCGTCAAATCTTGCCTTTAATTCTACAAGAACTGCCACTTGTTTGTTTGCTTCGGCAGCTTGAATTAAATGTTTAACTATTGGAGAATTAGGACCAATTCGATATAAAGTCTGCTTAATAGCAAGCACATTTGGGTCACTTGCAGCCTCTTTTATTAACTCAATAACAGGCTCAAATGAATCGTAAGGGTGATGCAGAAGAATATCTTTTTGTTTAATTATGCTAAAAATAGATTCTCTTTCTTCATCATCAAATGGATTTATTAAAACAGGATAAAAAGGCTTATCTTTTAAATGGGGCAAAGGTAAATCGTAAAGTGACATCACAGTGCTTAGACCCATTGGTCCATCAACAACTTGAGTTTCATAGTCTGAAACTTCAAGATTTTCTGTTAGGATATTAATCATGAAATAAGGCATATCCTTTTCAACAGCAAGTCGTACAACAGAGCCAAACTTTCTTCGCTTAATATTTTCTTCAATTAAAGAAAGAAGATCATCTGCTTCATCTTCTTGAATATTTAGATCAGCATTTCTTGTAATTCTAAATTTGTGTGCGCTAATAATATCCAGGCGTGGAAAAAGTGGTTCTAGATTATTTTTAATTAAATCGTCTAACCATATAAGTTTTACAGAAAACCCACTATTTGAAGGATTGGAATCATTTTCCAGAATACCATCTAAATTAATAATTCTTGGCAGAATTGAAGGAATTTTGAGACGAGCAAAATGTAATTGACCACTTGGTTTCATAACTTGAATTGCAAGAGATAAACTTAAATTGGATATATATGGAAATGGTCTTCCAGGGTCGAATGCTAGCGGTGTTAATACAGGATAAATTTCTTTGATAAAATACTGACTTAATTTATCTTTTTCTTCGTCACTTAGTTTATCATATTGAACAAAGTTTACATTATTTTCAGCTAATTGTGGAATAATTGTGTTATTCCAATATTTTAACAATACATCAACTTGTGGAAGAACGTTATTTTGAATGAAATTTAACTCTTCTGCTGGTGTTAATCCATCAATGCCACGTTCAATAATATTAGCACGAATTTGTTGTTTAATTCCAGAAACTCTAATCATATAGAATTCATCAAGATTGGTAAAAAATATTGAAATAAATTTTATTCTCTCAAGCAAAGGTGAAGATGGATTTGTGGCTTCTTCAAGCACACGTTTATTAAATTCAACCCAACTTAAATCACGCGAAAAGAAGTTTTCGCGTTTAAAATATTTTTCTAAATTCTCTTTATTTAATTTCATTTTATATGTTCAGTAAATGTTTGTAATTCCAATATCAATATTTTTATCTGTTTTCCTCATCAAAATTAATTTTCTTGGCAGATGAATAACTATCCAAATTATATTGAATTTCACCATTTGGCATAGGAAGCTTTCTAATGGTAACATCGGCTTTTTTGAAAAATTCTGTAGCAAGCGTATTATGATAGTCCGAAAAAACAATAATTTCTTTAATTCCAGCGGCAATTAGTGCTTTTGAACAAGTCGTACATGGCATATTTGTAACATATGCTTTTGCACCCGAAGTATTAACGCCGTGATTAGCACATTGAGTTATTGCATTTATTTCTGCGTGGTTTGTTCGTACACAATGGTTATCAACAATAATGCAGCCATCATCTTCACAATGTGCATCACCAGGAATTGAACCGTTATAACCTGTTGCTAATATTTGCTTATCCTTTACTAATACACAACCAACATGCATACGAGGACATGTTGCACGTTCGGAAACAAGCATCGCAACTTTTAAAAAATACTCATCCCAGCTTGGTCTTTTATTTTTCTCTGACATTAATTATCTCAAAATATTAAATATTGACAGTCAATATAGTTATTATTAAAATAATTTGAATAAAATTTGGCAAAACTATGCTTTAAAAGAGGGAAGGCTACCAAGGTAGAGGGCACAACCTTAGTAGCCTGATTTGTATAACAAAAAGATACTAGACCTTTTTGCTATAAACTTACAATATATGTACAAAAATTATTAAAAAGAGGGAAGGCTACCAAGGTAGAGGGCACAACCTTAGTAGCCTGATTTGTATAACAAAAAGGTACTAGACCTTTCCGCTATAAACTTTTCAATAATAATTAAGAACTAAAATTTGTGCTGTAATATTAGTTAACCGAAAAAATATATGCAAGAAAAAAAATACTTTTTACGATTTTTTTAAAATTATCTGAAAAATTGTACCTTCATCTATTACTGAACTTTTAACATATATTTTTCCCTTATGGTAATCTTCAACAATTCGTTTAACTAGTGAAAGTCCAAGACCCCAACCACGTTTTTTGGTACTATAACCAGGTCTGAAAACATCTTTTCTGTTTTTAAGGTCTATTCCTTTTCCATTGTCAGAAACATCAATAATTACATTATTTGCTTCTTCAATAATTTCAAAAGTAATCAATCCATTTTTAGACTCTATGGCATCAAGTGCGTTTTTAATCAAATTTTCAATAACCCATTCAAAGAGAGACCTATTTAGAGGAATTAATATATTGGTAGCATTTATAATTTTAAGTTCAGTTTTTTTGCTAGAAATTGGCAAGCGTCTATTAAAGTACTCAATAACTGATTGAATAACTTCTGTAATATTTGCTGGAACTAATTTTGGAATAGAGCCAATTTTCGAAAATCTATCAGCAATTTTGTTTAGTCTTTGTAAATCATTGCTCATTTCTAATGTTATATCTTCAACTTTGTCTGGGTTCTGTTTGTTTATTTTTAATATTTCGTTCCAACCCAATAAACTTGAAATTGGTGTACCCAATTGGTGAGCAGTTTCTTTTGCCATACCAACCCATATATTACTCTGTTCATTCTTTTTAAGATAACTAAAGCTAAAGTAAGCAATAATTACAAACATCATTGCAAAAATTATTTGTAAATAAGGGTAATATCTCAATTGCGTAATTAGAACAGAGTCGCCAAAATAAATTTTACTTAGGACAATACTATCTTGGATATACACAAATATTGGATTGTTAATCTCACTAAACTCAGCTATTTTATCTTTAATAAATGCAACTTTTTGAGTGTCAGTTAAAGTTGAATCAATATCCAGATTTCTAATTCCTCCAGTCATTCCATTTAATGAAACGTTATCACTTGAATCTGCTAAAATTAACGGAAAATCTATTCGTTTAATTACATCAAGTAGAAAAGTGAAATCTTTATCTGAAGCATCTAATTCAGCAACTTGTTGTAAACTAGACGCAAATAATTCAGCAACTTTTTTTTCGCGAGCTTCAAGTTGTGAAATTAATGTTTGTGTATATATAAAGGTAGCAAGCGCAATAATTGTTGCAAAAACAAGAAGGATTACTTTTATCTGGATTGATCCAGGTCCACCAGTCATTTTTCTATTCATAATATTTCCAAAATAATAGCAATAGAATTTTTGTATGTAATAAGAATTTTTATAACTCTATTGTCTGACTTCTTTTTGGCCCAACAGAAATGATTGATATTTCAAAACCAGAATGTTCACTAATGAAACTTAAATAGTTTTTAGTTTCAACAGGTAAATCTTCATATTTCCTTATACTTGTAATATCTGTTTTCCAGCCTGGAAGTGTTTGGTAAATTGGAACAATTCTTTCTAATTGACTAACAGTTGTTGGAAATGATTCTAATCTTTTTCCATTCAATTCATAAGCTATACAAACTTTTATTTCATCTAAGTTGCTAAGAACATCAAGTTTAGTAATAGCAACTCTCTCAATTCCATTTATCATTCTTGAATAATTAAGAAGGAATGCATCAAACCAACCACAACGTCTTGGACGCCCAGTAGTGGCACCAAATTCAGCCCCCCATTTTCTAAGAGCTTCACCTTCATCTCCAAGCAGTTCTGTTGGAAAAGGGCCTAAACCAACTCTGGTTGTATAAGCTTTCACTATCCCAAATACTGAAGAAATTTTTGTTGGTGGAACTCCTACACCAATACAGGCTCCACCAGAAGTTGGACTGGAAGAAGTTACAAATGGGTAAGTTCCGTGGTCAACATCCAAAAGTGCGCCCTGAGCACCTTCCATTAGAACCGATTTTCCATCCTTTATTGCTTTATCCAGAAAAGCTGGTACATCTGTAATATACTGGGTTATTTCCTCATTATAAGAAAGGTATTCTTTTAATATTATTTCTACATCAAGTTCTTCTTTATTATAAACATTTTTTATAATTTTATTCTTTTCATCAACATTTCTTCTTATTTTCTTTTCTAACTCAACTTTGTCGAGTAAGTCAATAATTCTAATTCCTTTTCTATCGTATTTGTCAATATAGCATGGACCAATACCACGACCAGTTGTTCCAACTTTGTTATCACCACTTTCATTAATTGAATCAATAACTTTATGATATGGCATAATCAAATGAGCATTGTGGCTAATAAATAATCGTCCTTTAACCTTAAAACCATGATTTTCAAGAAAATGTATTTCTTCTAGTAATGCTTTAGGATCAATTACAACTCCATTTCCAATAACGCAATCAATTCCATCACGTAAAATACCTGAAGGAATAAGATGAAGAATAAATTGTTGTTCTTCAATTACAATTGTATGCCCAGCATTTGCACCACCTTGATATCTGGCAACAATATCAAAACGATCACCTAAGATATCAACAATTTTGCCTTTTCCTTCGTCGCCCCATTGGCTGCCTACTAAAACGGAAACACTCATTTTATACTCTACTAATTTATTTAATGAATTAAATTATGATGAAGTTTAACTATTTAAACTTTTTGCTGCGGCATCAACCGAATCAAAATTTTCAAAAATAGTAATAAGTTTTGTTATAACCAGAAGACTGTTGATTTTATCAGTAGCATTAGCAAGTTTTAAAACTCCACCTTTATTTTTTACAGAAGTATATCCACTTATTAGCATGCCAAGTCCAGTACTATTCATGAACTTAACGCTGCCCAGATCTATAATGATATTGCTTTTATTTTCTTCTAATAAAGTGCCCAACAGATCGTGAAATTCTTGTGCTTCAGGGCCACCCATTACGTTACCTTTTAAAGTAATTACTACTGCACCATACTTTTCGCTTGTTTTGATACGCATATTAGTACCTATAATTAATTTTTGAAATTATGCTGATAAACTTAGTAAAAAGAATACAAATATAATTAGAAATAATTATATTATTTTGTAACTTACAAAAAAGAGTTTGCAAAAAAAGGTTAAACAATAGTTTTTCTTTAATCTATAACAAATTTTAATGGTGGAACATAGTAAGGCTTATGTCGTCTAAAACTTCCGTAGTAAATAATAGCTTATCAGATAATAACTTAGAAATAGAAGATGAAGATTTTATTCTGATTAGAGAGTATAATAATGGCAGCCAAACCGCTTTTGAAAGGTTAATGGTTCGCCATAAGGATAAAGTACGTAATCTAATTTTTCTTACTTTAAATGATTCTGAATTTGTGGATGATATTTCGCAAGATGTATTTATTAGCATTTATCATAAATTATCTGAATTTAGATTTGAGTCTAAATTTACTACTTGGCTCTATAGAATTACTGTTAATAAGTGCCGCGATTACTTGCGCAAGAAGAGAGTAAGAAGCATTTTTGTTCCTATTATGGATTCTCATGAGAATATTTCTTCATCTGGAATTCACGAAGATATTGATATTCCTGGTCTGGTTCGAAAAGCAATAAACCGATTGCCAGACAAGTTGAAAATTCCACTTGTATACCGAGATATTGATGGGTTAAGTTATAATGAAATTGCAGAAAAATTGGATTGTGAAGTTGGAACTGTGAAATCAAGGATTTTTAGAGCTCGTGAAAGTTTAAAAGCAATGCTTGAACCTTACCAAAAAGAAATGAATAGATAGTCTTTTTATCAAGTATTTAGTTAAACTATTTTTTATTGTAACTTATTATCAAATAAAATGAATTTACTTACAAAATTAAAACAAAATATTTTTACTGTTTCGATAGTAATTCTCACTTTAATATTATTAATCGTGTTTAGAATTGAACAATCGGACGAAAAAAACGATAAACATACTGATGTTATTAGCGAATTTTATTCCTCTACCGTTAAGCCAATTTTTACATCCGAAACTTTTGATAAAAAAGAAATTCTTAACTTTGCTTTAGAAGGTGATTTAGTCATTGACAAAAATGAGAATAAAGTTTTACAATTAAGAAATGATTTATCTGGCAGAGAAGTAATTGGAATTAAAAAATTTGATTTAAAAAAAGTTGACGATAATTACGACAAAGTTGTTGAAAAACTACAATTGGATAATACCCGTAAAAAGGAATTAGATTCAATTCTGGAATCATATTCAGATGTTTTAGCTCAATCGGTTTATAAAGATGAAAATAAAGCATTTGCTATCGACCCACAAATAGGTTTAGTACGGGTATCTTTAAACAAAGAACTTTCGAATTTTATTTCGGATAAGAAAAACAAAGATTATACAATAAATGCTTCTGCTAATTATTTATTAGAAGAAAAACAAAATAATGAAGTTCGCGATTATCTGGTTTTTACTCCCGACACGGTTTTTCAACAAGGATATGAAAACGTTGATGCAACGAATTATGAAATTAAAGTAACTCCCCATTATAAAATCAAAATGAAGGATAAAAAGCTAACCAATAATAATGATTTTAATGTTCATATTGATTCAAACCTAGTAAATGTTACATTAAATAATTTTCTTAATATGGATGACTTCAAAAACATTCAATTTTTTAAGAAAGTTATTGATAGTTCTGATAAAAATGTACAGTTATCATTTGAACTATCTGGCGATTCAACTGATAACTTTATGTTTAAATTTAGCTACGCTGATAGCACAAACAATAAAATTCGTTATGAGATGAATACTGATAATATCGAAAGTGCAGTTACAAATTCTATTAAAATATTTAGCGGAAAAAATCTGGACGAATGGATAGAATATGGAATTAAAATGGACTCCATTTCGCGAAGTTTGGAAGATAAAGCTGAAAAATTAAAAAAGAATAAAATGGATGGCATTTGAGACTTTTAGTAAATAATCTTTTGGAAGGGAATAGTAGAAGTAAACTAGAAAAATTCTTTTTCTCAATAATACTATTAGTGCTGTTTAAAATTATCTTTCCTTTGGTAGATGCCACAATTCTTGTTATAATTAACGAGATATTAATATTCGGCTCTCTTACTTTAGCATTTCTTTATTTTGTTGAAATACAATCAAGTAAAAGCGACAACCCAATTTCATTAACGCTAAATGTTGGAATTTTAAGTGCAGTTCTGTTCTTTATAACTTCTCTTTCATCTGCTATTTTTGATACTATCGAAAATATAGAGGAAGTAAATGGAATATTTTACACTTTCAGTTCTGTAATTATTTCTCAATTATTTATTCTATCCGCAGTTTATATATTAGCATCATTTCAAACTTATTATTTAATGCGCCAAAAAAGAGCAAAAGAAAACTATTTTAACTATTTATTAATTGCTTTGCTGCTGGCATCCTTTTCAGGAACATTAAGTAAGTTAAACCCAGAATTACAATTTGTTGAAAAAACATTTTTTATTGTCTCAATTTTATTAGTTGTAATTAATTCCTTTAGAGTATCTTGGATTGCTTTTCTAACCAAAAAACAAAAAGTATTTGTGCTTTTTATCTCCATTATTGTATCTGCATTATTTGGTCTTAACTTCGCGTTTTTTTCTGAAAGTAATATAATTGAACAAATAGTTTTTAATTTTTCTTCGGGAGTTAGAATTTCATATACACTAATAATGTTATATGGAAATATCTATTTTGGAATTGTTTTCTTTACTACTCTTTTCCATTTGCCAACAGCTGGTGCATTTGACCAAAAATCTGAAGAAATAACATCACTTATTGATTTAAGTAAACTTATGACTCAAGTTCTTGATTTTAAAGAGCTTGCCGATAGTTTAACCGACGCTACAAATAAAGTTTGCAATTCTGACTCTGCCTGGTTAGTAACAATGGAGAATGAAGAACGGAATTTGATTTCTGTTAATAATATTGGTTACTTAGAAGCTCAAAATATTACTGACGAGTTGCTTTCTGAATTTAAAATGCAATTGACAGAAGTCTTAACTTTGAACAAAAAATTAATAAAAATAAAACTAAAAAATGATGTTCGCACATACGTATTCCAAGCAATAATTGTTGCTCCATTAAAAGTGCACGAAAAGACAAATGGATATCTCTTTGCTGCCAAAAGGCAAAAATATAAATTTGACCAAGATGAAAAGAAAGCAGTTGGTGCATTTGCAGATTATGCTGCAATTGCTTTGGAAAATGCAAAATTATTCAAAGAATCTGTTGAAAAAGAAAGGATGGAAAACGAACTTGAAGTGGCTCGTAACATTCAATCAAGAATTTTACCAAGCGAAAATCCAACAAATGAACAACTTGAAGTTGATGCACTTTTTGTTCCTGCATTCGAAGTTGGTGGTGACTACTACGATTATTTCCAACTAGGCAATAATAAATTGGGATTTGTAATTGCAGATGTTTCAGGAAAAGGTGTTGTCGCTTCATATATTATGGCAGAAGTGAAAGGAATTTTTGAATCTCTCTCAAGAGTTATTGAAAGTCCTAAGGAACTTTTAATTGAAACGAACGACATATTAAAAAAGAGTTTAAGTAAAAATAGTTTTGTAACTGCTCTTTACGGAATAATTGATATTGAAAATGGAATTCTAAATTTTGCTCGTGCTGGTCACATGCCTTTAGCAATTTGTTCTAAAGGAAAAATTAAAGAATATTTACCAAAAGGAATTGGATTAGGGCTTGATTTTGGCACAATCTTTAGTTCCAATATTGATAATATGGAAATTAAGTTAAATAATAACGATATTTTAATGCTATATACTGACGGTGTTACAGAATCTCGAAATTCTCTTAATGAAGAATTTGGATTTGAAAGATTATTGAATGTTGTTGAAGCCAATTGTGATACTGAGTTGACAAATATTACAAGAAGTATTTTTGAAGAAGTGTCACTCTTCTCTAGAGAACAACAGCAACACGACGATATTACACTAGTACTATTTAAATGGAAAAATTTTAAAAAATCATTGGAGAAGCTTAATGGCTGATTTTAATGTTTCATCAAGAGTTGATGGAGATGTAAATCTTATCGATGTAAAAGGGTATCTCGATGCACATACTGCACCAGAGCTCGAAAACGAATTCAATAAGTTAATTGAAAAAAAACAATTCAAAGTGGTTGTTAATTTCAGTGAACTGAACTATATAAGCAGTGCAGGTCTTGGAGTTTTTATGGCTTATGTAGAAACAATGCGAGAGCAGAGCGGTGATATTAAATTCTCAAATTTAAAAGATGATGTTTACAGCATTTTTGATTTGCTTGGCTTTCCAGTTTTATATGAGTTTTATAAAGAAGAAAAAGACGCTATTAAAAAATTTGGATAATTCAGAATAGTGAAACCTAAATTGAACATATTAAAGAATGAACTTACTTTCAAAAGTTCCACCGACCATCTTCATGAAGTGCGTAACTTTGTTGAAATTAATGGAAATAAAGTTGGTTTAAGCGATAAAACAATAGCTCATATTTCTTTAGCTGTTGATGAAGCTTGTACAAATATTATTAAACATGCGTACAACAACTTATTGGATAAAAAAATTAAAGTTAAAATTGAAACTTCAAATAGTCAATTTATTGTAATAATAACTGATAACGGAAAGCATTTTGACCCAAATAAAATTCCAGAACCAAATATTGAGAAAAATCAAAAAATGAAAAAAGGTGGTGGTTTAGGAATGTTTTTAATGAAAAAACTAATGGATGAGGTGCATTATAATTCTAAAGTAAATGGTAACGAACTAATTTTAATAAAAAATTATAATTAGTTATGGAAAATCAAACAAATAAAAGCAATTTAAGAAATCTATCTGCACTCGTAGATTTTGGTAATCTTATAAACTCTTCGCTCGACACAAAATTTATTCTAAATAATTTACTATTAACTTGTTTTGGTAAATTTCATACTACCAAAGGACTTTTTGCTGTTATATTAAATGGCAAATTACAGTTTTCAATTAGCAAAGGTTTAAATGGAAATTCGGCTGATGAATTTCCAGAAGTTGAAAGCGACAATTACATAAATTCCTCAAATTTTAATAATTATTTGAAAAATCATAAATTAGTTCACTCTCAAGAAGTTTTTTCAGCGGATAAATTAATAGGCGTTCTTTTTCTTGGTGAACGATTAAGTGGCGATGATTATTCTGAAGATGATATAAAATTTTTACAAACATTCTTGAATATTACCGCTACAGCGTTAGAAAATTCTATTAGCATTACGCAATTAAAGGAAGTAAATAGAAATCTTGATAATAAAGTACATCAGCTAAGTGCTCTTTTTGATTTGAGTAAAGAGTTTGGAGGAATTCTTGAAATTCCATTGGTTAGTAAGCTACTGGGTTTTTCAATAATTGGACAACTTTTAGTTACAAAATATGCAATTGTAATTTTTCGTGATGATAAATATGAAATTCTTGAGTCAAGATTTAATTCTGATTTATTAAAACAAAATATTTCTTCTTTTAATGCTGCGGATATTTCTCAACCAATTCTATGCAATTCTGAATTAAGTGGTTCATGTACTTCTCTCTTTTCGATGGGAATTGAACTAATTGTTCCAATGCAAATTAAACAGAAAACAAAAGGACTAATTTTACTGGGCAGAAGAAATACAGGCGAAAGTTTTACTAAATCTGATATTGAATTTGTATCCTCTGTTGGGGGACTTGCAATAATTTCTATTGAAAATAGTATTTTATTCAAAGAAACATTGGAAAAGCAGAAGCTCGAAAAAGATTTGGAAATAGCTAAAAAAATTCAGAGAAATTTGCTTCCAAGCAAGCTTCCTAAAATGAAAAATTTTGAAATAGCAGCTTTTAATAATGCTGCAAAACAAGTTGGTGGCGATTACTACGATGCTCTAAAATTATCGGATGGAAAAATTTTAGTTGCAATTGCGGATGTTTCTGGAAAAGGAGTTCAAGCTGCTCTTTTAATGGCTAATCTGCAAGCTTTTTTGCAAGCAATTAGCAAGCAAAACAAAGAGCTTGGTGAAGCGTCTAATTTGCTAAATGATTTAGTAAGCGATAACACTTCCGATGGAAGATTTATTACATTTTTCTGGGGAATTTTAAATGATGAAACTCTTAATTTTGAAAGCGTTAACATGGGTCATAATCCTCCGTTAATTATTAGAGATGGAAAAATTATAAAACTAAAAGTTGGTGGAATGATAATGGGAGTAATGCCAACAATAGCTCCATATAAAAAAGAAATTACAACGTTGATGAAGGATGATTTAGTTATTTTATTTACTGATGGTATAACGGAAGCAATGGATCAAGACCAGAATGAATTTTCGGATGAAAAATTGGAAGAGCTTTCGCTTACATTAAGCAACAATTCTGCTGAAGAATCTCTTGAGAAAATTTTAGATGCAGTTAATAAACATACAGATGGTACAGAACAATCGGATGATATTACTTGTATTGTTATAAAAGTAAAACGAGAAAATTTTGGATAGATTAGAAAATATATTATCAAAATATAGAAGCAAAATAACTGCTCCTTTAATGCTATTTCTATCTGTTTTATTGCTAATACAATTCTATTTTATTTTTGAAATTACTCCACAGCCAAATGATGAATGTTTATGGATTCCTCGCGAAGTTTCAAAGGATAGTGTTGGTTACTTCTTTGATGAAGTAAAATTTGACGGTGTAACTTGGAATTCTGGAATTAGAGATGGTGATCAGTTACTTAGGATAAATAACAAACCAATTATTAAAATCTTTGAAGCAAGTTTTATTTTAAATAGTATGTCCGTTGGCGATTCAGCTCTTTATACTGTTTCCAGAGATGATGTAATTTTTGAGACTAAAGTAGAAGTAAAAAAACTAATTCAATTTGGTGGACTTTCTTTTGCTCTGCTAAGTTTAATTTGGTTAATAGTTGGTTTTATCGTTATCAAATCAAAAGAAAATGGTGAAGCTCATATTGTATTTTTTAGAATTGGAATCGGTTTCGTTTTATTTTCTTGCTTTAATTTACTTATTGAAGCTAATATAACAAATCCATTATTTGAACAGCCGGCACTTATCCAAATTGTAGATCACTTATGGTCTTTGGGTACATTATTTCTTCCATTTTTAATTATTAAATTTTTCTGGATTTTCCCAAACAAAATTGAAAGGTTTCAAAAAGCTTGGATTAACAAAGCAATGTATTCTATTCCATCATTTTTATTTGCAATACTTGTTTTTGTGAAATATAAATATGTTTACACAGGCGCAATTAACTCAATAAGATTTTACTCAATAATTTCTAAGTTTTCCATATCTTTTATTTTTATTGCGGCATTTATTGGATTTATTTCACTTTTTGTAAACTATCTAAAGCTTGAAAACAAAAAGGATAGAAAACCAATTTTCCTAATTTTAGTTGCTTATGCAATAGGAATTTTAGCTGCAATTTATTCATTCATTTTGGTTAAAACAGTTTCATCAGCAATGATGTACAATCAACCAGAATTTTTTATGCCAATTATTTTAGTTGCTTTACTTCCAATTGCGTTTGCTTACTCAATTTTCAAATACTCTTTATTAGATGTTTCAGATGTTGTTAAAACTACTTTACTTTATGGATTAGCAACTGTTAGCATTGCAGCAACATATTTTCTTGTTATTTATTTGCTTGGTCAAACTTTAAGTACAGCTATTGGAACAGAATATCAAGGACTTATTGCGGGAATTATTTTTGTTGCTTTTGCAATAATTTTTCAATCAACAAAAGACAAATTTCAAAATTTAATAATCAAGAAATTCTATCCTGAACAATTTGCTTACCAACAAGTGTTAATAAAATTTAGCAACGATGTTCTTACAATATTTGGTTTGGAAAACATATTAAAATCGACAACAAATACTTTTGTCGAATCGTTAAAATTAGCTGTTTTTGGAATTGCATTAAAAAGCAATAATTCTCAAAATTATGAACTAAAAGAAAGTGTTGGAATAAATCAAGATACTTTTAAACTAAATTCCAATGAATCTGAATTACTTAAATACCTTTTGGATAAAAAAGCAGCCAAACAACCAGTTGTAATTGAGGATAGCGAATTTCAGACAATCTGTCCAAATTCCGCCAATATTTTAATTGAACATGGAATTTATACGGTTATTCCATTAATTATCAAAAATAAAATTATTGGACTACTACTTTTTGGACTCAAATATTCAGGTTCGCGCTTTGCTGGAAAAGATATTGAACTATTAACCGCAACGGCAAACCAAACTGCTGTTGCAATTGAAAATGCTCGTCTTTATGAATCAGAAAGAGAAAAACTAATTATTGATAACGACCTCGAAAATGCTCGAAAAATTCAAAAAAGTCTTCTTCCAGCGTCAATTCCAAAAATAAAAGGGCTCGATATTAACGGAACAATGATTTCGGCAATGCAAGTTGGTGGCGATTATTTTGACGTAATAAAAGTTAGCGATTCAAAAGTTTTTGTAATTGTTGGTGATGTTTCTGGCAAAGGACTTGCAGCATCTTTTTATATGTCAAAATTACAAACAATGGTTAGACTTTATTGTAACGAAATAAATACGCCATATGATGTTCTTTCAAAAATAAACTTCCGTATTTATAAAGAGATGGAGAAAAATTGGTTTATTACCGCTACAGTTGCGCTGTTTAATATGGAAAGTAAATCGGTAAAAATTTGCCGAGCTGGACATACTTCAACCGTTTTAATAAATAATGGAAATTTGACCGAAATTACTCCAAGTGGAATTGGACTTGGACTTGAAGAAGGCAAAATATTTGACAAAAACTTACAAGAAATTGAACTGCAGTTTGACGAAAAATCGCTTTTTACATTCTACTCTGATGGTGTAACCGAAGCAATGAACAGCAAAAATGAAATGTTTGGAAGTAAAAAACTAAACGAATTTCTTATAAATAAATCTGCATTGAGCACTTCAGAAATTCAAGAAGAGCTTGTTAATGAATTGAAACATCACAGAAAAAACCATCCACAAAATGACGATATTACATTTGTACTTGTTAAAGCTGGTTAGAAATTTCTATTTTTAGCTAATTAATTTTGTATTTTTGGAAAGTTTGTAGTATTATACGCATAACTAAAAATGACTTTATCTTAATTCAATAAAATATCTTAGGAGGTATTCATGAAAAAAATGTTAATTTCTTTATTATTTCTATTTGGAGCAGCTTCTCTTTTTGCACAACTTACAACAAGCAAAGCTTACTTTAATAGAAGTGCATTGGACCAAAATGATGCAGAACGTCCTTGGGCTAGTGGTGGAATAAGATCTGTTCATGTAACTAACGATTTAGATGGTGATGGCAAATTAGAAATAATTGCCACAGATTATTCAAATGGTGGTCGTGTTCATGTTTTAGAATATATTGACAACGAAGTTTTAGAAGTTGTTTGGTCATCTCCAATTGTATATGAAGCAAATCCTAATAGCAGTCCTCGTTGGGTTCAAACTGGCGATTTAGATGGTGACGGAAACATGGAAATTATTTTCCCATTAGGACCAAGATACACTGGTGGCATTCAAGTTTATGAATATCAAGGTTCTGATAATGATTATGGAACAAGCACAATTATTGATTTTCCAGCTGAAATGTTTGTAGCAAATGGAAACGGCGCTTTTAGAATGGATAGAGAAAGAGGTTCAGTTGCTGATTTTGATAATGACGGAAAATCTGAATTGATTCTTTCAAATGCAGATAACAATGTTTACGTACTTTCAATTAATGGTGATGCACCTGGATTTGCTTCTTGGGTTATTGAAGGTGGGGATTTGGATAATAATGCAACAAGTAAAGTTACCGGAGCTTCTGCATGGCAATCAGTTTCTGCTGATATAGATGGGGATGGCGTTAATGAAATAGTTAACCACAACTGGAATTTTTACGGTTTTACAACAATTGAAGTTTCAGGTGCAGATTCTTACATATACCCAACTCCAAATGCTGCTGGTGTTGAAGGTCCATCATATATTGAGTTCTTAAAGGCTGAAAATATTGACGGTGTTGGTTTTATGGGTATTGCAGTAGCCGATGTTGATGGTGATGGAAAAGATGAGATTGCTGGTGTTGTATATCCAGAATATGATATCGCATTAGTTAGTCAAGCACAAGGTAGTAATGGAACAGATACTTGGGATGCATCAGATTTCTCAGTTCTAAAAATACCTTTTGATATTACAGCAACTGGTGATAGCGCTGCTCAATTTTGGGGATGCTATGCTGCCGATTTAAATGGAAATGGCAAAGATGAAATTCTTGCAGGTGGTTTTTATAAAGATGATGTTGTTGCGATAGAATATAATGGTTCTGGTGATATTCATGATGGTGCAAACTATGATGTAATGCATTATTATGGTGGTGGAAAACAATCAGAATGGGAATGGGAAACCATCACAATTTCTGATTCAGCTGGTGTTGTTGATACTTCTTATTCAACAGGTGCTTGGGGAAATCCAGGCGTTATGAAAATGGGTTCTGGAGATATTATTGGTAATGATGGAAAACCAGAATTGGTAATTGGATATCAAGCAAATGTTTATGATTCGATGACAGTAGTTAATCGCACATGGGATGGTTCTGTATGGGTAGAAACTGAAGGAAAAATTTACAACGACCATAATATTCAAATTAGAGTTCTTCAATATGGTACTGGTACTGGTGTTATTAAAGATATGAACATTGTAACTCCAAATGATTATACTTTGGCTCAAAATTATCCAAATCCATTTAACCCAACAACTAATATCAGATTTTCACTTCCAGTTTCTAAAAAAGTGACAATTACTGTTTATGATATGTTAGGTAGCGAAGTAAAAACTTTGGTTAATAACGAAGAATTTGCTAAAGGTAGTTACGAAGCAACTTGGGATGGAACAAATAACTTTGGAAGCAAAGTTGCAAGTGGAAACTACATTGCAACAATGAAATATGGCAATTTTAATCAGTCAATTAAAATGCAATTGTTGAAATAAATTAGATTTGAGATATTAGTATCAAGATAATAGAAGCCCGATTTTTTGTTAAATCGGGCTTTTTATTTAAAGACTTAAACTTATATGCAATATGAAAAACCACCACTACGCAGACTAATTTTACAATTACCCCAAAAATCTAAAAACTTAACATTTCCATTTTTCAAATAAATCCTATCTTGCAAATCTCAAATCTCAAATCTTATATCTTATATCTTGTGCCTCACATCTCAGGCTCTTTATAATATTCTTTTCTTAAAATTCCCATAACATAAAAATCGATGTATTCATTGTTGTGGTACATTGCTTCGCGTAAAGTTCCTTCAATTTTGAAACCAGCTTTTTCGTATGCTTTTACACCTTTTACATTGCTTTTGGCTACGTGTAATTGAATTCTGTTCAAATTTAAAATATCAAATGAATATTTTAATATCAATTTAGTAGCTTCTTTTCCATAACCTTTTGACCAAAATTCTGGATTATAAATGGCAATAAAAAATATGGCAGCTCTGCTAATAAAATCAATTCGGAAAAGCCCAGTTACTCCAATTGGAATATTTGTGCTGCTTTCACAAATGGTGAATAACTCATTTTCTTTGGCAGCAACCAATTTTTCCATTTCTTCTGCTACTTGTTTTTTAGTTACGGGAGAAAAGAGGAAAAGCGTATCTCTAACTTCGCTGCTATTTTTGCCAAAATGCAACAAATCCAAATCGGAAGTTTCTTCATATGCACGCAGATAAATGTTTTCGCTTGCAATAAATTTGTTTATTTGTGCCATGTTTTATTAAACTCCTTTTTCTATAAAAAATATGCAAAACTAGATGAATTATTACCATTTTTATGAATCAAAAACATTAAAAGTTATCTTAATAATTTGTAGTTATCTAAAACTATTTATTAAATAATTAGTGATAAAAAAATTGAAAGTACAAAATAATTATTGATACTTAAAATATAATAAAATATATTAGTTATTAGAAATAATGAATTAACTGATGTCGAAATTAGATTGTTAATGAGGAAAATGAATATATTAGTTATAAAAAAAATATCATTATATAGCAAATATGTATTAACAACCTAAAATCAGTTTACTTTAATAATCTATCATCAAGAAAAATATCACCTTCTTTTTGATTAAGAATATTTAAATATCGAATATCAAATACACATAAGTGAAGTAATAAATGTTTAAAAGTGGTTCGACAAAATTAGTTAAAAATCTTAATCAACAACACATTTTAAATCTTGTTAGAATCCATCCTGGAATTTCAGCTACTTTCTTAAAAGAAAAAACTAATCTTCAAATGTCAACGGTTCTGTACACCTTAAAAGTTCTAATGGGAGAAGGTATAGTTAAAGAAATTGGATACGGAAATTCTACTGTTAATGGTGGTAAACCTCCAGTATTATGGGATCTTGTAGCCGATTATGGACTTATTTTTGGAATGGAATTATTATCAAGCGAAGCTAGGCTTGTTTTGCTAAATATTAAAGGTGAAGTAAAATATAAAAATATTTTCCCAATTCAGCTATCTAGTGATCCAAATGTTATTGCGAATCAAATAAAAGACATTGTTAAAAAAGTTCAAACCAAATTACATATTTTGGATAACAGAATATTGGGTTTTGGTATTGGTATTCCTGGTACAATAGATAATGAAAATGGAATAATAAACTATTCATATGCTCTTGATTTTCATAATGTTGATTTTTGTAAAATCTTATCTGATTCTTTTCCGTTTCATATAGAAATTGATAATGACGCAAATGTAGGTGTACTTGGTGTAAAATGGTTAGATAAAGAAGAGTACATGACACGCCACATTCTTTATTTAAGTATAAATAAAAATTTCCCGAGTATTGGTTCTGGCTTTTTATTTGACCACAAAATTTATAGAGGAATTAATTCTGCTGCTGGTGAAATTCAAAGTTTTATAGCTAAATCAATGTGGAATAGAATATTAAATAAGGCATTTAAAAAATTTGGAGTTGATTGTTTTGATAATATTAAACTAAACAATGATAAGGTTATTACTCAATCCATAATAATTGAACAGGCAAAAATGGGAAATATGGCTTCAATTTTTATCCTTAAAGAAGTAGGTAAAGAATTGAGTAATAAAATTGTTGAGCTTGTAAATTTATTAAATCCAGAAGTGGTTGTAATTGGTGGCGATATTTCTGAAGCAGAGGAATTTATTGCTCCAATAATTAAAGAAAGAGTAGCTTCCAAAGTAATATCTGAAGTAGTAAAGAATACTCCAATTAAATTTTCTCCAATGGGAGTTTATAGTGGAGCAATTGGTGGTAGTGCTTTAATACTTAAAAAATATTTTACTGATAATGGATTTAAAATAGAAAATAGAAAATGAAGAATTTGTTTATAAATAAAGGTTGAAATAACTAGCGTAGTTAAATCAGTTTATAGAAAAGACATAAAAAATATGATATCTAGCAATAAAATTTTAACGTAGTTAATCAATTTCAAAAAAATAAAGTTCAATGGAGGTTGTATGATTAAAAAATTGCTTTTAGCAATACCATTCTTACTTCTTTTTACAATATCTTCTTATGCTGGAAATACTGGAAAAATTTCAGGTACTATAGTTGATAATGAATCAGGAGAACCTTTAATAGGTATTAATATTATGATTGAAGGTTCATCAATGGGTGCTGCATCTGATATAAATGGGTATTTTCTTATCAATAATATTCCACCAGGAAAATATATAATAATAGCCTCAGGCGTTGGATTTCAAAGGAAAAAATTTGTTGATGTACAAGTATCTGCTGATTTTACTACATCATTAGATTTTAAACTGTCTACTGAATCGATAGAAGTTGAAACAGTTGTGGTACAAGCTAAAACGCCAATGGTTAGAAGAGATTTAACTTCATCACATACACAGATTGATTCAAAAACAATTAAATCATTACCTGTTGAAAGTATAGCACAAATGCTAACTTTGCAAGCTGGTATTACACAAGATGCTGGTGGTGCCATCCATATTAGGGGTGGACGAGCAAATGAAACAGCTTACAGCGTTAATGGAATGTCAATTTCAAATCCTTATGATAATACTCAAACAGTTTCTATTGCTACAAATGCTGTTCAAGAGCTTTCGGTTGTAAGTGGTACATTTAATGCTGAGTATGGTAATGCGCTTAGTGGTATTGTTAATACAATAACTAAAGAAGGTTCAAACAGTTATAATGGAAGTATCTCTTTTTATACTGGAGACTATTTAAGCGATAGAACAGCAACTTTTTTTAATATTGATGATGTAAATCCATTAAACAAAACAACCACTGAATTTACACTAGCTGGACCAGTAATAAGCAATAAAATAAATTTCTTTGTTTCTGGAAGATATAGTGACGATCAGGGCTATTTATATGGAGTTAGAGAACATGATGTATCTGATTTTGTTAGTAAAAATCCATTAGATCCTAATGATATTAAAGTTATATCAACCGGTGATGGAGAAATAGTACCTATGAATACTGGATGGAGTTATACTACAACTGGTAAACTTACTTTTAGACCATTAACTACTTTGAAAATAAATATGGATATGATTTATTCCAAAAATAAATATACACCTTATGATCATGACCTTAAATACAATCCAGATGCAAATAATCCAAGAATGGGTTGGGGTTTGCTTGGAATGATTGAAATTAATCATGCGTTAAGTAATAATACATTTTATACAGTTCGCACTTCTTATAACATAGACGATTACAAAAGATATTTGTATGGTTTAGTTGATGCTGATGGAAATGAAGCTGATTATTATGCAGGAATGAGTCTTGATGGATTATATGCTGATCAACGCTATGAACCAGATTACAAATCAACTGTATTGCCAGCACCAATTGCATTTAGTGCAGGTGGAACTTACCAGAGTGGCGGGCAATCTCATTTTTATCAACGCTCAAAAATTTTTGGTGCTAAATTTGATATGACAAGTCAGTTAAGCAAAGAACATGAAATTAAATTTGGTGCACAAGCCAGAACTTATGATATTGCAATGAGTAGTTTTTCAATTTTGCGTGATACTACTACCTATTTAAAAGCTACAATTGCTCCAGAAAATTCAAACAGTAATAATAAATACAACAAAAAACCATTAGAAATGTCTGCATATATACAAGACAAAATGGAATTTAATTCAATAATATTAAATGTTGGTTTGCGTTACGATTACTTTAACGCAAATTCGCAATATTCAACAGATGTGTTTTCACCATCACCTAATGATCCAACGGTTCCAGAGGATAAAAAAAGCGGATTGTTAGCAGATGCAGAAGCTAAGCATCAAATTAGTCCACGTTTAGGTGTTTCATTTCCAATTACTGATCAAGGAATTATTCACTTTTCATATGGACATTTTTATCAACTTCCTTCTCTATCGTATCTTTACACAAATCCAGAGTTTAAGTTTGCTGTAGGCTCACCAACTTACGGAAATGCTAATCTAAATCCTGAAAGAACAGTTACATATGAAATTGGCTTGCAGCAAGGACTTTCTGATAACGTTGCCTTTAATGTTACTGGCTATTATAAAGATGTTCGTGATTTATTGGCTAGACAGCAAATAAGAATTAGTGGAACACAAACATATTATACTTATGTTAATAAAGACTATGGTAGCATCAAAGGTGTTATTCTTTCTTTTACAAAACGTAAAACAATAGATGATCTTTGGGGATTTACATTAGATTACACTTACCAAGTTGGCGAAGGTAATGATGTAAATTCTGATGCGTTCTTTTTAGATTTATCTTCTGGAAGACAGTCAGAAAAAATACCAGTATTATTAGATTGGGATAAGTCTCATCAAATAAATTCAACTTTTAATGTTGGTAAAACTGGAGATTGGAATGTTGCGCTAATTAGTAAATATACTACTGGATTACCATACACTCCATTGCTTTATGATAAACAAGTATATTTAGAACGAAATACCGATAGAAGACCTACTTACTTTAACTTCGATTTTCTTTTTGAAAAAGTTTTCCAAGTAAATAAATTAAATATTGTTGCATTCCTAAAAGTATATAATTTGTTTGATCAGTTAAATGAAAATTCTGTTTATGCTTCTACTGGACGCTCAACTTATACGTTAGATGCTAATCGTGCGGAAGCATTGGAAACTGATAGAATTGCAGCAAGAATAGATGGTGTTCACACATCTTCAGAGTATTACAACAGGCCTGATTATTACAGAGCTCCAAGAGAGGTTCGACTTGGTTTAACTTTAGAGTTTTAATGAGAAGAGTATTATTAAATACATACTTAAGATGAAATTATGGAGAAAAGAATGGTTAAGAAAAATTTTATTAAATATATAATAGCAGTGTTGCTCTTCTTTTTTGTTGGGTCAATTTGTGGACAATCAGCATCTGAAAAAAGAAATAGAGAACATGCTGCGGTTAAAGATTTGCTTACAAAAATGTCACAGCAAGGACAATCATCGCCAGCGGTTGAAAATGAAAAGTTTTCAAAGCCTTATGACGGCAATAATACTTTACAAAAAATAAATAGTGCTGCAGATAGAAAATCGTATTACATGAATGGTAATAAAATTGGTACTCAAATCTTTAATTATGGTGGAATTGCACCTGGTTACGGATTATTAAGAGGAGTAAACAATTTTGTTTGGAAAGACCTTTCTTATGTATTTCAATTCTGTCCAATTGTAGGTGCAGAGGTTAGAGATACTTCTGGAAAAAAAATACATATTATTTCTGATGGATTAAACGATTACACTAGTCCTATGCTTCAAGAGTTAAATCCAACAGGTGATACGGCTTGGCAATGGCAGCCTTTACCTGGATTTGCAGAAGCGGATCAACCAAATATGGCTTCTAATCCCGCTGTTGATGCTGATGGTGACGGTAAACCCGATAGTTGGCCAAGAGGTTGGTATAATCCAACTTTAGGAAAATATGTATGGCCTGGATTTCTTTCCCAAAATGCAGCCAATTCCGATTTAGAGGTTTACTGGAAAATGGATGATAGAGACAATACAGAATTCAAATATTTTCCATTTGAAGAAGATAAAACCAGAAAAGGTTTAGGACTAGAAGTGGATGGAAGAGCATTTCAATGGAGCAATGCTCTTGCAGAAAATACAATATTTTTTATCTATTCAATAACTAATGTTAGTGGTAAAGATTTAGATTCAGTCTTTTTTGGAATATATGGCGACCCAGATATTGGCGGTGGAACTCCTGAAAACAAGGACGATAATGGATATTTTATCCCACCTTATTCACTGGATTCTGTAGATGTTTCAAATATTCCAGTATATGCCAGAAGTATGGTTTACTTTTATGACCCTGATATGAAAGGTGATTTAGGTTTACCTCTTGGATATTTAGGCTGTAAATTCTTAGAGAGTCCAGGCAATTCCGATAATAATTTTGACGATGATGGCGATGGAATGGTTGATGAAAGCCAAGAAGATGGAATTGACAATGATGGCGATTGGAATCCAGATTTACACGATTTAGGTTTAGATGGTATAGCAGCCACATTTGATGAAGGCGAGGGTGATGGAATACCAACTGCTGGATTTCAACTGAGTGATGGCTCATTAGATCCGCTGTACCCTGGTGAACCTAATTTTGAGTTTACAGATTTGGATGAGTCAGATCAGATAGGTTTAACAAGTTTTAATAGTTGGACTTGGAATCAGGATAAAATTTCGGATGATGAGTCAATGTGGAATAGATCAATTCCTGGTAACTTCGGTGCTATTCAACAAAATACTGACTTAGTATTTATTTTTGGATCGGGCTACATTTCTCTTAAAGCTGGAGAGACAAAACGAATTTCGATGGCACTTCTACTTGGACAGAATTTAGAGGACTTATTACTTAGTGCCGAAACGGTTCAAACAATTTATAATCAGAATTATCAATTTTTTAAACCACCTAATACACCAACTGTAAAAGCTGTTGCTGATGATAAAAAGGTAACTCTTTATTGGGATTCTGCGGCAGAAGAATCAGATGACCCAATAACAGGAAAGGATTTTGAAGGTTATGTTATTTACAGAAGTGTTGATCCTAGTTTTAATGATATTCAAACCATCACTGATGGCAAAGGTTCATTCTTCTTAAATGAACCGTTAAAAACAAAAGAAGGATTATCTGCAAAATGGGATTTAGATAATGCTTGGGAAGGTTATCACCCAATTCCATATCAAGGAAGAGGAGTCCATTATGACCTTGGAAACAATAGTGGTTTAGTACATTCCTTTGTTGACACAAACAATGTAATTAATGGACAAACATATTATTATGCTATTGTTGCTTATGATCATGGTGATTCTATTGGAATTCCACCAACTGAAACAACCAAAAAAATAACTGTTGATCCAATTACAAGTATATTAACATTTGATAAAAATACTGTTATGGTTGTGCCTGGACCTCGTACTAGTGGATATGTTAAACCATCAATAAATACTGATAATGTTGTACATATTGAAGGTGTAGGAACAGGGGATGTACAATTTAATATTATGGATGATTTAGCTATTGAAAAAGCTGGTAATTATTCTTTAGAGTTCGCCGATTCAATGAATTCTGAAAATGGCAAAATTAAGATGAAAAATTATTCTATAATTGATTTATCTCTTATTTCTGAAACAGCAATTTTGTATGATACAAACTTTGCTCAACTTTCAAATAAACATATTGCTAATGATGGTACTTTTGATTTGCATAAACAAGGTGGTGATATTTTATATGTGGAAGGTACTGATTACATAGTTAACTACGAAAAAGGAATAGTAAGAAGGACAGGAGTTAGTACAATACCAAATGAAAGTACTGTAACAATAAGTTATCACTATTATCCAATTTATGAAAGTACTGATTTAGCTGGTGGCGATTCCAACCCCATATTTAATGGTGTTCAAGTTATTGTTGCCGATGATCCAGAACTTAAATGGGATCAGGAGAATAGTCGTTGGCTAGATGGAAGTAAAACCAATCTAAAATTTTCTGTTGGAAAGTCTCTAATTGGTGTTAATAAGGAATTTTATCCTGGTAAATATGAAATTACATTTTCATCCACAAATATTGATTCTGCTGTTACTTATACAACTAGCTTAATCACAATTCCAGTAAACTATTCAGTAAAAGAGATATCAACAGGAGTTCCAATTCCAATAATTACCTTCTTATCTGAAGTTCCTAGCACTAAAAATGTTCAATGGGATCCTGGTGAACAAATTGTTTTTTTCAAACCATATTCTGCAGGTACTATTCAAGATACATTAACTTGGGGAGTTGTGATAACTGATAATCTCGATGATTCAACTGCAATTCCAGTTATTCCTACTGATGGAGATATACTTTTTATTGAAACGTATAGACCATTTAAAAATAACGATAAATTTGCAATTGAAACTATTGGAGCAGATGTAAGCAAAGTAAAAGCATCAGCCAATATGGATAATATTTATGTTGTACCAAATCCTTATGTTGGATATAATGAAATAGAACCTACAAATAAATTACCTGGTCAAACGCGAGGAGAACGCCGTATCTATTTTGAAAATCTGCCATCACAATGTACTATCAGAATTTATTCGCTTTCTGGAGACCCAGTAAAAGTACTTGAACATGATGTTTTTCAAGAGAATGCACGTGAATACTGGAATCTGTTAAATGAAGATGGTTTTAGTGTTTCATATGGTGTTTATATTGCACATATTGATGCGCCTGGTGTTGGTGAAAAAATTATAAAATTTGCCATAATTAAATAAATATTTGTAGTTAGGAGAAAACAATGAAACAAAATAAATTAATTGTATTTATTTTTCTTGTGGCAACAATGCAAATGTTTGCTCAAGATATTTCCAAAGCAGGAATTACTGCTGCGCAGTTTCTAAAAATAGGAATTGGACCAAGGGCTATTGGCATGGGAGCTGCCTTTGCTGCCACCGCCGATGATTTATCCGCTATATATTGGAATCCTGCTGGAGTTGCTGAAAGCCATTCCAATCAAGTCTATTTTAATCACACAGATTGGATAGCAGATGTATCTAATGATTTTGCAGCTATAGCAAGCTATATTCCTGATGTTGGTACTGTTGGTGCATTTATTATTGTGTCAAAATCAATTGATGGTGAAGTTGTAAGAACTAATGATAAACCAGAAGGTACGGGGGAATTATTCGACGCAGGTGGTATATCTATTGGTTTAACATTTGCAAGAAATTTGACGGATAATTTTTCAATTGGATTTAATGCAAAATACATTCAAGAATCAATTTGGCATATGAAAGCCGATGGATTTGCTTTTGATATGGGTGTGTTATATAAAATTAATGTATTAAATGAACTTCGTTTGGCTGCTAGTGTCGCTAACTTTGGAACAAAAATGCAGCTAGACGGGAGAGATATTTTGGAAATTAAATCGGTTGGTGAAGGCAGCCAAGGTAACTTAATTAATACAAAAATCGAATTAGGTAAATATGATCTTCCACTTTTATTTAGAGTTGGAGTTGCAGCAGATGTAATTAAAGAAAGTTCTTTTAGAGTTACTGCTGCTGTTGATGCTATTCATCCAAATGATCACACAGAATATCTTAATTTGGGTACTGAATTTGCATGGAATGAAATATTGTTTGCAAGAGCTGGACTTAAATCTCTATTTGAAAAAGAAACAGAACAAGGATTAACGCTTGGTGTTGGTCTTAATTATAAACTTGTAGATGTTGTAAATGTGATGATTGATTATGCGTATCAAGATTTTGGACGCATGAAAAATGTTCACTATTTGTCACTTGGGTTTAAATTCTAAAACCACTAATTATAAGCTACTTCAAATGGAGTAGCTTAGGTTTAATAATAAATTAAATAAAGAAAGTAAAAATGAAACGTTTATTCATAATTCCATTAGCCTTATTGTTAACTTATTGTTCCAGCTCTCAAATATTAACTGTTCAAAAAGAAATTCCTAAAGAAGATAAAATTGAATTGATGAAAGCGAATTTTAAAATGAGAAAGTTTTCATTTGATATTCCAAACGCGTCAAAAATTGATACTGTTGAAGTTGATAAAGAATCCAAATCAATAAAAATTATTGCTGATAATAGATTCTCATATCGAGCTTTCAGAGAAAATGATATTTCAGATATTTATAATGAAATAAGAAGTTTTTTAGGTGCAGAGTATTTTGATTACGATATCAAAATTTATTCACTTGGACTTCCAATTGAAAAATTAGTCCCAAATTATTATCTGGGAAATAAAAATAATATCGACTTAAGCAGAATATCCAAAAGAAAAAGTATCAAGCCACTTGTAACCAATGTGGATAAAGGATATAATATTTCAAATGGTTTAGTGGGAAGGCACATTGCTTTGTGGCATAGCCATGGTTGGTATTACAACTACGATTACAAACGATGGATGTGGCAGCGTGCAAGGTTATTTACTGCTGTTGAAGATTTAGGCCCCTTTACATTTACCATTCCGTACATAATTCCAATGCTTGAAAATGCTGGGGCAAATGTATTTGTTCCACGAGAAAGAGATGCGCAGACTGAAGAAATTGTTATTGACAATAATGGTTCAAATGGTGGGAAATATTTAGAGCTGGGCAATTGGATTGATGTTGATTCTACTGGCTTTGCTATTGGAACACCACCATATGCAAATAATTTAAATCCATTTTTGCAGGGCAGTTTTAGAAAAACTAAAGCATCAACTGATGAAAATGGGAGTGTTCGTTATATTCCAAATTTTAACAAAGCTGGTAATTATGCAGTTTATGTTTCTTACAAACATGATGCCGAAAATGTTAGTGATGCAAAATATAAAGTTTACCATCTTGGTGGAGTTACTGAGTTTAGTGTTAATCAGCAAATAGGTGGTGAAACATGGATTTATCTTGGCACATTCAAGTTTGCAAAAGGTGAAAATAAAAATATTGGACAAGTAGTTCTATCAAATGAAAGCTTAGAAAATGGTTTTGTTACTACCGATGCGGTCCGCTTCGGTGGAGGAATGGGAATTGTTGAAAGAGAAGGCACGACAAGCGAGCGTCCAAAATTTGTTGAAGGGGCTCGATATTATTTGCAATACGCTGGTATGCCAGATACTTTAGTTTACGACTTAAACAAGAATGTGAAAGATTATAATGACGATTATCAAAGTCGAGGTGAATGGGTTAATTATTTAGTTGGCGCTCCTTTTGGACCAAATAAGAAGCGAGATGAAAGAGGATTGGGTATTCCTATAGATTTATCCCTTGCATTCCATACAGATGCTGGAATTACTAGGAATGATACGGTTATTGGCACGTTACAAATATATAGCCTTGAAGATGCTGAGGATAAACAAGTTTTTCCAGATGGAGTTTCAAGATTAGCAAATCGTGATTTGAGTGATATTATGCAAACCCAAATCTGTAAAGATTTAAAAGCAAAATATGATTCGGCTTGGAATAGAAGACAGCTTATGGAAGCTGGTTATAGCGAGGCGTTTCGTTTAAACGTTCCAGCGACATTGTTGGAATTATTGTCGCATCAAAATCTTCAAGATGTGAAATTTATGAACGATCCTCAATTTAGGTTTGATGTATCACGTTCAATTTATAAATCGATGCTTAGATTTTTATCAGCTCAAAATAACTTTAATTATGTTGTGCAGCCACTTCCAGTAACCCATTTTGCTGCGTCGCTTTCAGATACTGGAAGCATTTCTCTTAGTTGGAAACCACAGGAGGATTCCATTGAGCCAACTGCGAAAGCAAAAACTTATAAAGTATATACTCGTATTGATGATGGCGGATTTGATAATGGAGTTATTGTTCTAGAACCTCATTTTGAAATACAAAAAATCTATCCAACCAAAATTTATAGTTTTAAAGTCACTGCTATTAACGATGGTGGCGAAAGTTTTCCTTCCGAAATTCTTGCGTTATCTTGGAACGGGAAAAATGAAAAACCACTTTTAATTGTAAACGGATTTGATAGGGTTTCTTCAGCTAAAGTGATTGAATCAGAAAACTTTTCTGGATTTGTAAGTGCAATTGATGAAGGTGTTCCAGATAAATATGACATTGGATTTGTTGGTGAGCAGCATAATTTTACTCCATATTCTAAATGGGAGACTGACGATGTACCAGGCCATGGTGCTAGTTATGCCGATATGGAAACACAAATCTTTGCTGGTAATACATTTGATTTCCCATACATACACGGTAAATCAATTACGAATGCCGGATTCTCTTTTGCCTCAGCCAGTGATGAATCGGTTGAAGATTCAATAATAAATTTGAATAACTATAATTTTGTTGATTTAATATACGGCGAGGAAAAAGAAACCCATTGGCAAACTCCTTTTGCTGATTCTCTAAATGGAACTCGATTTAAGGTATTTCCTCCCAAAATGAAAAAAGCAATTACTAATTATTTAACTAATGGTGGCAACATTTTTATCTCTGGTGCTTATGTTGGAAGTGACATGTTTATTGGAAAGGATAAAGAATCTAATGATTATAAATTCTGTAAAGATGTGCTTAAATATAGATTAGCTTCAGATCATGCAGTGAAAAATGGAGTAGTTGAATTTGAAAACACAAAACTTGGACTATTGAATAAACTAGAATTTAATAAAGAATATAGCGAAGATATTTATAGAGTTGAAGCTCCAGATGCTATTGGAGCTACCAACGGAAGTGAAACTTTTATGCGATACACAGAAAATTATTATAGTGCTGGTGTTGCTTATAAAGATGCTTATGGTTCAATTGTAATAGGGTTCCCATTTGAAACAATTAAATCAGAAGATTCACGAAATGAATTAATGAATGCAGTCTTAAAATATTTCAAAATTAAATAGGTTACTTTAATGCGAAAAGTATATTTACTCATTTGTCTTGTATTTTCAACTTCAATATTTGCGCAGAATTATTCATCTGTTCAAAAGGTTATTGACAATGCGCAGAAAACAAAACTACTCAAAAATGCTTCGTGGTCAGTAACGGCAAGGTATTTAGATAGCGGAGAAAAAATTGTTTCGCTCAATTCTGAGCTTGCTATTGCTCCAGCATCAAACATGAAGTTAATTACATCATCTGCAGCTTTGGATATTCTTGGCGAAGATTACAACTTTGTTACTAGAATATATTCAGATGGTGAGATTGATAAAGCTGGAATCTTAAATGGAAATATTTATATAGTTGGCGGTGGTGACCCAACGCTTGGTTATAATCTTGTTAAAGGCTCATTGACTATTGATAATTTAATGGCAAGTTGGATTAAAGCCATTAATGATAAAGGAATTAAATCTATTAGTGGAAATATTATTGCTGATGATTTGCTCTTCGACAGAATTCCAATACCTGATAATTGGGTTTGGGTTGATCTTGGAAATTATTATGCAGCATCAACCTCGGCATTGACCATTAACAATAATCTTTATTTCCTATATTTCAAACCAGCTGATAAAGTTGGTGATGCTGCAGAATTGATTCGCACAGAACCAATAATTGAGAATCTTGAATTCACAAATTATATGAAGACTGGCGAAAAAGGCTCTGGCGATAATGGTTATGTTTACAATGCCCCACTGCAGTTTAATGCTACTTTGCGTGGAACAATTCCACAAGGTAATGATGAGTTTTCAATAAAAGGTTCTATTCCAAATCCTCCACTTTTTGCTGCGCAATATTTGAGAAAAGCATTAATCCAAAATAAAATATTTGTTAAAGGTGAAGCTGCCACTATTGATAAAAAAATAAAGTATAGTAACAATAATCTAATTACGGAAACTTCTTCTCCACCCTTAAAGGATATTGTCTTTATTGTAAATAAGAAAAGCGATAATCTATATACAGAAATGTTACTCAAAGCTATTGGCTATAAAGCAAAAGGTGAGGGAAGTGTTGAAAAGGGAATTGAAGCTATTGAAGATTATTTTAATAAGAATAAAATCAATACAGACGGACTAATAATGTATGACGGCTGTGGGCTTTCACGCTCAGATGCAATTACAACTAATCTTATGTGTGATTTGCTAACGATGATTTCAAAGAAAAGTTACTTCCCATCATTCTTTAATTCGCTCGCGTTTGTTGGCAATCCAAATGATATTAGTGCATATAGTAATTATGGAATTGGAACTCCAATTGAAATGAATGTTCATTTAAAATCTGGAGTTATTGAAAGAGTTAGAGCTTATTCAGGATATTTAAAAGATATGGGCGGCAGAACAATTGTGTTTTCAATGATTGCAAATAATTTTAATGGAAGTGGTGGCGCAGTTTCAAATATTCATAAAGAAATAATGATTAAATTAGTAGAAATAAAATAATTATAAATCGAATATAAATGTCATTGCGAATCCCGATTTTTGGGATGAAGCAATCTGCCACAGATTACTTCATCATAACAAAGTAAACACCTCGTAATGACGGAGGAAAGTAAAAAAATATGAAAACAATAAAATCAATAATAGTAATGTTATTATTTACTGTAGCATTAAATGCACAACAAAAGATTTACAAAATGGATAAAGCTGAAATAAATGATTTACTCACCAAAAAATCAGCGGAAAATTTAACCATCACTGAACGAATGAGTTTCTACTCTGAAATGTTTCTTGGAATGCCTTACGGACTTACCTGCGTTGGTGATGGACCTTACGCCTTGTATGACACTAAACCACAGCTAACATTTGACACAACTAATTGTATGGTCTTTTGCGAGGATGTTCTAGCCCTATCTATCTCTGATAGTTACGAAAACTTTTTTAACAATCTTCAGCAAATACGCTACAAAGATGGTATTGTTGGAATGAAAACACGTAACCACTATACAATGGGTGATTGGCTTCCAGAGAATAGTTGGTTACTCCACGATGTCGCAAAAGAAGTTGCTGGGTCTAAGGCAAAAACTTTAACTCGTACAATTTCACACAAAAAATTCTTTGCTGCTAAAGGAATTGAGGATATGCGCTATGTTAAAGAAGATAGAACAATGACAATAAATTATATTCCGTTTGATGCTTTAATGGATGCGAAAAAGAATTTTAAGGATGGAGATATACTCGCTCTCATGTTCAGAAATTTAGATAATATATTTTCAGCACATATGCTTATGGCATATAACACCTCAAAGGGATTGGTAATACGTGAATCGTCTCTAAGTAAAGCAACTGTTCTCGATACTCCTTTTGAAGAATGGGTAAATAATTTTACTAATTCTAAAAAGTACATTGGTATTGCACTTATGAGAGTGAATGAAGATTTAAATCAAAAGGGAAAAATAATTGTGCCTTGGGAAATTAGTAAAATGCGAAAGTAACTATTTATGTTAGTGGGAAATATACAAAGAGTGTTTCTTATATTTTATCAGTCATTGCGAATCCAACGTTTTTTGTTGGGTGAAGCAATCTTTCACAGATTGCTTCTGGATGAAACTCCTCGCAAAGACGCTCAGATTATAAGATGTTTATCTAAAATAAATATGTAAAAGGATATACTGTAGTATGACATTAAAACCAAAGCGACAACTTAATCTTTTACAAACTTCTTCAATTATTATTGGACAAGTTATTGGTTCTGGAATTTTTATTAATATACCTATCGTGGCTGCAATTGCAGGCAATTCGTGGATTGCAGTGTTTATCTGGTTTTTGGGCGGATTATTATGGCTTCCTCAAATATTTATTCTTGCAGAAATGGGAACTGCTTATCCTGATCAAGGCGGTCCTTATCATTTTATTCACAAAGCAGGTTCACCGTTTTTAGCTTTTATTTATACTTGGACTGCCTTTCTAACCAGCGACACTCCAACCCTTACTATTATTGGGCTTTTGGCTGCCGATGCATTAAGCTTTTTCTTCCCAGAATTAGGATTAGGAATTTATGCTAAAATATTTGCCGCTGTTTTAATTGCAATATTTACTGTCCTTCAATATAGAAGCGTAAAATCGGGTGGAAATGTTCAAGTAGTTTTAACTTTTGCAAAATTATTTCCACTTTTGGCTGTTGTTATTATTGGATTTTTCTTTATTGGCGACGGTAATTTATATGTAGAATCTCTATTTAGAACCAATGAAAATAAGCCAATTTCTTTATCAATTATTACTGCTGGTGTTGCTGCAACAATTTGGGCTTACGCTGGATTTCTAAATATACTTTATACTTCTGGCGAAGTTAAAAATCCTACAAAGAATTTGCCTAAAGCTTTAATTGGCTCAGTTTTGTTCGTTATGGGTGCGTATGTGCTAATCTCGTTTTTCACAAATGCTATTGTTCCGTTTAATGATTTAATATCAGTTGAAGAAGGAAAATTCATTAATCCTTTCAAATATATTCAAGGCATTTCTGGAATTGCTGGTGGAATATTTGCAGTGGCTGTTTTTGTTTCAATGCTTGGAGTAATGAATTCTTCAATAATTACACAGCCGCGATTAGAGTATGCAATGGCTAAGGATGGACTTTTCTTTAAGCGTTTTGCAACATTGCACCCAAAGTTTTTAACTCCATCATTTTCAATTGTTTTTCAATCGGTATTTGCTGTTGTTCTGTTGTTTGGTAATCTTAATGATTTACTTGGATATTTTACGCTGTCCTACGTTTTGCAAAATACGCTTGTTTATGGATCAATCTTTTGGCTTCATAAAAAAGAAGATTACAAACCAACATACAAATCACCCGTTTGGAAAATTATGGGTGGTGTTTCCGTATTGGTTCAACTTTACTTAGCATACGGAGCATTCCTAGCTTTCCCACTTGGTGGTCTATTGGCTTGTCTATCACTTATTTTTACTGGATTGCCTTTGTACTTATATTTTAAGAGAGAGAAAAGCAACTAGATTTGTAATTGGTATTATTTGCCGCTTAGCAAAAAAAAATATATAATTTGTTATTTCTTTCATTTTTTAGAAATCTAAATAATCTGAGATAAAACCTTTTAATTTATTAGATTTGCATTTTATTATTAATCCGACGCCTAGAAGCCGAAGAGTTTATAAGAAGATTTTTACAACACGTGTTGCCATCTGGATTTGTGAAAGTAAGGTATTACGGTTTATTTGCCTCTGCAAACAGAAAACAGCTTTCAAGAGTAACAGAAATCCTTGGATGCAAAAAAGTAATTACAAAGAAGGAAAAACCAAAGCTAAAGAAAATCTTCAAATGTCCAGAATGCAAAAAAGAAATGATGGTTGTTTCAATAATGCCTAGATATGCACTACAAAAGAACAAAGCTCCACCAATAATAAATGTTCTTTTCAATAATCCAAAATTAAAATGCTCTGCCTATGGGCAATGCTGTCAACTTAAGAGAATATAGTAATAGTATGTCATTCCCATCCCGACTTGTCGGGATTGTTGGGAATCTTAGCCATAAAGTTGATTCCGTGCAAGAACATAACGGAATGACACGAGCTTAAGTTGACAGCATTGGCCTATGGGGGGGGGGAATAGAACAACTTATTCAACCCCCTAAAAAAAATATTTTATGGTAAGTGGTGAGCAATGTAAAATAAAAGATAAATGCTCAAATATTGACTGGAACCAATAACCAAATAGTGAGTTGGATTAACAGAAAAGACAAAAACAACTCTTAGCAGAAGTAAAATTGTAGCAAAATAAAAAAAACTACCCCCTAAAAACACTATACCAAATTACAAGTAGTAGCTGTGGCTTAGCTCAACACCGGATTATACCTCAGCTCCGTTCGGTATCAATCCTTTATAACGTTATACACCACTCACAAAGATTCAGTAACTTGGATATACAAAATCATATTCCCCAGTTCTCATTCGATGAATAATACTATCTGCAGTAATGACACTCCCAATTTCTGCTTTTTGATTGTTCCCTAATAGTTTTCCAACTCGTTTCTGTTCTTCATTGATTTTCCATATCCACCAATCGTGAGAAACTTTGATATCTGGATTTCCTTCATCACCACTAGATTTAAAAAGAATTTCAACTTTCCCGATTTCCGAATTACTACCAACCTTTTCCCAATATTTTTGTTTAACACCCCATTTTATTACGCAGTGAGCATAAAACTCTACTTTACCTTTTATAACATTTGACAAATCTGGAGTGAAATCAATTGGATATATTTCCTCAAATACTCTAATTACATCACTATTTAATTGAGTTAAATCTCTGGCAACATATTGTAAATATTTCTTACTAGTATCATCGATTTCTGCTGAAAATATGTCACCAATTTTTGTATAAACTCTTGCCATACTGTATAATCCATTAATTTCATTTTGGTGTATAACGGCTGATGCGTATAGCGCCGCAGTTTTTACACCTTAAAAAACGCTTACGCTACAACCTTAAATTTATTTAAAACCTAACTAACTCCAACTACTTTTATTATTACAAAACCATAACAACCAACCCAAAAATATTAGAAAACTCAAAAGCGAAAAGGCGGTCGGGTTGAGTCTCCCATAAAGGACTTGCCTTTATTCAAAAAAACAGTGACCTTAGTATTGATAATCCGTGTAAAAATAATAGTCCCGCAAATTGATGCCTAAAATGCTCGTGCTTTGAGTCTTATTGTTGGAGATACGTAATTCAATAATTGGTGTTATATCACATATTTCGGAAAACCCGCTTGGCAGCCTACTTATAATTATCTTCGAACACGGTCTTTGTTTAACAACATTGAGGTTATTATGAAAAAGAACATTCGTAAAATTAATCATACCGCAGCTGG
>JAHISP010000038.1 GCA_018818165.1 Bacteroidota bacterium | reverse complement strand
GATAAAAGAAAAAGCTGAACTACCGTAACCAAGACCATCACGCGAACCAAATCCAAAACGATATGTTTTTGTAGTAATTTCATTATCGGTTTCAGAAATATTTTGAATAGAGGATGAAAGGTAAGAGCCAAAAATATATCTTTCGTTTAAATCAACAAGAAATCCTTCATAACGTTTTTGCTCACTTCTGCCGAATTTAATATCCCAACTTCCAACATCTTTAAAATCTAGTGAAATATTTTTATTCTGTGGTATTCCAAAACCATAATTAATTTCAACCATAGGATGAGATTTGTAAATAAAATCGAAAACATTATCATCCAAATAATCTTCGTAAATACTTGTAGAATCTTGAGCTAATAACAGACTAGAAATTAAAACCATGAATAAAATTATTACCCTTTTCATATTATTCCACCTTGCTTAATTTTTATTGTAAACTCTCTTTAACTGCTGTTCTTAGTGTTTCCATTAGTGTTTCGTTTTTAACTGGTTTGGTTAGAAAAAAATTGACGCCAGCTTTTAAAGCTTCTGCTCTATCTCGCTGATATGCATGGGCTGTTAAAGCAACAACCGGAATATGTTTATACTTATCGTCATTTTTAATTTCTCTTGTTAGTTGTAGCCCATCTTTTTCACCCCGTAAAGAAACATCCATCAAAATTACATCAAATTCACCATTTTCTAATTCATGATAAAATGTTTCACCAGAATTACTCATTGAAATTATAAATTCCCTCTTTAAAAAAAGTTTAAGAAATCTTTGGCTATCTTCATCATCTTCAACTACCAATAACTTATACTTTTGTTCTTTTGAATCCATAATAAAAATACCTGTTTAACAATTATAAAAAATCCGTTTTCTAATTTACGTAATAATAATAAAACCTAAAATATCTAAATGATTGTTAAAATTTCATTTAGCTCTTTTCTCTTAATATTTGGCACCACTGTTCCAACTTCTGGATATCCCGCAACAATTAACAGAAAAGGAGTTTCATTTTTAGGTCTTTTTAAAATTTCAGCTAAAAATTTCATTGGACTTGGAGTGTGAGTTAATGTTGCAATTCCAACATTATGTAATGCCACCAAAAGAATTCCACACGCCAAACCAACCGATTCTTTTGTATAATAATTTTTTGCTTTTTCCCCATTTGAGGCTATTTTATACTTTTCTTCGAATACAACAATTAAATAAGGTGCCGTTTCGAGAAAAGGTTTATGTTCGTCTGTTTCAAATGGCTCAAGATCTTTTAGCCATTCTGCTGGAGCTCTGTTAGAATAAAACTCTTTTTCTTCTTTCTCAGCAGCAATTCTTATTTTTTTTTTAATTTCAGCACTTTGAACAAGAACAAAATGCCAAGGTTGCTTATTAGCACCACTCGGTGAAGTATTTGCTGCTTTAATAGCATTTTTAAGGACTTCAATGGAAATTGGCTCTGAAGAGAAAGTTCTAACGGTTCGCCTACTATCCATTTTGGCATAAAACATTTCAGACATTTCTTTAATTTTATTATCGGAAAATTTTTCGTAATTCTTTAATGGAATCTGCTTTTTAGTTGTCATTTTTTACGCTTTAAGGGAAAATACTTTTTATTCATTTATTATTTGTTAATCAACATAAAGCTTATGAAGTTCTTTTATACTTGCTGGATCACCAATAATTGTTATTCTATCATCTTCAAGAATTTGGGTATTTCCATTTGGAACTATTATTTCACCAGCACGCTGTAACAATGCCACAAGACATCCAGTGGGTAATTTAACATCCTTTAAAATTTTATTAATAAAAAATTCAGTTTTCTTTCCTTTAATAATATGAAGAGCTTGGAAATTATCGTCGTGAAGTAACGATTCTCTTAGCTCTTGTTCATCCTTTGCATTTATCCATTCTTCGGTGAATGATTCATCATCAACGCGGCCTGCTATTTGCGCTAAAATTCTTAAATGTTGAGTAGGGTCTTCTTCTGGACTAATTAAAAAGAAAACAGCAGTTACTTTTTCCGATTTTTCTTCTTGGTAAGTTAAAGGGTTATAAACTGGAATTTCTATTCCGTCTTTTGATCTTATTAACAACAACATTGAATGTTCAATTCCACTGCATCTAAAATGTGGAAGGGCAACACCACGCATAACTGGAGTAGCACCAACTCGAGTTCCTTCCATAATGCGTTTTACTATTTCATCTTTTGATAATGGAATATTTTTGGAAAGTAAATTGGCAGTTATATTAACTGCTTCAGTAAAGCTAATTTCATTTTTTAAATCGAAAACATTGCTTTGCATAACTATTTCGTCAAACGGATCACCTTTACGCAAACCTTTTTCTTTTAATATTCCTCTTAGTTCGCTATCAAGACCAACATGACGCTGCTTTCCCCACCTCTCAAAAACATGATAAATTGCACCATTTCTGCTCACTCTACTTTTAGAATAGAAAAAATACCACGCTCCACTAACTAAAATTAATCCAACCGTAAAAAGAATTGATAATATGCCCAATTGGAAGATTAAAAATAATGACGTAACAATAGCAATTATTTGCATCCAAGGGTAAAAAGGTGATTTATAGCCTGGATCGTAAGAATCTATTTTGCTTTCTCTCATTACAATAACCGAAAGTGACATGAATGCAAATACTAACAACTGAAAAGCACTTGCCAATTTTGCAATTTTTGTGGGATCAAATACCAGTAGAACAATTAAAATTAATGCAACTGTAAAAAACAATGATTGTGATGGAGTATTGCTTTTATTTAATTTACGGAATGATGCAGGAATTATATGGTCGCGGCTCATTGCCAACGGATAACGGGATGCGCTCATAATTCCAGAATTTGCCACAGAAATAAACGCTGCAATAGCTGCTATTGATACAATTACAACTCCAATATTCCCGTATGTTAACGTCTCAACCGCAGCTACGGCAGTTAGATTTCCACTAAGAATATCCATTGGAACTACTCCAACAATTATCATTGTACCAGCAACATAAATTACAAACGCTGTTCCTAATGCTAAAAATAATCCTAATGGAATATTGCGTTCTGGATTTTTTATCTCCTCTGAAATTGAGGCAACTTTTGTAACTCCTACATAACTTATAAAAACGAGACCTGTCGTTGACATTAATTCAAGGAATTCCACGTCAAATATTTTGTTGTAATTATTTACGTCAATATACGGAACTGAGGAGATGATAAAACCTATTATAATAATTAATAAAATAGCGACTAAAACAATTTGGAGATTACTTGTTTTTTTTGCTCCAAAATAGTTTATAATTCCTAAAATAATAGCTATAAAAACTGCAATCATTGTAATATTATAGTTAGTAGCAAAAAGGCTTAAATAAGCTCCAATACCAACTAAAGCAAAAGCTACTTTTAGAATAAGAATTAGCCAAACCCCGATACCACCAATGGTTCCAACACCTGGACCTAACGATCTATCAAGAAAATAGTAAACACCACCGGCTCGTGGCATAGCGGTTGCCAGCTCAATGTTGCTCATTACGGATGGAATAAGTAAAAGTGCTGATAATAAATACGCCAATACAAATGCACTACCAATATCAGCGGCTGCCAAGCCTGGAATTAGAAAAAAACCACCACTAATTGTTGAACCTGTAGCAATAGCATATACATCTATTAAATTAAGTTCTTTTTTTAATTTTTTCTTCGTCTCAGCCATTGTTAAACTTTACCTTTCCATATAAAACTTGTGTGATTACTTATGACTAAAATAATATGCGCAATATAACATTTAGAGTTAATATATACTCATTCCAAATTGATTTTTAAACAGTTTGGAATGAATATTTTCAACATGCAGATTTATTCATCAATCTACTTTTACACCCATTTCTTCAAGTAAAAAATCGGCACCGCCAAGTTTTTGAGTTACCCAAAGTATGTAACGGATATCAACTCCAATTGAGCGGCTGTAATCGTCATTCCATGCAAAATCATTTATTGTGGCTTCGTAGGCTCTATCAAAATTAACTCCAATCAATTTGCCTTGCGCATCAAGAATTGGACTTCCGGAATTTCCACCGGTTGTATCCATGTTGTATAATAATCCTACTGGAATTGATTTTAATTTTGGGTTATAGAATTGTCCAAAATCTTTTGCATCATACAGTTCTTTTAATTTGGTTGGAATTGCATATTCACTTCCAAGATAACTTTTTTCAATTATTCCTTTTAAAGTAGTAATTGGTGACGAGTAAATTGCATCTTTGGGTGAGTAGCCTTTTATATATCCGTATGTAAAACGTAAAGTGCCATTTGCGTCTGGAATAAATAATATGTTTTTCCATTCCTTTTTTACTTCGTTAAACTGAGGGAGCAGTTTGCTTAATGCTCCATCTATTTTGTCATTTTCGCTGTTAAGCAATTTATTTTGTTCATTTAATTCAAGTGCAAATTTAATTAATGTATTATCCAACTCTTTAAGTTCATCCAATGATTTTGTTAAAAGATTTTCAAAGTTTTCCTTATTCGTAATTTTCATTGAAATGAAATTATCTTCAACAAATTTAGCGACATCTTGTTTTTTCATTTCCTTTGTAATTAAATTATCAACAGCAATTACTCTGGAATTATCAGAGAACATTCTTGCATCGCAAATCATTTTTACAAGAAGCTCTTTTTCAATTGATTCCATTGATATCTTAAAAGTTTCATCAAATTTTAGAATTGATTTTTCAATGTTTTCATCCTTAAAAGTTTGCTTTCTTTCAGAATTTTCTTTCTCTTTTTCTTCTGCATTTTGAATTACAAATCTTGCCAATTTAAAATCATCCGATAATCTATAAAGCGCGCCAAACCACAAATTCGCTTCTGCTAATTCCATCCTTTTTGAGTAAACATCGTTTAATTCACCTAAAAGGGTTCCATAATTCTGTTTCATTTTGTCGTTATTGTTTATAAACTCCAACATTTCTTTTTCTTCTGCTTGCTTGGTTTTAATCAATTCGGTGTTGCGTAGACCTTGAATTTTCCCTTTGTAATTTTTCATTGTGTTCGAAAGTCGTTTAATATGTGTGGAATATGCAAGACTCATTTCTTCATTTCCCTCTGTCTTAGCTTCAATTAAATCAATTGTCCAACTATATAAATTGGAAATATATGGCAATTGATAATTATACTGTTCCTCAATAAATTGCGATGGTTGATTGCGATAAGTTCTTCCAGGATATCCTAGAACGAAAGCAAAATCGCCTTCCTCAACACCTTTAGGATTTACCTCTAAATATTTTTTAGGCACAAATGGAATATTTTCTTTGCTATATTCAGCAGAACTTCCATCCGGTGCAACATAGGCGCGCATAAAAGTGAAATCGCCAGTATGCCGCGGCCAAACCCAGTTATCACTTTCGCCGCCAAACTCTCCAATAGTTCTTGGTGGAACGTAAACAATACGTACATCTTCAATAATTCTATATATGAATAAAATATAAGACTGACCAGCAAACATTTCGGAAACCTTTCCTTCAATTGAATTTCCCTTATTAGTAGCGGCTTCGCCAAGTTCCTTCATTTTTTTTGTAATTATTTTTGAGCGCTCTTCAAGATTATCAACACCCGAAATAGCTTCTAGAATTACATCTGAAACATCTTCGTATGATTCTGTAATTTTTACTTTATAATCCTTTGCGCTAATTTCCTTTTCCCGCGATTCTGCAAGAAATCCATCTTCCAAATAATTATGTTCTGGAGTTGAAGCTGCATTAACGCCAGCAAATGCGCAGTGATGATTTGTAATTATTAATCCCTCTGCTGAAACAAAAGAGCCAGTGCAGCCATTTACATTTACGAGTGCATCAATTAAACTAATTCCATCTGGATTATAAATATCGTCCTGGCTTATTAATAATCCGGCTTTTTGTAAATCCAGTTTTTTAATTTCACTTAGTGGATATTGTCCTTCTTCGGGAGCTTTTGCCAATATTATTGAAAGAGTTAAAAGAAAAATTGTAATTAATAGTTTTCTAGCTTTGTTCATTTTAAAACCTAATTGAATTTGAAAATATTTTATGCAAGCTAATAAATTGTTTGTTAAAGCTAAAGGGGAAAGAGAGAATAGACACAAGACAAAAGACAGGAAAAAGTGAAAGGTGAAAAGTGAAAAATGTTGGAATGGTTGGAAAGGTGGAATGATTGGAAAGGTGGAAAGGTGGAAAGGTGGAAAGGTGGAATGGTTGGAAAGGTGGAATGATGGAATGATGGAATGATGGAAAAATGGTCAAAAGACATGAGACAAAAGATATGAGACAAGAGAAATGAAATGTGAGGAATGTTGGAATGGTTGGAAAGATGGAAATGTGTATTTATAACCAATGCTGTCAACTTAAGACTATTAATCATTTCAAATGTGGCTATCTGTAAGATTCCTTTGGAAAAGCCATTATCTCTCTATTTGTTTTTATCCAGTCGCTTAAAAGCGACGGTAATTGCCGTTTACTTTAGAGGCAGTGTGATAATTTTAAGTCAAGCACTAGAACTCATCCCCCGGCCCCTTCTCTTACAAAGAGAAGGGGTGGAAAATCATTGTTTTTCACAGTTTTTAAAAGTCCCTCTCTTTTTAAGAGAGGGATTTAGGGTGAGTTCTTTATTTTTCACACAGCCTCTTTAGTAAACGGATTTTAGAAAAACAAAAATTATAATGGCTTTTCTAAAGGAATCTTACAGATAGCCACATTTGGCTCATTAAGTTGACAGCATTGATTTATAGCACATCTGTCCAAAACCAGTGCTGTCAACTTAAGTTTTGGTCATTGCGTGAAGCTCTTACACGGAATCTATTTAATCGAAAAGATTCCCAATAATCCCGACAAGTCGGGAAGTGAATGACGCACTACAAAAATATTACCTTAAGTTGACAGCAATGATTTATAATTGGCTGTGTGTGCAATAAAAATAACTTTTTTGCATAATAGGAGGGAAATAACTATTATTGAACCCAATACTTTATAATTAAATAATATTTAGAGTGGATATAGAGCGTAATAAAAATATAGCAAGTAGCGGCAAACCAAAACTCCTTTCGGAAATTTATAATAAGATTAATATAAAATTAAATAACAAAAATTTATCCCCAAATATAATATGGCACAGGTCTGTAAATGGAATGAATGTGGTTTTTTGTTTTTTGCTCATTTCCAGACATGCCCACCGTTATTTTGGTGGATAAAATTCTTTAAAGTTATATGGCTTACATTTATTTCTAAATTGTGAGGTGTACTATGAAAAATTTCTATCCATTTTTTATGTTAGTATTACTCAATGCAACATTAGTTTTTCCTCAGAGCTGGGATCAGATAATTAAAGCTGTTGCTTCTGACCGTGCAGCAAGCGATGGTTTTGGTGTTTCCGTTTCAATATCCGGCGATTACGCTATAGTTGGCGCCTCATTTGAAGACATAGATGCATCCAACGTTGATGCCGGTTCGGCATATATTTTTGTGCGAAGCGGTGAAACCTGGATTCAGCAGCAAAAGATAGTTGCTTCTGACCGTGCAGCAGGCGATAGATTTGGTATTTCCGTTTCAATATCCGGCGATTACGCTATAGTAGGTGCATATAAAGAAGACGAAGATGCATCCGGCGGTATTACGATGTCAAATGCCGGTTCGGCATATATTTTTGTGCGCAGTAGTGAAACCTGGACTCAGCAGCAAAAGATAGTTGCTTCTGACCGCGCAATAAGTGATTATTTCGGTCGTTCCGTTTCAATATCCGGCTATTATGCTATAGTTGGCGCATTTTATGAAGAAGGGTCCGCCGGTTCGGCACATATTTTTGTACGCAGTGATCAAACGTGGTCTGAGCAGCAAAAAATAGTAGCTTCTGATCGCGGTGCAAGCGATTATTTTGGTATTTCCTCTTCAATATCCGGCGATTACGCGGTAGTAGGTGCTTATTATGAAGACCAAGACGCATCCGGCGGTGGTATTACAATGTCTGCTGCCGGTTCGGCATATATTTTTGTGCGCAACGGTGAAACCTGGACTCAGCAGCAAAAAATAGTAGCTTCTGACCGTGCAATAGACGATAATTTTGGTGTACACGTTTCAATATCCGGCGATTACGTTATAGTAGGCGCATTTTTTGAAGACCACGACGCACCCGACGGTGGTATTGCGATGTCAAATGCCGGTTCGGCGTATATTTTTGTGCGAAGTGGTGAAACCTGGACTCAGCAGCAAAAAATAGTAGCTTTAGACCGTGCAGCAGGCGATAATTTTGGTTCAGTCGTTTCAATATCCGGCGATTACGTTATAGTAGGCGCATTTTATGAAGACGAAGATGCAGCCGGACTAAATACAGCGGCTGATGCCGGCTCGGCATATATTTTTGTGCGCAGCGGTGAAGCCTGGACTCAGCAGCAAAAAATAGTAGCCTCTGACCGTACTGCAACAGATTGGTTTGGTGCAGTTTCAATATCCGGCAATTACGCTATAGTCGGCGCACAACAAGAAGACCATGATGCAGCCGGACTAAATAACGCGACTAATGCCGGTTCGGTGTATATATTTAACAACCCTGCAGTACCAGTACCGGTAGAACTTGTTTTCTTTAATGCAACAATATCTGGTAATAAAATTACACTTAACTGGAAAACAGCAACGGAAGTCAGTAACTACGGCTTTGAGGTTGAGCGGAAATTAGTAAACTCAGATTGGACAAAGATTGGTTTTGTACAAGGACATGGTAATAGTAACTCGCCAAAGAGTTATTTCTTTATGGATAATTCTCCTCTTTCCAACACCGTCAACTACCGCTTAAAGCAAATTGATTTTGATGGAAAGTACGAATACAGCCCCATTGTCGAAGTGAAAGTTGAAACTCCGCTCAATTTTGTTTTAACTCAGAATTACCCGAATCCGTTTAATCCAACTACTAAAATAGAGTTTTCAATTCCTACGGATAATCGCGTGCAAATAAAAGTATATAATGTTCTAGGAATGAAAGTAGCAACATTATTAAATAAGCATAGGCAAGCGGGAATGCATAGTATAGAATTTAACGCAAGTAATCTTGCAAGTGGAATATATTTCCTAAAAGTAGTAAGTGGCAATTATTCTGACATTAAGAAAATGATATTGTTGGGTAGTGTAGAAAGTTTTGTGTAAATGGTAAAAATCCATGAAGCGAAGGGAGGCGTAGCCGACCGTAGCTTCATGGATTTTATTGAAAAAATTATTAACTTAATTATTAACCATTTACAGAAGGATTTTTTATGAAACTAG
>JAHISP010000037.1 GCA_018818165.1 Bacteroidota bacterium | reverse complement strand
AGAGCTCCCGTTAGTGTATAAATTCTAACAGTACATTTTGCTGGAAGATGAATAAAATCAATTCTTCGGTTTCCTCTACCTTCTTGGTTCAGGTTTCTTGTTTCCCAACTTGCAACTGCTACATAAGGATTTGGAACAACCTTAATTTTGTTAAGTTGGTCATTTGCAAGCTCTTTATCGGTAGTTGCAGCAATTGTTGAAAATGCAAAATAATCATCATCAATAAATTGTTTATTTGTTTTGATAAAAAACTTATTTCCTGCTTGTGGAAATGCGTCAATTGGTGCAGTAGTTGAGTGATTATAACCAATTCGCCAGGTTAATTTATAACTAGTTCCAACATATTCGATAATTACAATATCGTCACCAAGATCAAAAACATCGTTTTTATTATTATCAATAATTTCGGCATCAACAGTATCTCCGCGAGTTGCATTTACTACAAAAAATGGAACTGCAAATCCATAAAAAGGAGTAGTTACAGATCTTTCTGGAAGAAACTCAATTATATAATCAGAAGGCCATGCAATATTACGCAATGGATTGCTTTCATCAGGTTTAACTGGCATATAAAGATTGGAATAACCAACTAACCAACCAGTTTCGTCTAAGTTTACTTGAACTGTTTCGTGATTATTTACGATAATTGATAAACCATCAAACGATGGTCCCAATTTTCCACCACCAATACTATTTGTATCAACATACGATTCAATTGTATCAATTTGTGAATTATAATCGCGAATAATTGAATAAGAAACTGTTTCATAAAATGGCATGTCGCCTTTGGAATTAAAAACAATTTTATAATTAGCGTTATTTTTAATTGAATTTGGGTCCAAAATAACAGTCTGAATACTTCCAGTTCCCGTTCCTTCAGCTTGGTCCAGATTACCAGAAATTTGGGGTGGAAGATAACCAGCCGCAGGAGCATTTGGTGTAATTGCAGCACAATTGATATCAACAAATTTTAGATTTCCAACCAAATCGACAGTAATAATTTTTGTGTTTTCAGATGGAAGCAAACCGGTTGTTCCAAAATCTGGGTCGCCTTGATCATAAGCAACCAAAGCATAATAATAGGTAATTCCATTTACAACATTTGAATCAATAAAAGAATGTTGCAATCCAGAATCATCGCCTCTCCAAAAATGAGCCCCATTAATACCAACTGGGTCAGAGCCAAAAATGCCATCAATTAAATCATATTGCTGAATTGGCTTCCAATATTTTTCGTCACCTTTTGAATCTGTTATAATTTTAATATCGTTAAATTCAGGATCTTCACTTCTATAAACCAAATAACCTTCAAAATCCTTTTTGAAACCTTGAGTTGGGTCATCATTTTCATATCCTAAAAATGGGTCTCTTGATTGTTCTGCAACATCATCCCAAAACAAGAAAACCTTTTTATCGCCAGCAATTGCAGTTAAAGTTGGTTTTAAAGGTGGTTTTGCAAAGTTGTAATTTGCGTTATAAATCTGTTGCACAGTTTCTTTGTTAAAAATCATATCGCCTAAATTTGCACCCATAACAACAGCAACTGAAAATCTTTCGCGTCTATTTACTTCAAGTGGAAATGGACCTGAACCAAAAAGAATTTGAATATTAGCGTTAGAAAGAGTTGTATCAAAAACACTGTTATTTACTGTTTCCCAAATAACTTCGTCATTTTTTGGCCAAATTGAATCGGGACCTTTGTTAGTAAGTCTTTCAATAGCCAAACTTGTTAAACCAATTTGGTCTGATTCATCTTTGTCTGTTTTATCAAAATTAGGCTCGCCGTCAGTAGGAATTCCATCACCTTCGCCAAAATCGGGACCGTTGTATTGTATGTCATAAGGACCAACACCATCGGCACCTACATCATTATTAAGTGGTTCATTTTCAGCAGCATCCCAAACACCATTTAGGTTTAAGTCAAGGAAAGGAACCCAATCGCCGTCGTTATCAATTCCATCATCTCTTCTTTCATCAGTCATTCCATCTTCATCATCATCAAAACCATTAAGTGCATTACCTGGACTTTCCAAAAAAGCATAACCAACATAACCAGTTTTCCAATTTTCAGGAAGTGCGGTGCCATCTGCATCAAAAGCGTATGCAATATCAAGTTTTGTGTCATAAGAAGCATTATCATCACCGTTATCGCTTAAACCACCAACGCCAGTATCACAATAAAAACCAAAATATGTTGTATCATAAGTAGCATCTGATAAATTGACTATATCATAATGCCAAAATATTATATCTTCCGATAAAACATGCGACCATTGAAATCCCCTAACTTCAGTTCTTAATCCCAAACCAGCTCGGTTTGAGTCTGCTTTGATTGGAAAATAATTATATGGCGGTCGGCTATATTCTTTGTCTTGTGAATCATCCATAACGTAAAATGTTTCAAAATCGGCATTTTGAACACCTCTACCAAAATAACCGTACCAATAACCGTCCCAATTTTCATCAACCGATGGCAATGATCTTGACCACATTTCTGGCCAAGTTAAAGGTTTTGTGCTAATTGCTGGTTCTTCTGAACTTGCATTTGCATAACCAGGAACTGGTTCAACAACCCAAAGTTGGTTTGTAACAGGATCAAAATCAACATCTTCTCTATAAGAAGTTATAGCTGGATGTACAAATTGACTATTTCCCGGTGCAAAAACTGATGCAGAAATAAAAGGAGTAATTCCATCCAAGTAATTGTGTCCAGTTCCTTTGGGCCATTCACCCGAAGGTCTATCTGGATAAGCACCAACCTGCCCGTCGTTTCTAAAGATAGTACGGACCAAATTTCCGTCCATAATACCTTTTTTTCGATAAGTTTTATCGCCATATTCTTCGTCTCTATAAGCCTGAATTGAAGGGTCAACTTGTGCTACTAACAGACTAGCAAATAGCTGAAGGAATAAAACAAAAATAAAAGTACGATACATTAAACTCTCCATTGCTTAAAGTTAAAAATCAACTCGTAAACCAAAATTAATTTGTCGAGGACGCGAATAATCTGCAGGATTATTCAAATATTCTTCCATTGTATTTGCTCCAAATATTTGTCCAGTATATTCTTCGGCGTTCAAATCAATTCCTGCTCTTCCTGTTGAAGCACTTACACCATATTCATTTCTAATATCTAATAGATTATAAACCAACAAGAATACGTCGAGATGAACTCCAAATAAATTGAGATTTTTATTGGCTCTTAAATCCAAATTGAAATACGATGGTTTTCTGCCACTATTTTCAAATCTTAGACCTTTAGTATATCGAGTATCTTCTGTATAAGGCATTCCAGAACCATATCCAAACACAAGACCCGCAGTCCAATCGGAAGGATTTCCAATATTAAGAACTAAATTTAAAGTTGATGTTTGGTCCCAGTTTAATGGAACAACTTTTTTAGGAATTTCTACTGGTGGATCTGAGCGACTATTTAAAAATACTGTTTGCGGGTCGCTGGCATTTCCTGCAGCTAATTGATAAGTATAATCGACTTTTATACTATAAAACTCCTCTAGTAACATATCAAGAGTAAGAATTAACCCTTTAACATTTCCATAATCTCTGTTAATATATCTTCCGTAATAAAATCCTTCATAAGTTTCTATAATTTCCATTCCTAATAAATTACGAATATCGCTGTAATAAACTGATGCATCCAGCGAAACATTTGGGAAAATAACTTGCTGCAATCCTAATTCATATTTTACTGTTTTTTGAACCTTTAATTCTGGATTTCCAACATAAGAAGATGGTGAGCTTGTTTGGTCAATAATATATAAATTGTTTACAAAAAGATTATCGAATGAAGGAATTTGGAAAAAGTGTCCGTAAGAAAAATGGATTGCTCCTTTATCAGACATTGGGAATGAAACTCCAAAACGTGGACTAAATTGATATTCTGCATCAGCTTTTCTCCACAAATCAGCGCCAGGAAAGTTTGTATTTTTTAATGGATTTCTGAGATCAACTGGCAAAGTTGTATTTGAACTAAAATAATCAAATCTAACTCCAGCATTAATAATCATAATATCATATTCCATTTTATCCTGAATAAAAGCGGAAGCTTCAAAAGGCTTTTCATGATATGAATTATTAAATTTTGTATTTGGATCGCTATAACCCAACGAATAAATCAAATTTCCTTCATCATCAACTTGTCCAGTGGTTAAATTCATTAAATCTTGCCAATGGTTATATATTTCATGTAGTCTTCCTTCGGCTCCAAATTTGATTTTATGCTCTTTGGAAATTTGTGATTCAAAAGAAAACTGCCCAATTAAACTATTCGTAAAACGATCGTATCTGCTTGTTTCGTTTCCACCTGTTCTAAAAGTATAAGCCGAAGTTGGAGCACCAATAGAAGCATCCACATAATTTGAATCAAATGGGTCCTCGTATAAATATCCTTCATAATTGTTTGAGCTATACGAAAATTTTAGTGTAGATAAAGTCATATTTGAGGGATACCATGAAAATTGAAGCGAATGAATTTTATTATCGCGATAATGATTCATAGTTCCATCTGGAGCTAAACGGAATGCATGATTGTAAAATTTATTCCAATTTTCGTTTATAAACAAGCTATAACTTACTTTAAAACTTTGCATACTATAAGTAAGTTTTCCATTAAATGATTTTTTCTCCTCGGGATTCATTGCAACAAATGCTCCATCACCAGTCGGAGTTAATTCAAAATAATTTGGATTGCTTGGGTCGGGAAAAGTTGGTGCATTGTCATTTGTATTAAAAACTCTTTTGCCATACATATAACCATCATCGGCAAAATATCTTCCAGTTACAAAAAATGATAATCCATCAATAATTTTTGTTGGACCACTTAAACTAACTTGAAAGTTTCTTGGTCCAGAAATATTAAATTCATTCAAATTTTGGAAAAGAGCATCATCGGCTGTATAGTAATTTCCTAAATAACCCGAAACATTACCTTCAAATCTTGTGCTTCCATCCTTTGTAATAATATTTACAATACCAGACATTGCTTGCCCATATTCGGCGTTAAATGTTCCGCTAATTACCTGTAATTGACTAATTGAGTTGTTCTCAACTTCTACAGACATTGAACCATTAAAAATATCATTTACTGCTATACCATCAATTAAATAAGCTACTTCATTTGATCTTCCACCTCTAAAGTGTCCATCCACAACTCCAGCTTGCAAATTAACAACTTGTTGAAAATTATCAACAGGTAAAGTTTTTAAATCATCTGCTGTAATTATTGCAGAAGTTGAAGTTAAATCCTTTGTAATAAGAGCTTTTTTCGCTTTTACAACAACTTCCTCAAGACTAATAGACTGAGATGCAATTTTAATTTGACCAAGGTTAGTAGTTAAATCAATCCGAACAGAAACATTTTGGATTGTTACTTTTTGGTAACCAACTGCAGATAATATTAAATTGTAGTTTCCGGGTGGAATATTTGGAATCATAAAATATCCATCCAAATCGGCAGCAGCACCAAAATATGTTCCCTCAACTAAAATATTTGCACCAATTAACGGTTGTCCAAATTCTGAGTCAAATATTTCACCCACAATTTTTCCAGTGGTGCCAGCTTTAGTAATTGAGAAAATAAACATTACAAATATTAACAAATACTTAATTTTAAGTTTCATAATTGTTCTATTGTGATAATTGAATAAAAATAAGCTTTCCTAAATTTCATTTACTGTTAAAACAAAAAGAGCTAACCAACTTAAAATAGACTGGTTAGCTAATAAATATTTTATCTTAATAACAGCATTTTTTTAACACTTGACATATTTCCAGCATTTAACTCATAGAAATAAACTCCAGAACTTAAGTTATTTGCACTAAATTGAACTTTGTGGCTACCAGATTGTTTGTATTCGTTTACTAAATGTGCAACTTTTTGACCTAGAATATTAAAAACGCTAAGTTGAACAAATCCTGGTTTATCAATTGAGTAATTGATAACTGTAGTAGGATTAAAAGGATTTGGATAATTTTGAGAAAGTTCAAATTTATTAGGTGTCATTCCTTCATCTTCAACAGCTGTCCATTTATCACCAATCCAAGTGTATGTCCATCTTGAAGGATCGCTCCAAGATTGATCTTGATTTCGTGGAGAATAAGTCATAACTCCTTCTCTTTCACCAGTCGCATCAGCATCATTTATACCAGAATCGATTCTAATTCTTTTTCCAACCATTGGAGTAAAAACTGCATCGCCAGAACGAACTGCGGCAATTTCTGCAAAAGATAATTTACATTCAACTGTGTAACCGCCAGTAAATTTTTCACCCCAAAAATAATTTTCATCAGTTGGGCGCGCAATAATATAATCGCCAAGATTTGCAATTATTGCTTGATTGCTATTAAATCTGAATTGATAATCTGGTTCTTCCCCACCTTCATAACTTGTGTGAGTAGTTGTTCTCCAATCATAAAGTCCTAAATGAACATCTGGACAATCTCTAAGATAAGAAGCAAGAACTGTATCACTGCTTACAATATCATCATTTACATCAAAAGCGAAATAGACATTTTCATTATCCATTGCAACCCACATTTCAACTGATAAATCATCATCACCATCAATTAATGAATTTGAAACTATTGTTCCACTTCCATCACTAGGAAACATTCTGAATGATGTAATTCCAGACCATTCATCCAAATCACCATCTGCTGCAAATGAAACTGGAGCTTCGGGATGAATTGTGGTAACGCCTTTTGCTGTGTTTGTAACTGGACCTGTTGAAGTATGAGTTCCAACATTTCCAACATTATCAATAGCATTTACTGCATAATAATATGTAACAGGTTGGTCAACAGCTGGTGCAATTATAACGTGAGTAAAATTCTGAGTCCCTTCATTTATACCCAATTCTGCCACATCAACACCTTGTGCGTCAATACTTGAAATTGGAGATGAACTGAAATAAACGTTATATTCTTCATTTTCTTCATTTGGCACGTCACTCCAAGCAACAATATTTGTGTATGTGTTGGTTAAAGCAACTACGTTTTGCGGAGCAACTGGTGGAGTTAAATCGGTTGATTTATAACCACCTTGTTGCATTAAATCAATTAATAATGTTCCAGTAAATTTTTCACCAATTGAATAACCATAATCATTGCCTAAAGATAATAACTCTAATCTGTATGCATGCACAAAATCTTGATTAAATCTTCCATCGCCTTGTGTTCCAGCGCCAGGTTGAGCAAAACCATTTGAAGGATAATAAGTCACTTCTTTTTCATTTAATGTATCTTTTAGAATCGGTTTTTGAACAAGAGGTAAAACGTATCTTTCCCATTCTGAGGATTTATTTAGCTCAATTGGAATACTTATAACCCAATCTTCATTTACACCAGAACTATTTTCTTTCAAAAACAAGTGCATTTTTAGTCTTTCAGTATTTACACTTGTGTTTGGAACTAGATTTTTGATATATAAATAAAGTGAAGTTCTTTCACCAAAATTACCAATTGTATCACCCAAATCATGGTCAATACTTACAAAACCACCCCAATCTTGTGAGCTATTAACAGTATAATCCAATTGTAGTGAAGATGAACCTTCTACTAAATCAGTTGAATTATTTGTAAGATTAAGACTTCCTGCACCTTCACCAGCCCATGACATGTAGTCAACTACAAAACTTTCATCCGAAGCAACTGCGTCAAATGTTTCAATTATTGGATAACTACTTCCAATAAGCTGCATATTATCAAACAAAATTGTTCCAACTGCTGAAGGAGGATTTGCTGCATTTCCTTGAGTTATATATACAATTGCAACTTCGAAACCTACAATCTTATCCAATTGTAATATTGCATCACCACCTGTGCTTGCTTGAAGAGCAAAACCAAGAGTTTTATCTTCCGTCTGTTCTAATGGCATTGAAAGAGTAACCCAACCGCTTGCAGTTGTTAAATTTGCTGGCGTTTGATAATAAAACAAATCTCTACCTGCATCGCCATTTTCCTCTGTCAATTTCCACTCAATAAAAACTGAACCAGGTGCAGACAAAACTGCTGGATCTACAACCTTATAATTGACATTAAGAAAAGTTCCGGCTGAAAGGTCCATGTATCTTTTTTCCGCAAAAGCGCTGTCTGTTCTAAAAACTCTTACTCCGTAACCGCCCCAGCTATCTTTTGCCTCAATGCGATATTCGCATTGTAATGAACCAGTTCCTTGAACAAAATCAGAATTATTATTACTAAGATCCATTTTAGCTGTAGCAGAACCATTAGTATAGAATTGATTAAGCCAATATCCAGCATTTCCTGCGGTATCATAAGGTTCAACAACCCATTGTGCCGATGTTAAAGTAAAAAGAGAAACCAGCATCAAAAGTGTAAATATTCTCTTCATTTGTACCTCCAATTTGTTAAAAAAACTGATTTTATTTATTATATCAAAATCTATGTAAACGTTTACATCCTTTAATGTAAATTAATATTTTTTATCCGTAAAAAAAAGTAATAATTTAATTTTAATTCAATAAATATCTCTTTTGTGTAATTAAACATAAATTGTATTTCCAGTTAATTCATCAAAGAAATAAAGATTATCTGCATTTATATAAAGGTCAATTTCATTTCCAACTTTTTGTTCTATTATTCCAGGAACTCGTGAAACTATTTCTTTACCTCCGAGATTAAAATAAAGGAATGACTCATTTCCCATTGGTTCAAAAACACTTATTTTTATTTTAATTTTCACAGAATCATCATGATTTGGCTCATAACTAAAACTTTCTGGTCGTATTCCGAGTTTAATATTTCTGCTAGACCAATTTTCCAATTTTTTGATGTATTTTTCTGGTAACAAAAAAACAAACGATTCGTCCAGTGAATTGAATTCCAATCCATTATTTATTAAAAATTTTCCTTCAATAAAGTTCATTGAAGGAGTTCCAATAAAGCCAGCTACAAATGTATTTACTGGCTTCCTATATAAATTTAATGGAGTATCAACTTGTTGAATTGAGCCATCTTTCATAACAACAATTCTATCACCCATTGTCATTGCTTCAGTTTGATCGTGTGTAACGTAAATCATTGTTACACCTAATTTTTGATGCAATTTGGATATTTCGGTTCTCATCTGAACTCTTAATTTAGCATCAAGATTGCTTAATGGCTCATCGAACAAAAACACTTTTGGATTACGAACAATTGCTCTACCAAGTGCGACTCTTTGACGCTGTCCGCCAGAAAGGGCTTTTGGCTTTCTGTTTAATAAATCGCTCAATTCGAGTATATCCGAAACATTTTTTACTCTTTTTTGTATTTCATTTTTGTCAATTTTTCTTAATTTTAATCCAAAAGCGATATTATCAAATACTGTCATGTGTGGATAAAGAGCATAATTTTGGAAAACTAAAGCAATATCTCTATCCTTTGGTTGAATATCATTTACTAATTTTTCATCAATAAACATTTCACCAGTTGAAATACTTTCCAAACCAGCAACCATTCTTAATGTAGTTGATTTTCCACATCCAGATGGACCAACGAGTACTAAAAATTCCTTATCTTCAATTTTTAGATTAATGTTATCAACCGCTTTAACATTTTCGCTATAAATTTTTGAAACGTTTTTTAATTCAACTGTTGCCATAATTTTTATCTTTATTTAATTAAAATTTTTCTAAAATGTAACACATCATTTTAGTTTTATCGATATTACATTTAATCATTCTTTCACACTTCCCATCATAATGCCTTTTATATAATATTTTTGAAGAGCAAGAAATACTATTATTATAGGAATTATTGTTATTACTGAGCCAGCCATCATCAATTCTGGGTCTTTTGTATGCTCGCCCATTAAATTAGCAAGTGCAACTGGAAGCGTGTACATTGAGCTATCCGTAAGCGCAATTAGGGGCCAGAGAAAGTCGTTCCAAGTTCCCATAAATGTAAATATTGCTAAAGTTACCAATATTGGCGTGCAAAGAGGAAGAATAATTTTCCAATATATTTGAAAATCTGACGCACCATCCATTCTTGCGGATTCAATTATGCTATCTGGAATTGACATTGCGTATTGCTTTATTAAAAATATTCCAAAAATATTTGCCATTCCTGGAATTATAATAGCCAAATATGTATTTATAAATCCAAAAGATTTTAGCATCAAAAATAGTGGAAGCATTGTAACTTGAGCAGGAATTATCATTGAACTAAGTAGCAACGAAAATAACTTATCTTTTCCAGCAAATCTGTATTTTGCAAACGCATATCCAGCCATTGAATTAAAAATAAGCGAAATGAAAGTAACAAGAAACGAGACAATTACGCTATTTAATAAATTTCGCGAAACACTTAATCGAGAAAATAGTCTTTCAAATTGAATAAAAGTAACTTCATCGGGGAAAAATCTTGGTGGATAAACGCTTGCGTGTCCGTCGTTCATTAACGAAGCAGAAACCATCCAAATAAATGGAGCAAGAGTTAATAATCCTGCAATAATCAAAAATATGTGTAAAGTGATTTTTTTCATTAGTTAAACATTCGCATTTTTTTGAATTTTCATTTGAATTATAGTTCCAATCATAATTACAGCAAATAACACAAACGCAATTGCAGCAGAATATCCCATATTCCACCATCTAAATCCTTCTTGATACATATATTGAACAATACTTAAAGTACTATTTAACGGACCGCCTTGCGTCATAATATATGGCTCGGCAAATAATTGAAAATATCCAATCATTGTAATAATTCCAACAAACAGAGTAGTTGGTGCCAGCATTGGAATTGTAATAAACTTAAATTTTTGAAATCCCGTGGCGCCTTCAATTTCTGCCGCTTCGTATAAGTATTCTGGAATATTTTGTAATCCCGCAATAAATATTATCATATTATATCCAAAATTTTTCCAAACTGACATAATAATAATTGCTGGCATTGAAAAATTTGGGTCGCCAAGCCAATCTATGCTTTCAATTCCGACCAACTCAAGAGTATAATTCAAAAATCCAAATTTTGGATGATATATAAATCGCCAAACTATTGCTACTGCAATTAAAGTGGTAATTACTGGAATAAAAAAGTTTAATCTGAACAAACTTTTGAACTTCACTAATTTTGAATTTAGCATAATTGCCGCAGTTAGAGAAACCATAATTGATAAAGGAGCCGAAACAATTACAAAATAGAAAGTATTTTGTAAAGCCGTCCAAAAAAGCGGGTCGTAAAATAGTCTCAAATAGTTATCAAATCCAACAAAACGAGCATTTCCGTAATTGCTGAGCGAATAAATATCAAAATCAGTAAAACTGATAATAAACGCTGCAATAACTGGAATAAAGAAAAAGACAAAAATTGCCATTAATGCTGGTGCAAGGAAAAAATATGCCGAAATAGTTTTATTTTGCATTATTTTGCTCCAATAACCATCTGCGTTTTTCGAGAATAATATTTACATCTTTATCCATATTTTTAAGAGCTTCATTAACTGTTAATGAATTTCTTGCTGCTAATTCTGCATATTGTTGAAGTTTCGAAAACGCAATTTGCTCCCATTCTGGAATTTTTGGAGTTGGAACAACCGAATGAAATTGCGTATAAAATGCAATTAAATATGGGTCATTTTGCAATAATGGGTCTTCCCAAGCTGTTTTAACGGCTGGCAAACTATTTGCCAATTCATAAAATTTTAGTTGAGTACTTGGAAGCGACAAAAACTCAATAAATTTCCAAGCTGCGTCTTTTTTCTTCGAATTTTTGCTGATTACCAAACTTGCGCCACCCGCCAAAGAAATGCCAATTGAGTCAGAATTTGGCGATGGAAGTGGAGCCGTCATCCATTTATCTTTTAAATTTCCAGTCATCCATCTTTTGAATTCTTTAATATTCCAAGGACCTGAGATATACATTGCAAAATACTCTTCCGCAAATGCTTGATAAACGTTATTAACTTGCGAAATGCCAATTGGTGCTAAATTTTCTTTGTGGAAATTGATTAAAAATTCAAATCCCTTTGTAAACTCTGCTCCACTAAAATTTCCGTAAGAATCGTTATCCTTTAATACTTTTGAGCCAGCTTGCATTCCAAAAATAACAAATGGTGCCCATTCATTTACTGGAAGATAAACTGCATATTTATCATCATTTCCAATGTTTTGCTTAATTTTTTTTGAAACATCATAAAACTCAGCCCACGTTTTGGGTGGATTGTTATATCCAGCTTTTTGAAGGATATCTTTGCGGTAAAAAAGCAATCTTGTATCAACATACCAAGGAATTCCATAAATTTTGCCAGAAATTTCATTTGTATTCCAAATGCCTTCAAAATAACTTTCTTTTTTTACAATTTTGGATTTGCTCGTAAATTCGTCCAAATTTTCTATTGAATTTAGCGCAACAAATTGAGGAACCCAAGTATTACCGAGTTGGAAAATATCTGGCAAATTTTCACTTGCGTAAGCAGAAATTAGCTTTTCTTGAGCTGCTGTCCAAGGAATCATTTGCACTTTTACTTTTATTCCAGGATTTAATCGCTCAAATTCTGGAATTAATTTTTGAATCGATTCCCCTTCCGAACCCATTCCCCAAAAAGTAATTTCAGACATATTTTGCTCATTTTGCGAACATCCAACCAAAAACAGAAGAATAAAAGTGAATATTAAATTCAATTTTTGGGAGCAATATTTGTTAAAAATTGTCATTATTTGATTAACATCATTTTTTTAGTTGAAATATTGTAATCTGTAATTAACTGATACAAATAAACACCGCTCGAAATTTCTTGGTCAGTGGATGAACTTCTAAATTCAACTTCAAAATTTCCAGCCGATTTATGTTCGTCATTTATTAAAACTTTTACCAATCTTCCCAAAACATCGTAAACTTTTAGGCTAACTTTTGATGCTTGTGGAAGCGAATATTTAATTACTGTTGATGGATTAAACGGATTTGGATAGTTATTGAATAATTCAAATTTTGTTGGTTTTTGTTCATTATTTGCAACATCTGTTGGATCTGCAACAAAACCGATTGCTGTTAACATTGGAGCAATTTCTGGATTTGACATAAATAAATTCCACAATAATCCCGAACGATAGTTTTCAACCATAACTATTATTGGACCTTGGTCAATTGCTAAATAACTTTCTGCATACCAATTTTGTTGTGGATTAAACGAATCGGTAAATCCATATTTTTTCCAAATTTTTTCGCCATATTTTTCGTATAAACTTCTAAAAGCAGCCATTGATTCATTTGGAGTATAAGGAAAAGATGAAAGTGCTGCTGTTGGAGTTATTGTTCCATTATCGCGTGAGTAAGTTGGTTCGTGAGCAGAATATCCAAAAGGGTCATCGCTTGCGGTTAATCCCCAAATATTTTCACTATATCCTGCATAATTTTTAGGATTATCGGCACAATAAGCTCTATTAATTAAAGTATGATTTTTATTGTTCACAAAATAATTGGTATAAGCGTCTTTTTTATCGCGTGGGTCAAAGCCAAGAAATGAATAATGTGCAAAAAATAATGGACCGCCAAAATCCCAGCCGACATCAAGTTTGTAATTGTAAAAGGAATCACCATTTAAGTAATAAGGACTTCCAGCCCAACCTGTGTGATATAAACTTGCTGGAACTGAATGAGTTGGCGATGCAATTGCTAATAAATAGGCAATCATTACTTCATTTGGACCCTGAAGTCTAAAATTCATTTGCCAATTATAATTTGGCGACCAATGCCAAAATAACGCAGTTTCGGTTTCAGTTTTTCTATACCAATCCCATTCAACATTTTCCCAAATGGTCGTTATTGTTGATTTTATGAAATTTTCCGTTTCGTTATCTTCATTAAAATATTGACGAGCAGCTAATAATCCTTGAATTAAAAACGAAGTTTCTACCAAATCGCCACCATTATCGTATTGGCTAAAAGGAATTACATCGCCATTTTCGCCATTTAACCAATGTGAAAATGCTCCGTGAAATTTATCCGCTTTGTTTAGCAAAAAGTCAGATATTTTTTTAATTCTGTTAGCACCTTCTTCGCGAGTAATAAAACCTCGTTCAATTCCAACAATAATTGCCATTATTCCAAAACCACTTCCGCCAGAAGTAACTGTATTATTTGAACCATCTCTTTCGCGACTTAATCCCGAAATTGGATGTCCATAATCCCAAAAATACTTAAAAGTATATTCTTGCAACATTGTTAAAAACTCATCATCGGTCATTGCAAAAGTAGAGGCGGAAATTACTTCGGATAAATCGGATTCGTTCAAACTTTCATCAATTGCGGAAATTTTATATTGGTTTGTAACTCCGCTAATATTTGTGAAATGAAAATATTGAGAATCGCTTGGTTCTGCAAAACCGACCATTTTATATTCATCTTCTATAAGTTGATAAATATTATAACCTCGTAAATCTGATTCAGAATTAAGATTCCACTCAAATTCAATATGTTTATCGAAACCTTTTGCAGTAATATTTTGTGGAGTAATTGGGGCAATTGTGTCAGAAATTGCGCTTGCAGAAATCATACTAATTTCATCAATAAACCAAGTATGTTCTATTCCAGAAGCCAAATTTTGACCAAAAAATATTGTTTTTATCTCAGTTAAATTTGCACTTGCTGGATTATCTTTAAAAATCTGAAGTGGAATTGAAATTCTTTGCCAATTTTTCTGGATAATGTCATTATTAAAATCAGAAATTGGAAATCGTTCGGTTTTTTGATTGCTTAAATCCTCAATATAAATTAGCGGAAATTCACTTTTGGGAACATCTGAATCGGAATAAACATAAAAAATGATTGAATCTTTTTTAGTTACATCGTGTTTAATCCAGCCATCTTCGGCAACTGCTATTTCCCAATTTCCACCAGTTTGCGATTTCCACTGAAGTTTTAAGCTATTTAATCCAGCAAATTTATTTACAGCACTTACTGGAAATTTATTAATTTCGCCACCAGCTAAAACAAGCGTACTTGGTGAATTAAAATATCCCCAACTTGGCTCAAGATACAAATCAGATGCGCTATCTGTAAAAAATACATAATCTTGTGCAACTATTTGAGAAATTGTAACCAGAAAAATCACGATTACAAGCAGTTTAATTTTATTCATTTTCATTCACCAATTCAATTTTAAATTCGTTTTCGGATAGAACTACTGTTTCGTTAACCAAAACGCATTTTAATTGGTATTTTCCAGCTAATTTGCTTTTAGGAATTTGAATATCGAGTTCTTCAAAATATATAAATGTTGTATCGTTTTTATTTACTGTAATATTATTTTTTTCTGAAATTATCTCGTTATCCAAGTAAAATAAAACCGAAATTTCATTCAAAACGCTATTTGTATCGTTAATTACCCAAATATCCAAATTGAGTTTTCCTTCAACAAAATATCTATCTTGTCGCAAGTTTATTGAAAGCAAAATTGGCAAAAAAGCATTTTTTATCGATTCAAAACCCTTTTTCTTTTCAAAATAAAAATCCACAATTGACCAAGTTATTGAGGACCAACAATCGATGAACATAAACTGAAATATTCCAGTTATTCCATTATTCTTTTTCCGTCTATAAAAATGAACAGCTTCGGTTAATAATTCAGCCTGATAATTTTGCGAATTATCAACAAATTCACCCAAACTATTGCCAGTTTTTACTTTTGCAATATTAAATGTCTGATTAGGTTGAAAATTGTGGAACGTCCACAAATCAAAATTTGGCGGAAATAAATCCCTTTTTTCTATAAATTTTTTCAAAGATTCTTTTGAAGGCAAAGCTTGAGCACCAAACTCGGTTACTAAAGGTCCCATTGGCGTTGCGGCATAATGCTCTTTTTTCCCCCAATACCAGCCATCGTAAGGATGCTCTTCATAATTTGAAGCTAAACGAATAATTCGCGAATTATCCTCCGATTTAACTGCTTCAAACAATTTTGGGTCGAGAGTTTCAATCTGCTTTCCTGGTTCATTATGGCAACACCAAAATGAAATAGAAGGATGATTATAAAGCAAATTTACCATTTCTTTAATCTGATTTACAGCATTTTGCTCAAATTTTGCCGATTCGTCATAAGTCCATTGCAGACTAAAATCTTGCCAAACTAAAATTCCTTGTTTATCAAACTCGTCATAAAGCTCAGTTCTGTTAACGTGAGCGTGAACTCGCACAATGTTTATATTTGCTTCGCGAATTAAAGAAACCATTTTTTCAATTTTTTCGGGAGATAAATCGCTTAAAAATTGAGTTGGAATTATATTTGTCCCGCGTAAAAATAACTTTTGTCCATTGATGAAAAAGTTGCTTTTTTCATCAATTTTAACATTTTTGATGCTAAAATTTTTATAAATATCCTCAAAAAGAACGGATGATATTTTGGCTTTATACATATTTGCTTCGCCAAATTCCCAGTTCCACCATAATATTGGATTTTCAATAACAATTTTATAAGTCTGTTTGGAATCGCCTGGAATTACTTCCAAATTGAAATCGAAATAGATTATTTCATCATCTGGTTTTGCAATTTCAACTTTTACAATTTCTGTAAAATTGGAATTTGATTGCACAATAAATTCAAAAATTATTTCCGATTTGGTAAAATTTTCATTCACATTGGAAGTGATTTTAACATTTTCGACATAAATTTTATTGCCCAAAATCAATTCAACATCGTTCCAAATTCCACCAGTATTTTGGTCTTGTCCACGTTCCATACTCCAACCGCCTGGACGGCAATCGTGGTGATTGAAAATTCCTTTAATTAATTGTTTTTTTAGGGGCCAAATATCGCCAGGTTTCTCCTTTGGCGAATTTACCTTAACAATCAGCAAATTATCTTTCAATTTCAGATATTTTGAAACTTCAAAAGCAAATTGCTGAAAATATCCTTCGTGATTACCGAGTTGCGTTCCATTTAACCAAACATCGGCAAAATAATCAACTCCATTAAACTTAATAATGTTGAAATCAATATTGGAAATATCTTCAATCACATCAAATTTTTTGATGAACCAAATAATTCCACTATAGTTTTCAATTCCTTCCAACTGCCAATTTGAAGGGACTGAAATATCATCCAATTTATCCAAATTTTCAGAATATGCCAAAATATCAAAAATGGAGAGTTTTTCACTCACATCTTTTATAAACTTCCATTTTCCATTTAACTTATTTATTGACATATACTTAGCTTAATTTTTTATTTAAGAAATACTTTAACAAAACATTCTTTTTTGCTTGAAGGAGGAATAACATTTCCTTCCAATTTTTTTTCATCAATTTCAATAAAATCGACTTGCTTTCCAGAATCAGAATTAACCGTAAATTCAATATTATAAACTGTGTTTCTAAAAGTCCTTTTTACGGAATATTTTTTCCAATCGGCTGGAATATGTGGATTTATAACTAATCCTTTTTCACTGGCTTGAACTCCCAAAATCCATTCAATTACAACTTTTTGAAACCAAGAAGCAGAACCTGTGTACCAAGTCCAACCGCCCATTCCATAATTTACTGAATCTGGACCATCAATATTACCTGGCATAACAAATGGTTCAGCAACATATTCATCAGGTTTCATTCCCGAAATAATTGGGTTTAGACTTTTATATGCTTGATAAGCTAAATTATTTTCGCCAATTTTAGCAAAAGCCCAAATTGCCCAAGTTGCAGCGTGCGAATAAACTCCGCCATTTTCTCTTCTTCCTGCTGCATATCTTGAAAGATAACCAATGTTTTTATCAGGTTTAGAATAAGCAGGTTGCAACAAAAGTGCTCCATTTTTTTTGAGCAATTTGTTTGAAACGGATTCCATTGCAACTTTTTGTTTTGCAACTGGAGCAATTTCGCTAATTACTGACCAAGTTTGAGGATTTAGATAAATTTTGCCTTCTGTGTTAGAATCGCTTCCTAATTTTTCCATCGAATCTTTTGTAGCTCTCCAAAACCACTCGCCATCCCAAGCATGTTTGTTAAAACTGACTTGCAATTTATCCGCAGCAGTTTTGTAACGTTCCGCTATTTCTGGTTTTCCGTAAGTTGTGGAAATTTGTACAAATTTATTTAAAACTAAATAAAGAAATTCTGCCAACCATATAGATTCCCCTTTCATATCAAGTCCAACGGCGCTTAAACCATCATTCCAATCACCAGCACCAATTAGAGGCAAACCGCGTTTGCTAAATCGTGATAAAACTTTATCAATGGCAAGACACGAATGATTAAACAAAGTAGCTTTATTTTTGGAATTATAAAAAGGCTCTTTAATATCCAAAATCTTATAATTTGAAGTTTCATCAATATATTCAGAAATAACAAAAGGAAGCCAAATCAAATCGTCAGTCATTTCGGTTTTAAGTCCAGTTTCAGATATTGGATGCCACCAATGCAAAACTGAGCCATCTTCAAACTGGTGTTTTGCGTGAAGACGAATTTGATTTTCGGTAAGTTTAGCATCAATTGGCAAATAAACCAGACTATCTTGAAGTTGGTCTCTAAATCCAAAAGCTCCACTTTGTTGATAATAAGCCGTTCTTGCCCAAAGTCTGCCAGCAATTGCTTGATAACGAAACCACTTGTTTACTGACAAATTCATTGCTTTATCTGGCGTATTTACTTCGAGCGTTCCAAGTAAATTTTTCCAAGTATCTTTCACTTTTTCTAATTCAGCTTTAATTTGATTATCTTTTTGGAAATTTTCCAACGAGCTTTCAATTTCTGAAACGGTTTTCTTAATTCCAATATAAAAATCAACTTTTTTAGCTTTATTTGGTTCAATTTTCAAATCAACTTTTAGCGAACCGATTGAATCATTAAATTTTCCAGTAGTTTTTGTTAATTTGCCACTAGTTACGGCTTTTGGATTTTCCAAGCTATTATATTGACCAATAAACGCTTCTTTATCGCCTTCGTAGGATGATATTTTTCTATTTGTGGAAATAAATCCAGTGTATTCGTAGTTTATATTCCAATGACCTCTATCGCCTAAAGGAATATCCCAAAGTCTTTTTGTAGCAATTAATCCATTTACATCTTTATTAAAACTTGTTTCCAAAAATTGCTTGTGAAACTCTCTGTGATGATCGTTTGATGAGCCTAATACCCACTCAAAATATGTAAATATTGATAAATCAACAATTTCTGAGCTATTATTGATAATATTAAAATCCCAAATTTCTAAACTATCATTCATTGGAATAAAAATTAACAACTCAACAGTAATATTTTTGTATTCTGTAATAAACTTTGTGTAACCAAATCCATAAATTGCCTTATAGCTATCCAATTCAGTTTTAACTGGTTTCCAAGTTGGGTTCCAAATATCGCCAGTTTTATTATTTTTGAAATAAAAGTATTTTCCCCAATTATCCTGAATTAAATCCTGATGCCATCGCGTAATTCTATTAAATTCAGAGTGAGTTTCCCAGCTAAAACCGCCTCCAGTTTGAGAAACTACTAATCCATAATTTCCATTAGATAACACATTAATCCAAGGTTTTGGAGTTTTTGGCGTTTTAATTATATATTCATCACCACTTTCTGAAAAGTAACCGTATTTTGTTTCAAAATGATTCAACTTAATTTTCCTATATCTTTTGATAAACTAATTTTTATTTACAAATCCCAACTTTTTTAATCCTTTTTTAATTACACTATCTTTCATAGTATAATTCCAAACCAAACCAGTGCGATAATTTTCAATCATAATTATAATTGCTGCTTGATCTATTCCTAAATAATCTTTGTCATACCAATTAACTGTTGGGTTAAAGGCATCAGTAAATCCGTATTTTCCCCATAATCCCTCATTTCCATACTTTTCTTTCAAATTTATGAGAGTAGGAATTACTATTTCTGGAGCAAAAGCAATTGAACCACCAGCAGCAGTTGGAGCAATTGTTCCGTCATCGTCATGAACATTATTTGGTCCGCTTGTACCACGAGCTGCATAATGATTAAATTTTTTATCATCAAAATTATTATCAGATCCTGGTCCATCACATGCTGTTAAACCCCAAGTAAGTGAATCATAACCAATCCAATTTAGTGGATTTTCAATTGCATATTTTTGTTGAACTAAAGTAGCTCTTTTGGAATTTTCAAAATAATCAATTCTCTTTTTTTGCATATAGTCGTCAGCAATTCCTCTAAAATCGATAAAGAAATGCGAATATTGGTGACCAAATAATGGTGGAAATGCTACATGTTCCAATCCTTCGTAAGGATTTTCCCATTTGTATTTGCTTAACCATTGATTGTATGCTGTGCTTACATTTTCATAATCTGAACCAGCAGCGATTACATATAAAAATAGTGATTCGTTATAACCAGTCCATCCGTAATCGCTAAATCCATTTTTGGGGTCCCAACCTAAAGATACTGTGTTTTTATAAAATCCCGTATCAGGAAGTGTTGCCCAAGTCCAATCAACTCTAATTGTAACTTGCTCAATAAGTTCTCTAATTTTTATTTCAGTTTCATTTTCTTGATTAAAATATTGAGAAGCAAATCTCAGTCCAGCCAATAACCACGCGGTATCAATTGTGGATAGCTCACAATTCCACATTCTTTTACCAGTTTTCATATCAAGAAAATGATAATAAAAACCTTTAAATCCAGAAGCAGTTTCGCTTTCACTTTGCTCAGAATTGATAAGAAAATTCAAAAGATTTAATGTTACATCCGAAGCTTGCTTGCGTGTAATCCAATTATGTTCAACACCAATTGCCCAAATAGGAATTGCAAAACCAGTTGCAGCAATACTTGCGGGAGAATAATCAGTAGATCTGTCTTTAACTAATCCATTCTCAAAATTTAATTCGTTCCAAAAGTACTTAAATGTTCTGTATTGCAAAGTGTCTAAAAATATACTTTCATTATCTGTTAACTTAGGTTTGGAACTTGAAGCATTTTCATTGTCAATATTTTTTCCGCAACTATAAGTACTAAATACAGTTAGCAGAATGAAAACATATTTTAAGTGAATGATTTTTTTCATTGAATTAAGTTAATTGATGAATAATAAACTAACAAATAAACTGAGTGGGAGTATAAAAACCCCCCACTCAAATAACTATTTTATTTTAGGAGAACCATTTTTTTACTTGCGATAAACTGTTTTCCATCAGCAGAAATAGCGTTAATTCTATAAAAATAAATACCAGATGCTAAGTTTGTTGCATTTAATTGTGCATTATGGAATCCAGCACTCAAGTTTTCATTAACAACATCAACTACTTTTTGGCCAAGTAAGTTATATATGGATATATTTACTTTTGCCGCTTGAGGTAATGAGTAATTAATTGTTGTTGTTGGGTTAAATGGATTAGGATAATTTTGACTTAGTGCAAATCTTGTTGGAACTTCTACAGATTCATTTTCAACATCAGTAATAGTTTCTGTGCTAAGGGCTAAAGTTCTTGTGTCAGGACCCCATTCACTTCCCCACCATCCTTTTGCAAAACTACCATTAACGCCCCAAGCTCCAACGCCATCGGAGTAATTATCAGGTTCAAAAATATTTATTAAAACCTGTACTTCTGATGGATTTGTGAAACCTAAGTCATCTAAATTTATCATTAATTCTGCAGTATAACCGCCATCAACGTTTGATGAGTCGTTAACAATTGTGCCAGCACCTTTTACAGCCATTCCTTCAAATGAACCAACTGGACCATTTGATTCTACAACTATTTCTGGGTCAACACCACCAGCGTTATAATAAATTTTGTATTCAACAGCTGTACCAGCAGCGTTAGTAATTTTCATAAACATACCATCGCCTTCCCAGCTATCGCCAAATCGGCAAACTTGTTGGTCATTTGAATTTAATGATATATAAAGATGCGAACCGTCGTGTAAAAATTTAACATCTGTGGTTGATTGGTCGGTATAATTACCTTTAATAACTACTTGGTTTGTTGGTGTGTGCATAGTACCTTCTGGCAAAACACCAAGACCGAATCGCAAGAAATCAACATCTTCTTTCCAATCTTGTTCGTTTAACTGACCATCAACAACAATTGAAGTAGCAACTTTAAAGATTGTAAGTGAACTTGGATCTTGTTTTGGGCTATCCAAAGTTAGGGTTCTATAAGTTCCACCCCATTCACTTCCCCACCATTGTTTACCAAAACTTCCAACTTCACCCCAAGGTGCATCACCATCGGAGTAATTATCAGGATCAAAAATATTAAGCATTACTTCCAATTCGGCTGGAATTTCTGTGTAACCCAAACTATCAAGTGATATTTTAAGTTCAGCGGTATATCCATTATCTTCGTTAGTTGCATCGTTAACAATTGTTGTAGAACCTTTAACAGCAGCACCTGAATAAGAACCAACTGGAGCAGCTTTTCCACCAGATTCAACAACAATATCTTGGTCAACACCAGCAGCGTTCCAATAAACTTTTAATTCTGTATATTCACCATTTTTCCAAGGCAATTTCATAAATAAACCATCGCCTTCCCAGCTATCACCAAAACGGCAAACTTGTTTATCATCTGATTCAAGAGCAATATATAAATCCATTCCTTTTACGGCGAATTTAACATTGGTTCTTGTTGCGTCGTCATAAGGAGTTTTTACAATCCATCCACTTGTTGGAATAAAAGCATTGTCTTCTGGAGCACCTGCAATTTTGAATTTCAAATAGTTTGCATCTGAACTCCAAACTGCTTCATTAAGATTTCCATCAACTGTCATTTCTTCATCAACTGAAGTTACATGCATTGATTCTGGGTCAACATTTGAATCATTTAACATTAATTTTCTTGTGTCTGGACCCCATTCGCTTCCCCACCATTCTTTAACAAAACTACCATTTACGCCCCAAGCACCAACGCCATCAGAATAATTATCAGGGTCAAAAATGTTAATTAATACATCAAGACTTGTTGGAAGTGATGTGTAGCCAAGGCTATCCAACGATACTTTTAAAACAGCTACATAGCCATTATCAACATTAGATGAATCATTTACAATTGTAGTTGAGCCTTTAACAGCAACGCCAGTATAAGAGCCAACTGGAGCGGCTTTCCCACCAGATTCGACAACAATTTCTGGGTCAACACCACCTGCATTCCAATATAACTTGAACTCTGTAAATTGCCCGTCACTCCATGGCATTTTCATAAACATGCCATCACCTTCCCAGCTATCACCAAAACGACAAACTTGCGCATCGTCAGATTCTAATGAGACGTAAAAATATTCGCCATCTTGAGCAAATCTAACAATAGTTTTGGAGCTATCTACATAATTTCCTTTCACTACAGCATGATTTGTTGGTGTGTAATTTTTGTCAACAGGAACAGCTCCCAATTGGAAAATCAAAGCTGATTCCGAACCATCCCAAATTGAACCAGCTAAAATTGAATCAAGCTCAATTCCTGCTGGAATTTCTTTTACAAATATTGCTTCTGGATTGCCAATTGCTTGCCCAAACAACTGAGTGGACATTAGCAACAACACCAAGAAAGCAAGTAGATTTTTTTTCATTTTTTGCATAAATACTCCTTAATAACTTATTTGTGAATTGAATTATTTTTTTTGTGATTTAGTAGAACCACCAATAATAAACCCAGTAGAAATTTTTGTATGTTCAACCGAAGTTTCTTCTTCAGAATTAATTTGCTTAAATAGTAATTTTGCCGCTTCTCTTCCAATATCAACAGTAGGAACGTGAACGGTAGTAAGTTTTGGAGTAATAAATTCGGATAAGAAAACGTGGTCAAATCCCACAACACCAATATCGTCGGGAATATTTAAATTAAATGATTGAATTGCTTTGTAACAACCAGCAGCCATCATATCGTTACAAGCAAAAATGACTTCTGGTTTTTCATTAAGACTTAATATTCTACTACAAGCAAGTTCACCACCCGTTACCGAAAAACCTCCTTCAATTTCCCAATCTTCATTATGCGAAATATTATTATCTTTTAATGCTTTAAGAAATCCTTTTCTTCTTTTAGTAGCATCATAATTGTAAGAAGGACCTTTAATTAATCCTAACTTTGAATATCCCAATGAATTTATCAAAAAACTAATCATTGAATAAGTCCCTTGAAAATTATCAATTCCAACAGTATTTATAGCCGGAAACTCACCTTCACCATTAATTGCCACAATTGGAGTTGTATGATTTGCAAGAATATCTTTCATTTGGTCGCTTAAACTTGGCAACATTAAAATAATTCCATCAACTCTACTTTTTTCAAGAAATTTTAGCGTTGTTTCCATGGTATTACGCTGGCTGTGCGAACTTGCAACTAAAAGTTGATAATTACTATTAAAAGCAACTTCATCAACACCTCTAATAATTTCACTAAAATAATCACCGCCAACTTCTGGTAAAATAAATGCTATTACATTTGTCTTTTGAGTAATTAAATTTCGAGCAATTAAGTTTGGAGTATAATTTAGTTCCTTTGCAATTTTTAGAATTTTTTGTTTAGTTTCTGGAAGAACGCTTTTGTTATTATTAAGTGCTCTTGAAACTGTTGCAATTGATACGTTAGCTTGTTTAGCTACATCTTTAATATTTACCATTAAAAAATCTCTTGTAAACGTTTTCTTGATATGCTAACATATTCAATTATTCTTCATATGTCAATATATTTTTATTGCTTTAATATTTTTTCTTGGACATTTGTTTATTCTTTTCATTCGTTTTTATTCATTATTTAGTGTTTTTGATAAAAATATTATGTTTTGGGAAAAATATTAAAAATTATGTAATTTTACATGGTCAATGAAACGTTTACATATTGGATGAAATATGAAAATTTTTGTAGTGCTTTTATTTGCAATACTAACTATTTATAGCAATGCTATTTATCCACAAAAAAGAATTTTGGATAGTTTTACAACTGACTCAAATCAAACAATTATCAAATCAGAATCCGTTTTGGTGGAGCCATCAATTGTAATTGAAAATGATGAAAAATGTACGCAGGTTAATTATGATTTTATAAATGGTTCTGGTTATGGAGGAATTCAAAAAAATATTGGACTAACTACCGATGATAATTTTCAAATTACATTTTGGGTAAAAGGTTTGGGATTGATAAACAACTTTGAAATAAAATTTTCTGATTTATCGGGCGATAATGTTTGGTGGGTTAACAATAGGAGTTACAAGTTTTCGAATAGTTGGCAACTTTTCACAATTAAAAAACGAGATATCGAGTTTGCTTGGGGACCAACAAACAATAGAGCTTTCAAATCGTTTAACTCAATTCAGTTTATTATAGCGTCTGTAAATGGTGGTAAAGGCTCGTTTTTTATAAAGGATTTATCTTATGAGAAACTTCCAATTGAAGATAATTCAATTTATATTATTAAACTTTCAGCTACTTCTGAATTAAATAGTAAATTTTTAATTGATAATATTATTGATAGTAGCTTAAACACGCTTTGGAAAAGTTCGCAAAACGAAATTCAATCAATAACAATTGACTTAAATAAAAAACGCGAATATGGCGGAATTATTATCAATTGGGATGAAATTGATTTTGCAACGAATTTTGCTGTTCTAAAATCTGATGATAATATTAATTGGGAAGAAATTTACAATGTAACAAATGGCGGAAATGGAAAAAGATTTCTAAATTTTAACAGAAATGAGTCAAAATTCATTAAACTAAATTTTGTTAAAAGTAATAATGGAAATGGTTATTCCATTAAAGAAATTGAGCTAAAAGATTATAAATACACTAAAACTAAAAATGAGTTCTATTCCAATATTTCAGCTAATTATAGAAGAGGAATTTTCCCTAAATATTTATCTCGCGAAATGTCTTATTGGACAATTATTGGTGCTAATTCCGATACAAAAGAAGCTTTAATTAATGAAGAAGGAATGATTGAAGTTGATAAAGGCAGTTTTTCGATTGAACCATTTATTAGTGTAAACGATAGCTTTTACACTTGGAATGATGTTACACTAAATCAATCACTCGAAAATGAATATTTGCCAATTCCAATTGTGAATTGGAAGACAAATCAATTTAGTCTTGAATCCAAATTTTATGCTGGTGGAATTGCTGATAGTTCGTTTGTTATTTCGAGTTATAAAATTGCAAACACAAGTTATGATAAAGCTAAAATCAAATTTTACTTGGCAATTCGTCCTTTTCAAGTAAATCCACCATCGCAATTTTTGAATTTAACAGGTGGAGTTTCGTCAATTTCCAGCATTTCTAAAAATGATTTTGGAGCAATTTTTAACGAAAACAAGCAGATTTACAACATTACAAAATCAAGTAATTTTGGATGCACATCTTTTGATGAAGGTGATATTGTTGAATTTATTTCCAACAATAAAATTCCACAAAACAATAAAATAAATGATAAAACAGAACTAGCATCAGCAGCTTTTGAATATTTTATTGAATTGCAACCTGGAAAAGACACGACAATTTATCTTGGATTTCCCTTCCATAATCACTTTCCTCAAAATCTTGCTGATTTTACAAATTCAAATCAAAAGAAATTGATTTATAATGAGTGGCAAAAAGTAAAAACATTTTGGGAAAATAAATTAAATAAGTTTGAAATTACGCTTCCTGATTCGGCAAAAAAAATTACAAATACACTTAAATCAAATTTAGCTTATATTCTTATAAATCGCGATAAAGCTGGAATTCAGCCTGGTTCAAGATCTTATGAACGTTCTTGGATTAGAGACGGTTCACTAACTTCATCAGCGCTTCTAAAAATGGGAATTACAAATGAGGTGAAAGAATTTCTAAACTGGTATTCAGAATTTCAATTTCCAAGTGGAAAAGTTCCTTGCGTAGTTGATTCACGCGGAGGCGATCCAGTTCCAGAAAATGATAGTCACGGACAGCTTATTTACGCTTATCTTCAGTATTTTGAATTTACGCAAGATACTTTATTTCTTTTTGATAAATTTAATCACGTGATAAAGGCAGTCAATTATATAAACGCACTTTCTGCTGAAAGAAAAACAGATAAATATCGTTTCGGAAATGATAGTCTAAAAGCATTTTATGGAATTTTGCCCGAATCAATAAGTCACGAAGGCTATTCCGCAAAACCAATGCATTCTTTTTGGGATGATTTTTTTACTTTGAAAGGACTAAAAGATGCAGTTACAATTGCGCAAATTCTAAAACTAGATGAATTTGTTACAAAATTTTCGGAAATTAGAGATACTTTTAGAACAAATCTGTACAATTCGCTTAATAAAACTATTGAAATGCACAAAATTAACTACATTCCCGGTTGCGTTGAATTGGGCGATTTTGACGCGACTTCAACAACAACAGCAATTACTCCAGTTAATGAATTTGAAGAGCTTCCACAACCATATTTGAATAATACTTTCCAAAAATATTTTAGCTATTTCAAAACCAGAATCGATTCAAGCGATTCATGGAACGCATATACGCCTTACGAATTAAGAATTGTTGGAACTTTTAATTACTTAAATGATGCTGAAAAATCGCACAAATTGCTCGATTTTTTCTTTTTGCATCAAAGACCAAAAGGTTGGAATCACTGGGCGGAAGTTGTTTGGAACGATGCAAAAGCTCCCGAATTTATTGGCGATATGCCTCATACTTGGGTTGGTTCGGATTACATTAATGCAATAAGGTCATTTTTCGTTTTTGAAAATGAGCACAAAAATTCGCTTATAATTGGTAATGGACTAAAAATGGAGTGGATTAACGACCCAATTGGTGTTGTCGTTAAAAATCTGCCAACTTATTATGGAATTATAAATTATTCAATCAAAAAATTAGATGAAACTTACTTTTTGGAATTGGATGGCGATTTAAAAATTCCAGAAGGTGGAATAAAAGTTAAAAACTTTTGGAAAAATAGAATCGGAATTGATGAATTAGATAACAAAAATGAAATTGATTTATCGCAAGACTATATTGAAATCAAAAATATTCCAGTAAGAATTAGAATTAAATAAACAAATTTTAATTTCTAATATCCAAACTTTACAGTTTTAAAAGCCCAACTTTTTTAAAAAGTTGGGCTTTTTTTATACATGGACTTAAGGTTCATAGTTTTGGTTTGGTATAGATTTGGTACTGAAAGACCAAACGACAAACTGCAAAAACCAAACAATATCCAAATTTTAAATTCTAATATCAAAACTTTGCGGTTTAAAAAGCCCAACTTTTTTGAAAAGTTGGGCTTTTCTGTTTTCATTGGTAAAAGTTGGGCTTTTTTTATACATGGACTTAAAGTCCATAGTTTTGGTTTTGTATAGATTTGGTGCCGAAAGACTAAACGGCAAACCACAAAAACCAAATAATATCCAAATTTTAATTTCTAATATCCAAACTTTACAGTTTAAAAAGCCCAACTTTT